>NZ_JAVREL010000016.1:0-168888 GCF_031845365.1 Streptomyces litchfieldiae
CCACGGCCAACCCCCAGGACCACGACCGGATCCGCCCCTCACACCCCCTCAACGCCGCCTACACCATCTACACCTCCGGCACCACCGGCACCCCCAAGGGCGTCGTCGTCACCCACACCAACGTGACCCGCCTCCTCGGCGCGACGGACGCCTGGTTCGGCTTCGGGCCCGACGACGTCTGGACGCTGTTCCACTCCTACGCCTTCGATTTCTCCGTGTGGGAGCTGTGGGGGGCGCTGCTGACCGGCGGCCGGCTGGTCGTCGTTCCCCACGAGATCCGCCGTTCGCCGCGGCTGCTGCTGGACCTGATCGCCGCCGAGGGAGTGACGGTGCTCAACCAGACGCCGTCCGCCTTCTACCAACTCGCCGAGGCAGACCGGGAGAACCCCCGGCCGCTGGCCGGCGGCAGGCTGCGCCGCGTCATCTTCGGCGGCGAGGTGCTGGACCCCGCCCGACTCGGCGACTGGTACGCCCGCCACGCGGCCGACGCCCCGCAGATGGTCAACATGTACGGCATCACCGAGACCACCGTCCACGTCACCCTCCGGCCGCTGGACCCGAAGGACACGGCGGACCCCGGCCGTTCACCGATCGGGCGGGCCATCCCCGACCTGCGGCTGTACGTGCTCGACGAGGGGCTGCGCCCGGTGGCGCCCGGGGTGCCGGGCGAGCTGTACGTGGCGGGCGCAGGGCTCTCCCGCGGGTATCTCCACCGGCCCGCGCTGTCGGCCGAGCGGTTCCTGCCCGACCCGTTCGGCCCGCCGGGGACCCGGATGTACCGCACCGGTGACCTGGCGCGGTGGACCGCCGACGGAGAGCTGGAGTACCTGGGCCGAGCTGACACCCAGGTCCAGGTGCGGGGCTTCCGCGTGGAGCTCGGCGAGATCGAGTCCGTTCTCGCCCGGCACCCGGCGGTGGCCCAGGCCGCGGCGACGGCCCTCCCCGACCCCTCCGGCACGCACCGGCTCGTGGCCTACGCGGTGCCGGCCGCCCCGGAGGCGGTGCCTCCGGCGGCGGAGATCCGCGCCCATCTCGCGGCGGAACTCCCGGACCACATGGTCCCGGCCACCGTGGACTTCCTGGCGCGGCTGCCCTTGACGGCCGCCGGGAAGCTCGACCGCGCGGCGCTGCCCGAGCCCCGCCGCACGGCCGAACGCGGCAGCCCGCCGCGCACCCAGCGGGAAGAGGCCCTGTGCCAGTTGTTCGCCGCCGTCCTCGATGTCCCCGGCGTCACGATCGACGACAACTTCTTCGAACGGGGGGGCCATTCGCTCTTGGTGTTCCCCCTGATCGGCCGCATCGAGAGCGTGCTCGGCGGCACCCTGACGGTGGAGGATGTCTTCACCGCCCCCACCGTGCGCGCCCTCGCGCCCCGCCTGGCGGGCACCGCCGGCCGCGGCCGACCGGAGCCGGTGATCCGCCTCGGTACCGGCACAACGGGCCGGCCGCTGTTCTGCGTCCACCCCATCACGGGCCTGGCCTGGAGCTATACGGCCCTGCTCCCGCATCTGGGCCCGGGCACGCCTGTCTACGGCCTCCAGGCGACGGACGAACGGCACGCCACGCTCGACGACCTGGCCGCCGCGTACACGGCGCGGATCACCGCGATCCAGCCGCACGGACCGTACCGCCTGGTCGGCTGGTCCCTGGGCGGCAGCATCGCCCAGGCGATTGCCGTCGCGCTGCGCGAACGCGGCGAGGACGTCACCCTGCTCGCCCTGATCGACGCCTACCCCTTCCTCGGCCGGTCCGGGCCCGGGGACGGGCCGCCCGGCGCCGCCGAGTCGGCCACGCTCACCGCGCTGCGGGCCAGCCTCGACCGGTCGTCCGCCCCCGCCACGGCGACGCCCCCCGACCGAGCCACCGTGACCGGGCTGGTGCGCGCCTCCCTCGGGCTGCCGCCGGAGCGGGCCGACCGGCTGATCGACGCCGCGGCGCACATACTCGGGCTCGCCGCCGCCCACACCCCGGCCCCGTATGCCGGGCCCACCGTCCTGTTCACCGCGGCCGGGCAGCCGGAGCACGGGGCGACGGCCGCCGCCTGGAAGGCATACCTCGACGGACCTCTGCGGATACACCCGGTTCCCGGGGAGCACGAGGACCTGCTGCGCGCCCCGGCCGTCGCGGAGATCGGCCGGGTCCTCGCCATGGAACTCGACGGGGAGCATCTCCGGTGACCGGCGCCGAGCCCGACCTGTTGATCGAGGACCTCCACTCGTCGCTCGTGGACCCGGCGCTGGAGACCATGAACTTCCTCAACGAGGTCGCCGCGCGGTTCCCCGGTGCCGTGTCGTTCGCCGCCGGACGTCCCCACGAGGAGTTCTACGATCTGGACGCCATACCGCGCCACCTGCGCACCTTCCAGCGTTACCTGGAGCGGGAGAAGGGCGTGGACCCGGGCGAGGTCCGGCGCACGGTGCTCCAGTACGGCCGGACCAAGGGCGTCATCCACGAACTGCTGGCGCGCAACCTCCGGCTGGACGAGGGTATCGACGCCGACCCGCAGTCCATCGTGGTCACCGTCGGCTGCCAGGAGGCCATGTTCCTGGTCCTGCGCGCGCTGTGCGCGCACGAGGATGACATCGTGCTGGCGGTGGCGCCCCGCTACGTCGGACTCACGGGCGCCGCGCGCCTGCTGGACCGCGAGGTGTGGCCCGTGCGCGAGACGGCGTCCGGGGTGGACCTCGGGCATCTCGTCGAGCAGATTGCGGCGGCCCGCGCGGCGAGCAAACGGCCCCGGGCGTGCTACCTCATCCCCGACTTCGCCAACCCGTCCGGTCTCCGCCTCGACCTCGGCACCAGGAAGGCCCTGCTGGCCATCGCCGAACGGCACGATCTGCTGCTGCTGGAGGACAATCCCTACGGGCTGTTCCAGGCCGACGACGAGCCGCGCCCGCCCACGCTCAAGGCGCTGGACACGGGGCGCCGCGTGATCTACCTCGGCTCGCTGGCCAAGACCTGCTTCCCGGGGGCCCGCGTCGGATACCTCGTCGCGGACCAGCGAGTGGCGACCGCCACCTCGGCGACGGTGCTGCTCGCCGACGAGATCTCCAAGCTGAAGAGCATGCTCACCATCAACACCTCGCCGCTGACCCAGGCGATCGTGGCGGGCAGACTCCTCGAACACGGTTGCAGCCTGGTCGCGGCCACCCGGGCCGAGAACGCCGTCTACCGCCGGAACATGCGGCTGCTGCGCGAGGGACTGGAACGGCGGTTTCCGCGCTCCGGACCACTGAAGGTCACCTGGAACGCCCCGGCGGGCGGGTTCTTCGTCGTGCTGACGGTCCCGTTCGCCGCCGACGACGACGCGCTGGAGTACTCGGCACGGCACCACGGCGTGCTCTGGACGCCGATGACGCACTTCTACGGCGCCGGCGAGGGCGGCGGCACACACCAGATGCGGCTCTCCGTCAGCGTCATGACCCCCGAACAGATCGACGCCGGTCTGGAGCGGCTGCTCTCGCTGGTGACTGACCGAGCCGGGCAGAAGGCCGGCTCGGTGTCCGACGCACAGGGAAAGGGATAGCGGCAATGGCACAGGATGAGGAGGTGGCGATCACCTACCGGGTGGTCGTCAACGACGAGGAGCAGTACTCGATCTGGCCGGCGGACCGGGACGTCCCCGAGGGGTGGCGGGACGCGGGGAGGAGCGGCGGGAAGGCCGCGTGCCTGGAGTACATCGAGCAGGTGTGGACCGACATGCGTCCGCTGAGCCTGCGGACCGCCATGGAACGGGGGTGAACGCGTGACCGCACGCCGCCGACGGCTGACCGACGAGATGCTGGCGATCGACCTCGCCGATCCCCAGACGTTCGTCGACAATGATCTGACTGACTACTGGCGCCGGCTGCGCGCCGACTTCCCGGCCTACTGGCACCCGCCGAACGGTGAGCACCCCGGCTTCTGGGTGATCAGCCGGTACGCCGACGTCATGGCCGTGTTCCGGGACAACCAGAATCTCACCTCCGAGAAGGGCAATGTGCTGGTCACCCTGCTCGCCGGGGGCGACTCGGCGTCGGGCCAGATGCTCCCCGTGACCGACGGCCCGCGGCACCGGGATCTGCGGAACGTGATGCTGAAGGCGTTCTCTCCCCGCGCGCTGAATCGCGTGCGGAAGAGCGTGCGGACCAACACTCGCGCCGTCGTCGCCGACTTCGTCCGCGGTGGCGAGGGCGACTTCGCCCAGGAGGTGGCCTCGGTCATCCCCAACATCACGATCTCGGCGCTGCTCGGCGTGCCCGACGAGGACCGCCCCGACCTGATGAGCTGGACCAAGTCGGCGCTCAGTTCCGACGAGGCCGACCAGTCGCCCGCCGACGCCTGGCTGGCCCGCAACGAGATCCTCGGCTACTTCAGCGACCTGGTCGAACGGAAACGCAAGGAGCCGACTGACGACGTGATCAGCGCCCTGGCGCGGGCCGAGCTGCGGGGCGAGGGGATTTCCGACACGGACCTCGTCTTCAACTGCTACAGCCTCATCATCGGAGGCGACGAGACCAGCAGGCTGGCCATGGTCGACGCGGTGTGGACGCTGAGCCGGCACCCCGAACAGTGGCGGCTGCTGCGCGAGGGCCGGGTGTCGCTCGACAGCGCGACGGAGGAGGTGCTGCGCTGGTCCACCCCGGCGATGAACTTCGGCCGGACGGCCCTGGACGACGTTGAGGTAGCTGGCCAACTCGTCCGCGCGGATGAAATCGTGACGGTGTGGAACATCTCGGCCAACCGGGACGAGTCGGTGTTCGCCGAGCCCCACACATTCGACCTCGCGCGCTCGCCCAACAAGCACCTCACCTTCGGCTACGGCCCTCACTTCTGCCTCGGTGCCTTCCTCGGCCGTGTCGAGGTGAGGGAGGTGCTCGACGCGCTGCGGACGTTCAGCACCGGCTTCGCGCCCACGGCCGAACCGCGTCCGCTCCACTCGAACTTCATGCGGGGCATCGCGCACCTCCCCGTCCGGTTCGAACCGGATGAGGCGGGACTGGCCGCCGGGGACGGTCGGTGACCGGTCGCCCGGGACGTTGCCGAACCGGCAACAGGCTTCGTGTCCCGGGCCCCGGCCGCCGCATGATCGTGGTGTCGCCCCACGCCGAGTGACCCGGGAGCCCCCATGCCGCAGCCGTCCACCGCGGAAGCCACCCACCGTCTCGTCCCCGGACCCGCCGGGCGGATCCATCTGGTGGAGCAGGGCACCGGACCGCTCGTCCTGCTCGTGCACGGCTTCCCCGAGTCCTGGTACTCGTGGCGCCACCAACTGCCCGCGCTGGCCGCGGCCGGCCACCGCGTGGCCGCCATCGACGTCCGCGGCTACGGGCGTTCCCCCCGGCCCCGGCGGTGGACGCCTACCGGATGCTCGACCTGGTCGCGGACAACGTCGCCGTGGTGCGGGCCCTGGGCGAGCGCTCCGCCGTGATCGTCGGGCACGACTGGGGCTCGGGCATCGCGGCCAACTCGGCCCTGCTCCGGCCCGATGTGTTCCGCGCGGTCGGACTGCTGAGCGTCCCCTACGCCCCGCGCGGCGAACCGCGGCCGAGCGAGGTCTTCGCGGGGCTGGGCGGCGACGAGGAGTTCTACGTCTCCTACTTCCAGGAGCCGGGCCGGGCCGAGGCGGAGATCGAGCCCGATGTCCGCGGCTGGCTCGCGGGCCTCTACGCCGCCCTGTCCGCCGACACCATGCCCGCCCCCGGCGCCCCGACCCGCACTACGTGAGCCGGGGCGGAACGCTGCGCGAACGGTTCCCCGCCGGCCGGCTGCCCGCCTGGCTCGGGAGGCGCGAACTCGACTTCTACGCCGTGGAGTTCGAGCGAACCGGGCTGACCGGCGCGCTCAACCGCTACCGGAACATGGACCGGGACTGGGCGGACCTGGCCGACGTCGACGGCGCCCCGATCACCCAGCCGTCGCTGTTCATCGGCGGCGCCCTGGACGCCTCCACCACCTGGCTGGCCGACGCCATCGCGGCCTACCCGACCACCCTGCCGGGCCTGGCCGCCTCGCACATCCTCGACGGCTGCGGCCACTGGATCCAGCAGGAACGCCCCGCGGAGGTCAACCAGCTCCTGACGGACTGGCTCGCCGCCCTGCCCGCCCCGGAGAACGGCCCGTCAGGTGTCTCCCGGGTCAAGCCCTCGTGAGCCCCTGGGGAAAAGCGAACACCCCATGGGGGTCGCAGGCGCGGGCCACCGAGCGCAGCCGCTCCAGGCCGGCGCCGTAGTACGCCGCGGCCCAGTCCGGCAGGGCCGGGTCGATGTAGTTGACGTACCCACCGCCGACGCCCAGGGCGCCCAGGCCGGCGACGACCTCACCCACCTTCCGGGTCACCTCCGCCTCGGTGGCGGCCGTGGCGCTCGCGTAGATCTGCGCCGTGGCGAACGCCGTGCGGTGCGGGAACGCGGTCCCGCCCGGCGGCACGTCGGTGATCGCGCCGCCCAGCGGGTCGAGAATGAGCGCGATACCCCGTCGCCCTTCCATCGTGCGCACCAGCGCGGCCGGATCGTCGGTGGGACGCCCGAGCACCCGGGAGGAGGCGACGAATGACTGCCGACCGGTGTTGCCGCTGAAGAAGCCCATCGCGTCCAGGTAGGAGCCCTCCTGCATGCTGCGGGAGTCCGGTCGCACCCCGCAGCGCCGTTCCAGGTCGTCCAGCAGCGGGGCGCAGTCGCTGCCCGGACCCACGTAGCAGCCGGAGACCGAGCACTTGGGCGCGGTGTCGCTGCCCGAGATGTTGAGGTTGGCCCACAGCGCGCGGGGGGCCGAGGAGATCCACGGCTGCCAGCCGGACAGCACCTGCGGTACCCGGCCCGCCGGGAAGCGGAGCCGGAACACGGTGGGCGCCGGTGCCGCGTCGGTGGTGAAGACGAAGCTCGTCACGATCCCGAAGTTGCCGCCCCCGCCGCCGCGCAGCGCCCAGAACAGGTCCGGGGAGGAGGTCTCGGAGACGGTCCGCACGGTGCCGTCCGCCATGACGATCTCCACCGCGGTCAAGTGGTCGCAGGTGAGCCCGAACTTGCGCTGGAGCACGCCGATTCCGCCGCCGAGGGTGAGCCCCGCGATGCCGACGGTGGGGCAAGTGCCGCCGGGCAGGCAGCGGTTGGCCTGCGCGAGCCCGCGGTAGACGTCGCCGAGCACGGCGCCGGCGCCGATGACGGCGCTGCCGTCCGCCAGCACCTCCACGCCGGACATCAGCCGCAGGTCGACGGCGAGGCCCTGGGGCGGCGCCGAGTAGCCGACGTAGGAGTGCCCGCCGCCGCGCGCGGCCACCGGCACCCGGCCGCCCGCCGCCAGCACCGCCTCGCGCACGTCGGACACCGAGGCGCACCGGGCCACGGCGGCGGGCACCCGGTCGTCGGTCAGCGGATTGAACAGTTCCCTGGCCATGTCGAATCCGCCGTCGCCCGGCCGCAGCAGATCCCCCCGCATGCGCCGTCGCAATCCGTCCCAGTCGACGGGACCCGCGGAGCCGGCCGCGGCCGTCGGTGACCCGGCCGCCCGGGAACGTTTTTCCGCGCCGCGCCTGCGCATTCCGAAAAGGCGGGCGGGAGACGAGGCGGAACGTATTCGCCCGGCCCGCCGGTTTCTGCTCCGTCGACGCACCCCGAAAAAGAAATGCCGTGCCATTGCCGCTATCCTTTTCGGAAAAATGAGGAGAAACGAAGGGCTTCCGCTCCACGTTAATCCGATCGGGTTGTCTTCTCCAGTCGAGCGGAAATGCCGGGGAGTCCCGACATGATCGCCTGGCCAGCCCCTAACCGCCGGCGAGGCGCCGCGTCACCTCGGCCGCCGGCTCCGGCCTGGCGTCGCGGTGGCCGGTGCCGGCCCACAGGCTCATGCCGTGCGGATCGCCGGCCGCCGCGGCCGCCGCGCGCAGCGGCCGGGTCAGATGGTGAAGCAGCGGGTAGGCGGCCGGGGCCGAGGCGTCGTGCTCGTCGATGAAACGGTTCCGCAGGCCCCGGGCCGGCCGGCCGGTGAACGCCCGGGTGACGGCCGTGCTCCCGAACGCCGGGTCGGTCAGCGCGGCCCGGTACGCCGGGGCGGTGCCCGCCTCCGGGCTGAGCAGATAGCCGGTGCCGGACTGCACCGCGACCGCGCCCGCCCGCAGCGCCGCCGCCGCTCCGGTGCCCGTGGTGATGCCCCCGGCCGCGATCAGCGGCAGGCCGGTGGCCGCGCCGACCGCCGCGAGCAGCGCGGGCAGCGGCGCCGGGCCGGGGTCGGCGGCCGGGGCGAACGTACCCCGGTGCCCACCGGCCTCCGGGCCCTGGACGCACAGCGCGGCCACGCCCAGCGCCGCCGCCTCGCGCGCCTCCGCCGCGGTGGTGACGGTCACGACCACACAGGTCCCGGCCGCCCGCAGCGCGGCCACCACCGGGGCGGGCGGCGGTCCGAACGTGAACGACACCACGGGCACCGGGTCGTCGGTGAGCAGCCGCACCTTCGCGTCCCAGTCGTCGGTGTCGGCCGGGTCCGGCTCCGGCAGCGGCACGCCGTAACGTTCCGCCTCGGCCGCCAGTTCCGCCCGGTAGCGGGCGGCCCCCGCCGGATCCGGGACCGGCCGCGGCACGAACACGTTGACGCCGAACGCCTCGGTGGTACGCGCCCGCACCCGCCCGATCAGGTCCGCGACCTCGTCCGCCGTCCGGTACCCCGCGGCGAGGAACCCGAGACCGCCCGCCCCGGCCACCGCCGCCACCAGCTCCGGCGTCGAAGGCCCACCCGCCATCGGCGCCTGCACCACCGGAAGACGCAACTCCCGCACGTCGAACACCGACACCTCCGGCCGTTCCCGTCTCTCGGCTCCCCACCCTAGGGCCTGTATCGAGTTCCCGCCCGGGCCCGCGACGCCAGTCACGGCACCTCGCCGCTCCCCCAGACTCCGTCTGGGAGGTGCCCCCAGCCGAATCGCGCGAATACGGCCGGGTATGAGCTGCGATCCGGTGCCTTGCTGGGGGTACCTCCCAGGCCCCCAAGGGCCTGGGGGGGCACCGCGTCTGACGCCGCGGGCTGATCCGACCGGGAACTCGATACAGGCCCTAGCCGCGCCGGCACCCGTGGCCGTCCGGCCGAGGGCCTGTCGTTTGGATCTCCGCGGGGCCGCGCCCCCTGGCATCCCCCCTGGCTGCGTTGCCGAATCGCGCGAGTACGTCCCCCAGCCTGGCGGCTGGGAGGTGCCCCCATCCGTACGAGCTGCGATCCGGCGCCTTGCCAGACGGGCGCCAGACGACGCAGCCTGATCCACGGAGATCCAAACGACAGGCCCTACCCGGCCTCGGGCGCCGCGCCGCGCAACCGGCGGCGGACCGGCGCGTAGTGCGTCGTCTCCGCGGTGATCAGCGCCGTGAGGATGAGCGCCACGCCCGCCAGGCCGGCCAGCGGCGGTAGGGCGGTCGCCAGCGGCAGCGCCGCCAGGAGAACGGCCATGGCGACGAGCCGGCGCCCGCTCACGATGGCGAGCATGCGGCGTTTGAACAGCACGTGCCCGGCCAGGTAGAGCGTCGGCCCGCCGAAGAGCGCGGACGCGTAGAACGTGCCCAGCGCCGTGCTCTCCTCGGCGTGCGACAGGACCCCCTCGACGCCCAGCGCGGTGAGCATGATGCCCGTGACGATGGGGAAGTGGCCGTAGGTGTACGCGTCGATGGCCATCGCGACCCTCTCCTTCCCGCGCGCCTCGCGCAGCCGCCGTTCCGCCGCGAGGGACACGACGTCGAAGTAGAGCCACCACAGGCAGACGGCGATGGCGATGCCCAGGACGGCCCCGGCCAGCAGCGGCGTGCTGATGGGATGCCGCGCGGCTCCCACTCCGATCGCGGCGACGGACTCGCCGAGCGTCAGAATGACGAACAGGCCGTGGCGTTCGGTCCAGTGCGCCGCGCTGCGCAGGCGCCAGTGGCCCTCCCGGGAGGTGAGGTAGGTGCCTCCCCAGTCCACCAGCAGGGCGCAGGCGGCCAGCAGTGTCTGCCGCCGGCCGCCCAGCAGCACGCCGGTGAGGAGCAGGGGCGCGCCCGCCAGCAGGGGGAGCGCGGAGATGGCGACCTGGCGCCGCAGCCCCGGGTCGCCCACCGCGGCCACGGCGTAGACGGTCAGGTGCACACAGCGCACGATCAGGTACGCGCACATCAGCACGAGGGGCCCGTACAGCCCGCCCGCCATGTCGTTCCACGCCTCGGGGATGGTGAGGGAGACCACGAAGAGCGCGGCCATCGCGACGGTCATCCCGGCTCGCAGGACGCCGGAGTCGGCCCGCGCGTGGTTGCCGAGCCAGGCGTACCCGGCCCAGGTCCACCACAGCAGGGCCAGGATGACCAGCCCCTGGAGCACGCCATGGGCGCTGTGCGCGTTCGCCATGTAGCCGGTGACCCGCGTGGCCGCGAAGACGTAGACCAGGTCGAAGAACAGCTCGAAGGTCGTGGCCCGGTCCGCCTCGCCGGTCAGGCGGACGGGCACCCGCCGCAGGGGCCCGCTCGGCTCGGTCATCGCCGGTGGTCACCTCCTGGGTCGGGCATCCGGCGCGGCCGGCCGCCGCCCGGCGGCGGTTCAGCGCGGCACGAGCCTGGTCGTCGCGGCGCGGGCCTGGGGGCTGACGATGGTGCCGACGATGTTCGCCGCGTAACGGCGGTACTTGCCGCGGTATGCCTCGTCGATCCGGTCGCCCAGGCTCTCGTCGGCGTCCTCGAAGGAGACGTCCTTGTCGACGCCGCCCGCCTGGATGTGGCCCTCGTGGCGCACCCGGGTGGCGCGGAACCAGGCACCGTTGCGCCCGTTCACGGCTCGGACGTACAGGTCGTCGCCCAGGCGCACGACCCAGATGGTGACCGGATCGCGCAGCGTGCCGTCGCTCCGGAGCGCGGCGATCCGCAGCTCGTCCGCCGTTCCGATCCGGGTGAGCTCGTCGTTCGTCCACGTCGCCATCGGCGCGTCTCCTTCGTCAGGCCGTCTCCGGCGCCGGACCGGGAGCGGGGCGGTCTGGCCGGTACGGTACAGCGGCGCCGGGGCGGCGGCGCCGATCACCGTGACGCCGCCGCGGCGAGGGACCGGAACGGCCTACGGGACGGCGGACGGGGTCGTGGGCCGGTAGTCGAACCAGTCGAAGTGCGCGCTGCCCCGGGTGGCGTACATGCCGATGACCCGTCCCGTGAAGCCGGTGGCGACCTCGGTGGACAGGTAGCGGCCGTCGAGTTCGGCCAGCGGCACCGGTTCGGGGGCGTGAACGGAGAAGGCGAGGGTGTCCGGCCCGCCGGCCAGGACCCCGAGCGGTTCGCCGGCGGCCCCGTCGGCGGTGGTGACGGACGGGGGCAGCATGTCGGTCGTGCGGATGTCGATGACGAGGGTGAGCGGCCCGGGCGGCACCGGGTGCTCGGCCACGCACTGGCGCAGCGGGCCGACGCGGGCGATCACCCGGGCGTGGCCGTCGTCCACCTCCAGGTCGTAGTGGTGGGCCTCGTCCAGCCGGACCGAGAGCCCGGCCCGGCCGGACGCGGGGTCCAGCAGGGCGCTGATCCGGCAGTCGTGGTGCTGCTGGCGCCGGCCGACGAAGGTGTGGCCGGGACGGTCGAGCGTGGGTCCCGTGGCGGTCAGCGTCAGCCAGCCGGGGCGTTCGCCCAGCGACCAGGAACCGTCGGGCCGGGTGCGCGGCGAGATCCAGTGCGGCGCGAGCCGGGGCGCGTCGAAGTCGTCCCGGGCGGGCAGCGGCGGGAACGGGTGCCAGGCGGCCGGGGCCGGATGGCGTTGCTGGACCGGCCCGACGACCGGCCATCCGTCCTCCCACTCGACCGGGGCCAGGAACGTCTCCCGGCCCAGGACGTGGAACTGCGGGGTCCGGCCGGTGGGCCGGGTGCCCAGCAGCGTCATCCACCAGGTGCCGTCGGGTGCCGACACGAGGTCCGCGTGGCCGGTGCTCTGGATCGGCCGGTCGGTGCTGCGGTGCGACAGGATCGGGTTGCCGGGCGCGGGTTCGAACGAGCCGCGCGGCGACCGGCCGCGGGCGACCGAGACGCTGTGACCGCGCTCGGTGCCGCCCTCGGCCAGCACCAGGTACCACCACTCGCCGACGCGGTGCAGGTGGGGCGCCTCCGGGTACTGGAGCCCCGTCCCGGACCACAGAGGCCAGGGGCCCTCCAGCACCGCCCCGGTCAGCGGGTCGACGCGGGCCGTCTGGATGCCCGAGGCGGAGGAGAACGCGCACCAGCACGATCCGTCCTCCGCCCAGGCCAGATCGGGGTCGATGCCGGGCAGGTCGAGCCAGACCGGGTCGGACCACGGGCCCTCGGGCCGCTCGGCGGTGACAACGAAGTTCCCGCCGCCGGCCACGTTGGTGGTGATCAGCCAGAAGCGGCCGTCGTGGTGGCGGAGGGTGGGCGCGAAGATGCCGCCGGAGGCCGGCAGTTCGGGCGGCAGCGGCAACTGCGCCGGCCGGTCCAGGACGTTGCCCACCTGCCGCCAGTGCACCAGGTCCCGGCTGTGGAAGAGCGGTACGCCGGGGAAGTACTCGAAGCTGGAGCAGACGAGGTAGTAGTCCTCCTCCACGCGGCACACGCTCGGATCGGGGTGGAACCCGGCGATCACCGGGTTGTCATACATCCGCACGTTCATCCCTTACTGTGTCCCATCCCTTGCTGTGCCTCATCCCTTGAAGGCTCCGTCCAGGATCCCAGCCACCATGCGGCGCCCGACAAAGATGAACAGCACGAGCAGCGGGAGGGTGGCGAGGAAGGAGCCGGCCATCGCGAGACCCAGGTCGATGGCGAAGTTGTTCTGCAACGCCTTGATCGCGATCTGAACGGTGTAGGTGTCCGGGGACTTCAGGACGATGAACGGCCACAGGAAGTCGTTCCACGCCGTGACATAGCCGAAGAGCCCCAGCACGAAGGCGGCCGGGCGGACGATCGGGAACGCGATGCGCCAGAAGATCTGCCAACTGTTCGCGCCGTCGATCCAGGCCGCCTGCATCAGCTCGTCGCTGAGCGTGGTGAGCAGGTGCTGCCGCATCCAGAAGATGCCGAACGCGCTCGCCAGGCCGGGCACGATCAGGGCCTGCAGGGTGTCGACCCAGCCCAGCTCCGAGATGATCAAGTACTGCGGGATGATGGCGAGTTGCGTCGGCACCGTCATCGTGAGCACCACGATCACGAACAGGGCGTTGCGGCCGCGGAACTCCAGCTTGGCGAAGGCGAATCCGGCCAGCGAGCACAGCACCGCGTGCCCGACGCCGATGGCGCCCGCCACGAGCACGCTGTTCGCGATGGACTGGAGGAACGGGACGGTGGTGAAGACGAGGTCGGCGAGGTGGAAGAAGTTGTCGCCGGGCACGATCTCCGGCGGCATCTCGGTGGCGGTGGCGGAGTCCGTCGTGGCGACGACGAACATCCAGTACAGGGGGAACAGGCAGACAACCGCCGCCAGTACGAGCAGGGCGTAGGCCCACCAGGGAACCCGGCCCACGGAACGCCGCGGTCGTGGTGTCCGGGTGCGGGGCGGCGTCGCCCCGGTCGCTTCGCTCATCATCGCTCCGGGCGGATACGGGTGGACAGGAGGTAGTTGATCAACGCGATGACGACGACCATGACGAACAGCGCCACGCCGATCGCCGCCGCGTACCCGAACTGGAAGGCGCCGAAGCCCTGTTCGTAGAGGAAGAGCGTGAGCGTCTGGCACTCCCGTGTGGGCCCGCAGGTCAGCGGCGCGGCCCGTGAGATGAGCAGCGGTTCGGTGAAGATCTGGAGTCCGCCGATCGTGGAGGTCACGATGGTGAACACGATGACGGGCCGCAGCGAGGGGACCGTGATGTGCGTGAACTGCTTCCAGCCGCCGGCGCCGTCGACCGAGGCCGCCTCGTAGGTCTCGCGCGGCACCGCCTGGAGGGAGGCCAGGTACAGCAGGGTCGTGTAGCCGAACCAGCGCCAGGCCACCATCACCGCGATCATGACGTGGCTGCCCCAGCCGGACTGCACGAAGTTGATCGGGCCGATTCCCACCAGTCCCAGCAGCCAGTTGAGCAGGCCGTAGTCCCGGTCAAACATCTGGGCGAACACGATCGCCGTCGCGGCCACCGAGGTGATGTAGGGGACGAGCATCGTCATGCGGAAGAAGACCGCGAAGCGCAGGCGCGCGTGATTGAGCAGATGGGCCAGGAAGAGCGCCGCGATCAACTGCGGAACGGTCGAGAGCAGCCAGATGCTGATCGTGTTCCGGGTGGCCTTCCAGAACCGTGGGTCGTCCAGAAGACGCGTGAAGTTGTCGAGGCCGATGTATGTGTGCTCGCCGATCGGATTCCAGTCGAACAGGGCTACATAGAAAGTGAAAAGAAGAGGGAAGAGGCCGAAGACCGCAAAAATGAGGTAGAACGGCGCGATGTAGACGTAGGGGGCGAATCGCTCACCGAGTCCCCGGCGTATCCGGGTCGGGACCGAGCCCGTGCGGAGGGTGCCCGAAACCGGGCTGGGATGTGTCGTCAAGGGTCGTCGCTTTCTCACCGGCCTGTGCCCGGCCGGCGGCCGGGCACACGCGTGGTCTCGTCCGGGGGCGTGTCACTTCCCGATGGCGATGCGGATGTTTTCCAGGGCCCGTTCCCAGGCGTCGGTCGGATCGCCGCCGCCCTGTTCGACATCGGTGATGGCGTTCAGGAATTCCTGGCCGATCGTTGAGCTGTCCCGGCCGACCGGGAAGGGTTCGAGTCCGATCAGCGAGTCGGTGTAGATGCGTCCGGTCGGCGCGTCGCTGAAGAACGGGTCCCTGAGTCCCTGGAGGCGCTCGTCGTCGTACACCGACGGCGTGGTGGGGAGGGAGCCCGAGTCGGTGAAGTGGTCGAGCTGGCCCTGGGGTGACTGCGTTTCCCTGATGTAGTTCCACGCGGCCTCGGGGTTCTCGGCGTTCTTCGGGATCGCCAGATAGCTGCCGCCCCAGTTGCCCGCGCCGCCGGGGATCGTGGCGAGGTCCCACTTGCCTTCCGTGCCGGGCGCGTTGGAGCGGATGGAGTTGAGCATCCAGGAGGGTGCGGCCACGACGGCGTAGTCGCCCTGGCCCATCCCGGCGCTCCAGCCCTCGGAGAAGGAGCTCTGCCCGGCCGTGATGCCCGCGTCGATGGCGTCCAGCGCGTAGTCGAACGCCGTTTTGACGTCCGGGCTCTCGCGGTAGACCGGCTCGCCCTCGTCGTCGTAGTACTTCAGGGAGCCCTGGTTGACCGCCTGGTAGAAGATGCCGGTGGCCGCGTTGTCGACGAACGCCTTGCCCGTCGCCTCCGTGTACCGCTGCCCGACTTCGATGAAGTCGTCCCAGGTGGGCCACAGCGCGCCGACCTCGTCGCGGTCGGTCGGCAGGCCGGCCTCGGCGAACAGGTCCGTCCGGTAGGCGACGGCCATGCCGCCGACATCCGTGGGGACGCCGATGATCGTGCCGTCGTCCCCGGTGCTCTGGGCGATCACCCAGTCCAGGTAGTCGTCCTGGATCGTGTCGGCGCCGAAGTCCCGCAGATCGTGGAAGTTCTGCGGCTGGTCCACGAAGCGGGGCAGGTCGTCGCCCTGGATCAGGACGAGGTCCGGCACCTTGCCGCCGGCCAGCGCGGTCACGAGCGACTGCGCCGTCTCCACCGAGCTGCCGACCTCGGTCAGCTTCACGTCGATGTCCGGGTGCGCCGCCTCGTAGTCCTCGACGGCGGCCTTCTGGTTGATGCCGGAGAACGACCAGAACTCGAACGACCTGCCGTCGCCGCTGCCGGGCTCGGAGACGTTGGAACAGCCGGCGGCCGCCAGGCCGAGGACCGCGGCGAGCGCGATCGACAGCGCGCCCCGGAACCGGGCCGCGGCGTGCCCGGGGCGGTGCGGACGCCGATGCGACACGTTGGTGAGCACGGGGACACCCCTGTCATCGAAACTTTTGGACTAAGAAGCGATCGTTTACTGGCGGAGGAACTGTAAGAAGCGTCATAGACGCCGTCAAGGCCTATGACAACCTGGGCTCAGATACGTTCGAAACGATCGGAGCGCGGGCGTGAGAATAGACTTCCGCTCATGACTTCCGGCCACAGGACAGCACGCGGCCAGGGCCCTTCGGACCGGCCACTGACCATCGCGCAGATCGCCGAACGCGCGGGCGTCTCGATCGCGACGGTCTCCAAGGTCGTCAACGGGCGCGCGGACGTGGCCGCCGACACCCGGGCCCATGTCGAGGGCGTCATCCGCCGGCACGGCTACCGGAGACAGAAGAAGACCCCCGGCCCGGCGCCCCTGCTGGATCTCGTCTTCCACGCGGTCGAGGGCTCCTACCCGGTCGAGATCTTCAAGGGCGTGGACCGGGTGGCGCGCGAGCACCAACTGGCCGTGGTCCTCTCCGAGCTCCAGGGCCGCCACACGCCGGGCCGCGGCTGGGTCGAGAGCGTGCTGGCCCGCCGCCCCACCGGCGTCATCGCGGTGTTCTCCGGCCCCACCGACGAGCAGAGCGACCAACTCCGCACGCGCGGCATCCCGTTTGTGCTGGTCGACCCCACCGGCGACCCCGGCCACACGTGCCCGTCGGTGGGCACGAGCAACTGGAACGGCGGGCTGACGGCCACCCGGCACCTGCTCGAGCTCGGGCACCGGCGGATCGCCGTCATCACCGGCCCGGAACACGCCCATTCCAGCCGGGCGCGCCTGGACGGCTACCGGGCCGCGATGGACCTCGGCGGCGCCGTCGGTGACCCGGAACTGATCCGCACCGGCGACTTCAAGGTCGCCGACGGCGTGACGCACACCCGGGAACTGCTGCGGCTCCCCGACCCGCCGACCGCCGTCTTCGCCTGCAACGACGGGCAGGCCCTGGGCGTGTACCGGGCCGCCGCCGAGGCCGGCCTGCGCGTTCCGCAGGACCTGAGCGTCGTCGGCTTCGACGACCTGTACCCGGCGCAGTGGCTCGCCCCGCCGCTGACGACGGTCCGTCAGCCGCTCACGGAGATGGGCGCCGCCGCCGCGGGCATGGCGGTCACCCTGGCCAACGGCGAGCCGCTGGCCCAGCGGCGGGTGGAGCTGGCCACCGAACTCGTGATCCGGGAGAGCACCGCTCCACCGCGCCGGTAGGTCCTGTCCGGTCGGTCGATGGGGGTCCTCCCGGACGGAGTCTGGGGGAGGATCAGCCCTTGGCTCCCCCAGGCCCTCGGGGGCCTGGGAGGTACCCCCAAGGTGCGTGCGATCGCAAGGCGCCGGATCGCGGCTCGTACGGATGGGGGCACCTCCCAGCGTTAGCTGGGGGAGCAGCGAGTGTGCGTGCCTGGGGGTACCTCCCGCTTGCGGGGGAGCGTCGTGGGCCCGGCAAGATCGGCCGGACAGGGCCTGGGACTCGGCACATGCCGGCTCACCGCGCCCTGTCGAAGGAGGTGCCACAAGCGGGCCGTTCATGGCGCTGTCAGCACCGCGCGTGCCGCTGGGTGAGGAGGCCGAGGCGCCAGGGGAGCTGGGAGTAGTCGCCGCCGGCCGAGGGATCCATGCCCTGGTAGAGGTACTGGAAGCGGCAGGGGTGGATCTCCATCGTCTGGTCGGTCCCGGACCGGAGCATCTCGCCGTGGCTGATGTCCTCGGTCCAACTGCCGCGCGGGAAGGTGACGTTGGCGGCGCCGGCGAAGGGGTCGCTCTCGGTCGCGGCGAGGGGGGTCCACCCCTCCGCGATCGAGTCGGAGGTCCAGGACCTGAAGTACCGCCGGCCCTCGGCGCCGATCGCCTCGACCAGCAGGAGGTACCTGTCGGCGTCCCCCAGCCGGTAGACGTTGGCCGCCTCGAACAGGTTCTCCTTGGTGTCCTCCATGGCGATCACCGTGTTGTCGAAGCCATGGGGGAACTCCTCGACGCTCGTCTCGGCCCGGTAGAGCTGGCCGTTGTCGTCGGAGGAGAAGAGATGGCACATGGTGTCGTCACAGATCACCCAGTAGTCCAGCCAGTAGCCGTTGCCGATGTTCTCCTCGACGATGGGCGGCATTTCCTCCTGGAAGTTCCGCGGCGCGGACCAACTGGTGGGATCGCTGATGTCGGTGGTGGTCGAGTACGAGGGCAGGCCGGTCTGGTAGATCAAATACCAGGTCTTTTCCGGGGCGAAGTAGAAAACCTGCGGCGCCGCGCGGTAGCCCTCGCCGATCGCCGTCTGGTCCAGGTGGTACTGCGGCGCGGTGTCGGCCTCGGCCCAGTTCCGGAAGCTGGTGTAGGTCAGGCTCCACTCGCCGTCGGTGTTCGCGGTGGTGGCGAAGACGTGCCATTTGCCGTCGTGACGGACGACCGTGGGGTCCTTGACGGACACGATGTCATGCGCGGCGTCCGGCTGCGGGCTGATCAGCACGTCGCTGGACGACCAGGTGAACGTGGTCGGCGGCGCGGTGGCGGTGGCCGCCGGCGCGGCCGGGGCGATGCCCAGGACGAGAAGGAGGGCCGCCGTCACCAGAGCGGCGAGGCGGGCACGTGGAGCAGGCATTCGGGCACTCCCTGACGGATAGGCGTTCGGCATCACGAACGTCGTTCAAAGATCCGGACGGGAACATAAGTTGGGGCGGGTGGGGTGTCAATGCTTCGAGCAGCCCGTATATCGGCGGTGACTTCCACCGAGAGCTTTTCGGCGGACGTCACCGGGCACGAAATTCAACGAAATCCGACCCGGTGCCCGGGAGCAGTTGAGTGCCGCTTTGCGCGGAGCGGTCAATAAGCCGCTTCCGAACCCGTCCGACCACCGAAAATCAACGGAAACGGACCGGCGCCGGACGGCGCCCGGAAGTTTTTCGGTGACCAGGAAATTCCGCGCTCCGGGCCGGCGCGGACCCCGCCCGGCGACGCCGGGACCGCCCGGCCGCCGTCCGCGCCCGGCCGCCGCCATGGGAGTATCCCTGCGCGGCAGGCGCCGGATGTTCGAACGTGGAGGGTGACGATGTACGCGATATCCCTGGGGGACGACGGGGCGGAGCTGCGCCCGCTGGAGCCGTGGCGGGCCGAGGAGTTCCTGGCCCACATCGACCGGGGCCGCGAGTTCATCGGGCAGCACGTCGCGCTGCCGGACTTCGTCACGGACCTGGCGTCCAGCCGCTCGTTCCTCCAGCGGTACGCGGACAAGAGGGCGGCCGACGCCGGGCGCATCGACGGCATCTGGACGGACGGCAAGCTGGTCGGCGGAGTCCTCTTCCGGACGATGGACCTCGACCAGGGCACCGCCGAGGCGGGCTGCTGGCTGGAGCCGTCGGCGGCGGGCCGGGGCCTGGTCACCCGGGCCACGCGCGTGATCATCGACTGGGCCGTCGAGGAACGGGGCATCCACCGCGTGGAGTGGTACGCCTCGGCGGCGAACGAGCCCAGCATCGCCGTGGCCCGCCGGCTCGGCATGACCAAGGAGGGCGTGCTGCGCGAGAGTTACCTGTACCGGGGCACGCGGTGCGACATGGAGATCTGGTCCGTGCTCGCGCACGAGTGGCGGGCGTCCCGCGGCTGATGAGAGCGGGGCCCGCTCAGCGCGTGACGCGCGACGCCGCGCGACGGCTCCGGCCGGCGCGCGGCCTGCCGTGGCGCGGATGCCGTCCCGCCGGCTGGGCGGCGAGGGCCGCGGGCGCGGCGCTCTCCACCGGGACGCCGCTGGGCACGCGGGCTCCCGTGATGCGCACCAACTCCGGGTCGTCGGGCCGGACCCGGGCGGTGTGCGGGGTGATGCCCGCGTCCCGCATCAGCCGGGCCACGTCGCCGCGCTGGCCGGGCAGGACGAGCGTGACAACGCGCCCCGAGCCCCCGGCGCGCGCCGTCCGGCCGCCGCGGTGCAGGTAGTCCTTGTGCTCCGTCGGGGGATCGACGTTGACGACGAGGTCGAGGTCGTCGACGTGAATGCCGCGCGCCGCGACGTTGGTCGCCACCAGCACGGTCACCTCGCCCTCCTTGAACGCGCGCAGCGTGCGGGCGCGTTGGGGCTGGGACTTGCCGCCGTGCAGAGCCGCCGCCCGCACACCGGCGGCCAGCAGCGTCTTGCAGAACCGGTTCACCGCGTGCTTCGTGCCCAGGAACATGATGACCCGGCCCCGGCGCGCCGCGACCCGGACGGCGAGCGCCGTCTTGTCGGTCTCCGCGACGTGCAGCAGATGGTGCTCCATCGTGGCCACGACACCCGCGGCGGGATCGACGGAGTGCAGCACGGGGTCGTTGAGGAACTGCCGCGTCAGCCGTTCGACGTTGCGGTCGAGGGTGGCGGAGAACAGCATGCGCTGCCCGTCCGCCGGCGTCAGGCGCAGCAGCCGGGTCACCTGCGGCAGGAAGCCCATGTCGGACATCTCGTCGGCCTCGTCGAGGACGGTGATCCGCACCTGGTCCAGCCGGCAGTCGCCGCGTTCGGTCAGGTCGTGCAGCCGCCCCGGGGTCGCGATCACGACCTCGGCGCCGTCGCGCAGCGCCCGGGCCTGGCGGTTGATCGGCAGCCCGCCGACCACCGTGGTCAGCCGCAGCCGCACCGACCGCGCGTAGGGGGCGAGCGCCTCGGTGACCTGCTGGGCGAGCTCCCGCGTGGGAACGAGGATCAGCGCCAGCGGGCGATGGGCCTGGGCGCGGCCGCCGGCGGTCCGGGCCAGCAGGGGCAGGCCGAAGGCCAGCGTCTTGCCGGAGCCGGTCCGGCCGCGGCCGAGTATGTCGCGCCCCGCGAGCGCGTTCGGCAGGGTGGCCGCCTGAATCGGGAAGGGCGCGGAGATCCCGTGGCGCGCCAGCTCCTGGGCCAGCTCGGCCGGCAGCGCGCTGTCGGCGAAGGACTCCACGGCGGGCAGCACGGGGGTGGTACTGGGCGGCAGGGCGATGTCGCCGCCGCGTGCGGCGGCGGGGCGCCGGCCTCGCGCGGGTGATCGGGCGTTACGGGTCATGCGGTGTGCCTTTCCTCGGGCGGCTCTCCCGCGCGGGCGTCGGTGCCGGGCGGGATCTGGGAGGAACTGGGCACGGTCCGCAGGATCGTGAGCTGCGCCGGAGTTCCGGACGGTGGCGCCACCGGAGCCTGGTCCCCGCCCTGCGGCAGGGGACCAGGCTCCGGCTTCGCGCTGTGATCAGGCGGGAACGATGTTCTCCGCCTGCGGGCCCTTCTGGCCCTGGGTGACGTCGAACGTCACGCGCTGGCCTTCCTGAAGCTCACGGAAGCCGTTGCCCGCGATGTTCGAGTAGTGGGCGAAGACGTCGGCGCCGCCGCCGTCCTGCTGGATGAAGCCGAAACCCTTTTCGGCGTTGAACCACTTCACAGTGCCGCTGGCCATGTCGATCTCCTTCGGTGGGCCGTGTCGAACCCGCACCGCGCGGGTTCCCTGTCGCCGCAATGAGCCCATCCGGAATGACCGGCAAAAAGAAATGCACCTGTCGGGTCACTTCCGTCAGGTGCACACAAGAACTTATGGGTACCAAAACTGCAACTGCGGCGAGCCTAGCACACCCTCTCGCAATGCGGGTGGGCGGACGTCCGGCCGGCCGCAGCGGCCCCACTGACCAAAAAGTGCGTACCCAACAAAAATGTAGGTACTTGATCACAGGGCCGCCCGGTCCCAGCATGGAAACCGGCGCCGATTCCTTGTCGATCACTGAAAAACTGGAGCGAAATATGACAGGGCACACCCCTGCCCCGGTGACCGTCGTCGGGCTGGGCGCGATGGGCCGGGCGCTGGCCGAGGCGTTCATCGGCGCCGGGCACCCCACCACCGTGTGGAACCGCACCGCCGGCAAGGCCGAACCCCTGGTCGCCCGGGGCGCCGTCCACTCCTTGGACATCGCGGACGCGGTCGCCGCCAGCCCGTTGATCGTCGCCTGTCTGACCACCTACGACGCCACGTCCGAGGCGCTGGAGCCGGCTGGCGGGGCGCTGGCCGGCCGCACCCTGATCACGCTGAACTCCGGCAGCCCCGGCCAGGCGCGCCAGATGGCCGACTGGGCGGCCGGGCGCGGTGCGCGTTTCCTCGACGGCGCCGTGAAGAACGTGCCCGAGGCCGTCGGGAAGCCGGACACCCTGCTGTACTACAGCGGCGACCGCGCCACCTTCGACGACCACGAGAAGACGCTGCGGGTGCTGGGCGGCGACACCGTCCACCTGGGCACCGAGCCCGACCTCGCCGCCCTGTACGAGACGGCCGTGGGCGGCATGCTGCTGCCGGCCCTCGTGGGCTTCTTCCAGGGCACCGCCCTGGTCACGGCCCGCGGCCTGGAGGCCGCCTCGCTGGTGCGGTACTCCGTCAAGTGGCTGGAGATGATCGCCTCCCTCCTGCCGGCCCTGGCCGCGGAGGTCGACGCCGGCGACTACGCCAACCCGTCCTCCTCCATCGGCCTCTTCCACGAATTCATCGGCCAGGAACGCGAGTTCTGGGCGGCCTCGGGCGTCGACGTCTCCTGGCACGCCCCGTTGAACGAGCTGGTGAACCGGGCCGTCGCCGAAGGCCACCGCGACCACAGCCTCTCCGCGCTGGTCGAGGTGCTCAGGAAGCCGGGGCCGGCGGCGTGACGCTCCGGCGCCCGCGTCCCTACTGACCGGGCGCGAGCGCGATCAGGTCGGCCCACGCCTCGCCGAGCACGCGGCTGCCGAACGGCGTGAGGTGCACGCCGTCGGCGGCCACCTCGGCGGCGCCGCCCGCCGCCCGGGCCGCCTGGTTGAGCAGGCCGTCCGCCGTCAGCAGCGCCGCGTCGAACTCCTCGGCGAGCCGGCGCACCACGTGAATCCGCGGGTCCAGATCCTCGCGCCACTCCCACTGTTCGGGGCTGACGGGCAGCAGGAAGGGCTCGATGAGCAGGAGTTGGGCGCCGAGCTCCTCCTTCACCCGGGTGAGCAGGAAGCGGTAGTCGGCCTCATAGGTCTCCACCGCCGTCGCGTCGCCGGAGTCGTAACGTCGCCAGGTGTCGTTGATGCCGATCATGACGGAGACGAGATCCGGCTTGAGCGCCAGCGCGTCATCCGCCCAGCGCGCCCGGAGGTCGGCCACCCGGTTGCCGCTGATGCCCCGGTTGAGGAAGGTGATTCCGGCCTCCGGATGCCGGGCGCGCAGCAGATCGGCGCCGACGCGGGCGTAGCCGTCGCCCAGCCCCTCTCCGGGCTCGGCCAGGCGGCCCGCGTCGGTGATGCTGTCTCCCTGGAAGAGAACGGTCGTGCCGGGGGGCAGGTGCAGGGGCATCGGTCAGCTCCGGGTGTCGTGGCGCGCGCTCAGGCGGTCGCGTCGGGCGGGGATATCCGGTAGAGGGCGGCGCCGTGGGCGTCGAGGTCCGCGGTCACGGTCCTGTCGTCGTGCGGTGTGTCCGTGTGCGTCCACAGCTCCCGCAGGCGGTCGCCGGGACGTCCGCCGATCGAGCCGAGCGGCACGCGGACGCGCCGCGGGGCGTCGCTCAGCGAGAAGACCGCGGCGTACCGGGTGCGGCCGTCGGTGTCGCGGGCGGTCCACAGGACGGTGTCGCCCTCGCGCAGGACCTCGCGGTTGTCGGTGCTGTGCCACAGCACGTCGAGCGCCGCGTCGTTGGTGAGCAGGTCGATGGTGTCCGCGGGGCTGGTGGGCAGGTCGCCGCCCATCATCAGCGGGGAACGGGACATGGTCCACAGCGTCAGCAGCGTGATCTGCTCCGGGCGGGTCAGGGCGCTGGTCCGGTCCTCACCCCGCTCGGCCCTGATGCCGATGCGGCCCAGCGGCAGCATGTCGGCGTCGGCCCAGCCGCCTTTCGGCGCCGCGCCCTGCCAGGGCGCCCACCGGGCCATGCGGGCGAACTGGGCCTCGACGTCCGCCCACCGGTCCCACAGGTCGTCGCAGACCCGCCACATGGTGGCCGTCTCCCGCAGGTGGTCCAGGTGGGCCAGGGAGACATCGGTGCCGGGGGACAGGCTCAGCTCGATGGAACGGCCGCTCTTCTCGATTGCGCGCGCGTAGGCTTCGATCTCCCGCTCGTGGTACGGGAAGAGCATGTCGTCGGCCTTGATGAAGTCAACGCCCCACGCGGCGAATTGGGCGACCTGCGCGTCGTAGTACGCCTGGGCGCCCGGGTGGGAGTGGTCCAGGCCGTAGTTGTCGGTGTTCCAGGGGCAGACCGACCCGGTGTCGGCGATCTGCGCGGCCGTCCAACGGGTGCCGGCCACCGGGAGATCGGCGTGCACCGCCCGGCGCGGGATGCCGCGCATGATGTGCAGCCCGAAGCGCAGCCCGAGGTCGTGGACGCGGGCCGCCAGCGGCGCGAACCCGGCGCCGTTCGCCGCCGAGGGGAACCGGTTCGGGGCGGGCATCTGGCGGCCGAAGTCGTCCAGGATCAGCGGGGCGTCGGGGTTGTAGCCGTGCTGCCGCGCGGTCGGTTCGTACCACTGGATGTCCACGACCACGGTGTCCCAGCCGTGCGCGAGCATGCGCTCGTGCATGAACGCCGCGTTTGCCAGGACCTCGTCCTCGGTCACCGTGGTGCCGTAGCAGTCCCAGCTGTTCCAGCCCATGGGCGGGCGCTTGTGATGCGCCGGAATCGGACGGTTCACGGTGTGTCGCTCTCCCTCGGGGCGCGGAACACGGGGGAGGGCGATGCCGGCCCCTCGACGTCTTATATCGATAAAAACGCTGCCATGGTGGGAAAGGTGTGTCAAGGGTGGTGACCGCGACGGATGTTGGCGACGGCCGCCAAGGGCCGGCGGTCGGCCCGGCGCCGCTGCCCCGGGCTCAGCCGAACCCGCGCGAGTCCTGCTTGAGCGCAGTGTCCACGGTCAGCGCGGTGGCCACGACGAGGCTCAGCAGCGGATCGGCGAGCTGGCGGTGGATCTGGAGGACGTAGTTGTCCGCCGTCGTGAACATCGTCTTCGCCAGGCCCTCCCAGGTCTTGGTGATCCGGGCGATCTCGGCGTCGGTGTGATCCACAATGGAGAAATTCCAGGCGCGCCAGTTCTCCGCCTTGATCGCGCCGAGCTGCTGACCGCCGGCCTCGATGGAGAAGTTGATCTTGCCGAACGCGTTCTGCTGGACGATCTCGCCCACCGGCTGGCCGTCCGGGCGCGCCACGATCACCTTCGACTTGACGAACTTCGCGGGGCGCGTGAGCACCAGGTGTGGCTGCCCGTGCGCGTCGCGTATCTCCAGCCGGTGCGTCATGAACTGATCGAGGCTGGTCAGGAACCGCGCCGCCTTCTTGAGCGCGCTCTGGCCGACCTGGACCACCGAGCCGATGGTGCGCCCGTGCTGGTCGAACACGCTGTATTCGTTGGTCAGTTCAATGATCTTGGTCTTCTGGTTCACCACGAGCACGGGCTCCGTGAACAGCGTCCCGCCGCCGGTCGCGGCGGTCGCCGCCCCCGCCTGCTGCTGGACCTGGTGCTGGATCCGGGACGGGTCGGCGGCCTGCGGCGGCGCCTGTCCGGGTCCGGCCTGCTGGGTCTGGTCGGTCCACCGGGTGCCGTCCCACCAGCGCATCACGTTCGGCGTGCCCTGGGGGTCGGGGTACCAGCCCGGGGAGGCATTCGCATGTCCTGTCATGCCGGGCAGGCTACCCGCCGTCCGCCGCGGCCGGATCCGGGAGGTGACCGGCGGGGATCAGGCGCGTTCGCGCGTGCTGTCGCGGACGACGAGCGTGGTGGCGAGCTCGACCCGGGGGCTTTCCAGTTCCTCGCCGTCCATCAGCCGGGCCAGCGTCCGCAGCGCGCTGCGGCCCATCTCCTTGAGCGGCTGGCGCACGGTCGTCAGGGGCGGGGAGACCCAGCGGGCCTCGGGCAGGTCGTCGAAGCCCACCACGCTGACGTCGTCGGGCACCCGCAGCCCGGCCGCGGTCAGGGCCGCGTAGCCGCCGATGGCCATGTGGTCGGAGCAGATGAACAGCGCGGTCGGCGGCTCGGGCAGCGCCAGCAGCGCCTCGACCTGACGCCCGCCGCTGGCGCGGTCGTAGGTGCCGTGGCGGATCAGCTCGGGGGCGGCCTCGACCCCGGCCGCCGCCAGCGCGGAGTGGTAGCCCGCGACGCGCGCCCGCGCGTAGAGGTGGTGCGGCGGGCCGGTGACCAGCGCGATGCGCCGGTGGCCGCGTTCCAGCAGATGGGTGGTCGCCTCGTACGCCCCGGCCCAGTTGGTGGTGCCGACCGAGGTCACGCCGGGCGGCGGGTCGCTGAGCGGGTCGATGACCACGCAGGGCACCTGGGCCCGGGCGAGCCGGGTGAGCTGGGCGGGGGTGGGCTCGACCAGGCCCAGCACCACGCCCGAACTGCCCCGGTGCAGAATGCGGTCGACCCAGTCGGGGGAGTTCTGGCCGCTCCCGGGCGCCGGGGTCCGGGCGACGGAGATCACGACGTGCAGCCCGGCCTCGTGGGCCGCCGCCTCCATGCCGCTGGCCACGCTGGCCGGCCAGGAGCCGTCCAGCCCGTTCAGCACCAGGTCGACCGTCCGCGCGGACGGTACGGCGGCGGGGACGCCGCGGCGCACGTACTGGTGCTGGCGCAGCGCCGTGTCGACCTTGAGGCGGGTGTCCTCCGAGACGTCGTCCCGGCCGTTGAGGACCTTGGAGACCGTCGAGATCGACACTCCGGCCGTGGTGGCTATTTGCGCCAGAGTGGGGCGCAATGTCCGGTTAACGGTCAACGGCTGGCTCTCCCGTTCTCCCGGCAAAATTTTCGGCCCACTGTAACCGATCCGGCGCCCCGTGCCGGGAGGTCGTTCGTCTTGATCTGTTCAACTGCGGGTCGTGGAAAGCCTTATCTGCGTCGGCGTCTTGACGCTTCCGGTATCGCGCCCTTAGCGTCTCTCCCGGTTGTTTCGCAACCTTTCGCAAAGTCGGGAGTTTCCTCATGACCTCATCGGCGCCCGCCGCGCCCCTGAACGTCACCGTCTGGAGTGAGGGCCGCCACGAGCGGCAGGACGCCGGAGTCGCCGCGCTGTACCCGCGCGGCATGCACGGCGCCGTCGCCGAGGGCATCGGCGAGCACCTCGGCGACGCGGCCGTCGTGCGCACCGCGACACTCGACGAGCCGGAGCACGGCCTGACCGAGTCGGTGCTTGAGCAGACCGATGTGCTCACCTGGTGGGGGCACATCGCCCATGACCAGGTGGCGGACGAGGTGGTGGAACGGGTGCACCGCCACGTGCTCGCCGGGATGGGCCTGATTGTGCTGCATTCCGGTCACTGGTCGAAGATCTTCACCCGGCTCATGGGCACGACCTGCACGCTGCGCTGGCGCAGCGCGGGGGACCGTGAGGTGGTCTGGACGGTGGCTCCTTCCCACCCGATCGCGGCGGGGGTGCCGCATCCGTTCGTCATCGAGGAGCAGGAGATGTACGGGGAGTTCTTCGACATCCCGGCCCCCGACGAGCTGGTGTTCATCAGCTCCTTCAGCGGCGGCGAGGTGTTCCGCAGCGGCTGCACGTTCCGGCGCGGCAACGGCAAGATCTTCTACTTCAGCCCCGGCGACCAGGACTACCCCGTCTACCACCACCCCCACGTCCGCCGCGTCATCGCCAACGCCGTCACCTGGGCCGCCCCGGCCACGCGCCGTGAGGTGCCGACGCTGGCCCACGTGGAGACCGGCTGGTTCCGGCGGGGGGACGACCGGGCATGACCGCGCCGACTTTCCGGACCGTGTCCGGGGACCGCCGCCCCCTGCGGGTCATCGTCGTCGGCGCGGGCGGGATGGGGCGGGCCTGGCTGAGCACCGTCCGGTCCTCTCCCGATGTCACGCTGGCCGGCGTCGTGGACCTCGATCCGCTCGTTGCCCGGGCCGCGGCCGAGGCGGCGGGCGCGCCCGAGATACCCACGGGCACGGACCTGACGGCGCTGGCCGCGGCCACGGATCCGGACGCCGTGATCGACGTGACCGTCCCCGCCGCCCATCTGCCCGTCACGCTCGAGGCGTTGAGCCTGGGGCTGCCCGTGCTGGGCGAGAAGCCCGTGGCCGAGACGCTGCCCGAGGCGCTGCGGCTGACCGCCGCCGCGGAGCTGTCCGGCCGGCTGTTCATGGTCAGCCAGTCCCGCCGCTACAACCGGCAACTGTTCCGGTTCAAGGACCAGGCCCGCCGGCTCGGCGCGCCCGGCATCCTCACCACCGAGTTCTTCCTGGCGCCCCGCTTCGGCGGATTCCGCGACGCCATGGACCACCCCCTGCTGCTCGACATGGCCATCCACCCCTTCGACACGGCCCGCTTCCTCCTCGACGCGGAGCCGGTCTCCGTCTACTGCCAGGAGTACAACCCCTCCTGGAGCTGGTACCGGGGCGACGCGGCCACCACCGCGATCTTCGAGATGACCGGCGGCACCCGCTACATCTACACCGGTAGCTGGTGCAGCCCCGGACTTGAAACCTCCTGGAACGGCTCCTGGCGGCTCAGCGGCGAACTCGGCAGCGCCTGCTGGAACGGCGACGATCCGGCCGTTGTCGAGGCACCGGACGCGCCGCCGGCCGGCGCTCCGGTTCCGGCCCCTTCCGCCGGCGGCGCCGGTGGGGGAATCGCGGGCGCCCTGGCCGAATTCGTCCACGCCCTGCGTACCGGCACCGTGCCGATGGGCGAGGTCCACGAGAACGTCATGAGCCTGGCCATGGTCGCCGCCGCCGTCCAGTCGGCGAGCACCGACCGGAGGGTCGTCCTGGACGAGGTGCTGGACACCGCCCGCGCCGAGGCGCTGGCGGCGGCGGACGGCGAGGTCCGTGAACTGATCGGTTCCTGGTCGTCCGTCCGGGACGCGCTGACGGCACGGGCGGAGAACCCCGTCGGCCACGGCTGAGTTGACGACAGTCCCGGCGGATGGCCGGGGAGCGGACCCGGGCGGCGCGGAACATCGCGCCGCCCGGGTCAGTCGTGCGCGCCGGCCATTTCCGCCCTCCGGCCCGCCGCCCGTGGCGCGTCACACCGAGTGACCACCGGCGCCGGCGTGGCCCGGAAGCAGACTCCCGAACGAGCGGGGCCCTGCTCGGATGACTGATCGCGCCGGGTCGCGAACGAGGCGGCCGGCTCGTTCGCGCGATGTCCTGGTCATCCCGTTCGCCACCGTTCAACTCGCGTTGGGGTCACGGTTGTTGGCGGGATGGGGCGTGCGCGATGTCTTGACGCGCTATGGACGTGGTGGCTTGATTGGGAGCGCTCCCAAGTTTCTTCTGATGCCTAAGTTTCTTGAAATGCTCACTCTCTGGAGTCGCAGTGAGAACAACGAGAAGCACCACACGAAAAAATCCGGTCGCCGCCCTCCTGCTCGGACTGGCCACCGTCCTCGGGCTCGTCGTTCTCGGCGGCCTCGGACCGGCGGCCGCTCAGGCCGAGTCGCCCGGCACCCTCGCCACCGGCCTGCACATCAGTGACGGACGCCTGGTCGAGGGCAACGGAAACGACTTCATCATGCGTGGCGTCAACCACGCGCACACCTGGTACCTCGGCGAGACGCAGTCGCTGGCCGACATCAAGGCGCTGGGTGCCAACACCGTCCGCGTCGTTCTCTCCAACGGCCACCGCTGGACCGAGAACGGTCCCGAGGACGTGGCGAACGTCATCGACGACTGCAAGGTGAACCGGCTGATCTGCGTGCTGGAGGTGCACGACACCACCGGCTACGGCGAGGAGGCGGCGGCCGCTTCGCTGGACCAGGCGGCCGACTACTGGATCGGCCTGAAGGACGTCCTGGTCGGCGAGGAGAACTACGTCATCATCAACATCGGCAACGAGCCCTGGGGCAACACCGACCCCGCCGGCTGGACCCAGCCCACGATCGACGCGATTCAGAAGCTGCGCGGCGCCGGGTTCGAGCACACGCTGATGGTGGACGCGCCCAACTGGGGCCAGGACTGGCAGAACGTCATGCGCACGAACGCCCAGTCCGTCTACGACGCCGACACCACCGGCAACTTGATCTTCTCGATTCACATGTACAGCGTGTACGACACCGCCGCGAAGATCACCGACTACCTGAACGCGTTCGTCAACGCCGGACTCCCCATTGTCATCGGCGAGTTCGGTGGCCCCGCCGATCAGTACGGCGACCCCGACGAGGATTCCATGATGGCCGCCGCCGAGCAGCTCAGGCTCGGCTATCTGGCTTGGTCCTGGAGCGGCAACACCGACCCGATCCTCGACATGGTGCTCAACTTCAACCCGGCGCAGATGACTTCCTGGGGCGAGCGCATCTTCCACGGCGTGAACGGCATCGGTCAGACCTCCCGCGAGGCCACCATCTTCGGCGGCTCGGGCGACACCGAGGCCCCGACCGCTCCCGGCGCCCCGGCCGCCTCGGCCGTGACGGACACCTCGGTCACCCTCACCTGGGCCGCCGCCACCGACAACGTGGGCGTCACCGGCTACGACGTCGTGCGCGTGAGTGGCGACTCCGAGACCAGGGTCGCTGGCTCCGCCACCAACTCCGTCACCGTGACGGACCTCACCGGCGAGACGGACTACACCTTCGCCGTCTACGCCCGCGACGCGGCCGGGAACCGCTCGGACCGCTCCACCACGGTGAACGTCACGACCGACGAGGGCGGCAGCACTCCCGGCGTGGGCTGCTTCGTCGGCTACCGCGTCGTCAGCGAGTGGGGCGGCGGCTTCCAGGGCGAGATCACCATCCGCAACACCGGCACCACCGTCGTCGACGGCTGGACGCTGGTCTTCGCCTTCGCCGACGGCCAGACCATCACCAACATGTGGGGAGGGGTTCCCACCCAGGACGGCGGCACGGTGAGTGTCACCCCCGCCTCCTACACCTCCTCCATCCTGGCCGGCGGCTCGGTCACCGTCGGCTTCACCGCCGGCACGGGCAGCGAAAACGCGGCCCCGACCGCGTTCACCCTCAGCGGTTCCGCCTGCGCGACCGCCTGACCCGGCCGCCCGGCCGACCCACCCGACCGGCGGGGGTGATTCGCCCCCGCCGGTCGGCGCGACCCCGTCGTCGGACCGCGCTGCTACGGTCCGCGCGGGACCAGACGTGTCCCGTTCCGCGGCGGCGAGAAGGAGAGCCTGTGGGCCGGCCCCCAGGGCGGCTCAGCCGGGGCCGGCGGACAGTGCCTCTTCGGGCGTCATCTCCAAGCCGCGCCCGTACGCGGCGCCGTAGGCGTCCTGGTCCAGGTGCTCCCGCACCGCCTGGGTGATCCGGTCGACATCGCCCCGTTCGGCAGGGGGAAGCGGCATGCCCACGGAGTGTCTGGCCGCCCGCGCGGCGCCGAGCAGTACGGCCGCGTACGTGTGGCGCCCCGCGAGGGCGTGAGCGCCCGCCAGGCCCTCCAGTGCCAGCGCCATGGCCCTGGCGTCTCCGGTGTTGTGGGCCGCGGCCCAGCCCTCCAGGTGCAGTCCCAGGGCGTGGTCCGCGTCGCCGCGCTGCTCGGCGATGAAGCCGAGCTCGGCCAGCACAAGCGCACGGCCGGGCTCGAAGGCCACCCTGGACTGCCACCGCAGCACGTTGCGCATATGGGCCTCGGCGGCGTCGAGCCGCCCTTCACGACGAGCGCCGAGGCCGAGGCCGATCTCGGCGTGGATCTCCCCCGGCTTGTAGCTGTGCTCGGCGGCGAGGCGCATCGCCCGCTGATGGAACTCCCGTGCCCTGGCGTGGTCCCCGGTGAGCATGGCGGCGCTGCCCAGGCTGGTCAGCCGGTCCGCGGCCTCCGGCCACAACCCGAGATCCTCGGCCATCCGCAGCCCGTCCTGCTGGAGCCGCGCCACGCGTTCGTAGTCGCCGGTCATCTCGGCCAGCGCGGAAAGCGGCTCGGTGGTCTGCAACTGCCCCCAGGGGTCGCCGAGTTCGGCGAAGAGCTCGGCGCTGTGCCGCGCGTCGTGCGCGAGCCGCGCGAGGTCACCACGCACATGTGCCTGGTTGGCCCGTACGCTCAGCGCCGCGGCGGATCCCCAGGTGTCGCCCAGGGCCTGGAACCCTTCCAGTGCCCGGTCGATGAGCTCCTCACTGGCGGCCTGGTCGCCGACGCCGAACAGGGCGAAGCCGAGGAACCACTGTGCTCTGGCCCGCTCCCGCGGCTCCGTCACGTCCCGGGACAACTCCACGGCCATCCGGCTGTACTGCGCCCGCTCCGTGGCGTCGCCGACGAGGACGGCGAACCCCGCTCGCCAGGCCCGGGCCCGGGCCTGCGAGGACGCCATGGCCCGCGGGTTCCGGACGGGCCCGGTCCGCCCCGCGGCGCCGAGCGCCGCCTCCAGCGACCGGCCCGCCTCCCGGAGCCGGCCCCGCAGGAACCAGTACCAGGTCAGCGCGTTGACGAGCCTGAGGGCCTCCTCGACGGCGCCCTGCCGGACCGCGTCGTCGAGCACCCGGCGGACATTGGCGGCCTCGGCGTCCAGGAGGCGCAGCTGGCGCCGCTGGTCGGGGCCGTGCATCAGCGGCGCCGCTTGCTCGGCCAGTTCGGTGTAGTACCGGCGGTGCCGCCGGAGTACGTCCTCGCTCTCGCCCGCCTCGTCCAGCCGGGCGAGCCCGTAGTCGGCGACGGATTCGAGGAGCCGGTAGCGCGGTTTGTCGCCACTGTCGACCATGACGACCAGCGAGCGGGCCACCAGGCGGGCGAGCAGGTCGAGGACGTCGTCGCGGTCCACCCCCTCCCCGGCGCAGACGGCCTCCGCCGCCTCCAGGGTGCACCCTTCGGCGTGGATGGCGAGGCGCCGCAGCACGGCGCGCTCGGGACCGGTCAGCAGGTCCCAGCTCCAGTCGATCATGGCCCGGAGCGTCTGCTGGCGGCGCGGAGCGCCCCGGTACCCGGTGGCCAGCAGCCGGAAGCGGTCGTCGAGGCGGGTGACCAGCCCTCGTACGCCGAGCGCCCGCACCCGTGTGGCGGCCAGTTCGAGCGCCAGGGGAATCCCGTCGAGCCGGCGGCAGATCACCGCCACGTCCGGGGCGTTCCCGGCGTCGAGCGTGAAGCCCGGTGCCGCGGCGGCGGCCCGGGCGACGAACAGCTCGACGGCGCTGGTCCGCGCCACGTCGTCGAGTCCCGGCTCGCGGGCCGGGTCGGGCACCTCCAGCGGAGGCACCGCCCAGACCACCTCACCGAGGATGCCGAAGGGTTCCTGGCTGGTGGCCAGGAGCCGCAACCCGTGGCAGCGCTTCAGCAACAGCGTCGCCAGTTCGGCGACCGCGTCGACGATGTGCTCGCAGTTGTCGAGGAGCAGCAGCAGCCGCTTGCCGGCGAGCGCCTCCGCCAGGCTCTCGGCGGGTGAGGCAGGTCCGTTCGCGCCGGGGGCCGCCGGCCCCGGCTCCTCCCGGATGCCGAGCGCCGCCATGACGGCCTCCGCCACCCGGTCCACCGCGTTCGCGCTGTCGGTGCGGCCCAGCGCGGCAAGCTCCACCAGCCAGGCGCCGTCCGGGAAGCCGTCGGCGAGCTGGGCCGCCGTCTCCAGCGCGAGCCTGGTCTTGCCGACGCCGCCGGAGCCGGTCAGCGTCACGTGCCGCGCGGTGGCGAACAGGTCCTTCACCTCCACCACGGCGCCCTCGCGGCCGACCAGCTCCGTCAGGGGAGCCGGCAGGTTCGTGGCGGGGCGCCGCGGTGGGGCCGCGGTGGGGGAGGGCGTGCTCAGCTCGGGGTCCTGCTCCAGCATCGCCTGGTGCAGGGCGGTCAGTTCGGGGCCGGGGGCCAGGCCCAGTTCGTCGGCGAGCCGGGCCCGCAGTTCCTGGTAGGCGGTCAGAGCCTCGCCCGTCCGCCCGGCGGCGTAGAGCGCGCGCATCTGGAGGGCGCGCAACCGCTCGCGCAGCGGGTACCGCACGACCAACTCATGCAGTTCTCCCGCCACGTCGAGGTGTTCGCCCAGTGCGATCCGGGCCTCGGCGAGCGCTTCGAGGGCGGCGAGGCGGGTCTCTTCGAGGCGGGTGACGACCGGGCGGGCGAACGCGGCGTCCTCGAAGCCGGAGAACGCCGCGCCCCGCCACAGAGCGAGGCCGTCCGACAGGAGTGCCGCGCGCACGCTTGGGGCATCGGTGGACCGGGCGCGCGCGGTCAGGGCCAGGAAGCGGTCCATGTCGACGCTCTCGGGCTCCGTACGCAGCAGATAGCCGTCGTCGCGCAACGTCAGCAGCTCCCGGCCGCCCGCTCCCGACTCCTCGAATACCTTCCGCAGCTGCCAGACCCTGGTCTGCAGGGCGGCGGCGGGATTGCCCGGGAGCTGCTCCTCTCCCCACACCTCGTCGATGAGCCGGTCCGCGGACACGGGGTGCCCCTCATGCGACAGCAGGGCTGCCAGCAGCGCCCGGGTCTTGGGTCCGGGCACGGTGACCGGGCTGCCGTCCGCCCGCCACACGGCCAGTGGCCCCAGCACTCCGAATCGCACGGACGCCACGGTAACGCAGCTCCCTGACCTGCCGGGAGTCGGCTGTGAGCTCGGCCGTGAGCGGATGGTGAGCGGGTCGTGAGGGCCTCGCCGCAGGCTGGGACACGTCCATCACCGTCGGCGGTTCGCCGACCCGGCGCGGGAGCGTTTCCGATGTCCGGCGACAGCCGTCCGCGGTTGGCGATCCTCATCGGCGGTACCGCCGGGGCGCTTCTTGCCCACCGCGGCCCCGATGGTTCACCGAACAGTCCCGCCGACGCAGGGACTTCGACGTCGATCTGATCGACCTGGCAAGGAGATTTCTCATGCTGACGGAAAGTCAGGCCCCGCGAGCCTGAAGGCCGGGCCCCGGGAGTGGCTCGGGCTCTTCGTACTCACCCTCCCCACGCTCCTGCTGGCCCTCGACGCGACCGTGTTGAACCTCGCGGTCCCGCACATCAGCGCGGACCTCAAGCCCAGCAGCGCCGAACTGCTGTGGTCGATCGACATCTACGGCTTCATGATCGCCGGATTCCTCGTCACCATGGGCACGTTGGGCGACCGCATCGGCCGCCGCAAGCTGCTGATGATCGGGGCGCTCGGCTTCGGCCTCGCCTCGGTCCTCGCCGCGAAGGCCACCAGCCCGGAAATGCTGATCGCCGCCCGCGCGCTGCTCGGCATCACCGGTGCCACGCTGATGCCCTCGACGCTGGCCTTGATCAGCAACATGTTCAAGGACCCCAAGCAGCGCGGGGTGGCCATCAGCGTGTGGGTGACCTGCTTCTCCGTCGGCGTTGCCGTCGGCCCGGTCCTGGGCGGCGCGTTCCTGGAGTGGTTCTGGTGGGGCTCGGTGTTCCTGCTTGCCGTGCCGGTGATGGTGGTGCTCCTGGTGGCGACGCCGTTGCTGATCCCCGAGTACAAGGACGCGGAGGCCGGCCGCATCGACCTGGCCAGCGTGGTGCTGTCCCTGGTGACGGTGCTGCCGGCGATCTACGGCATCAAACGCATGGCCGAGCAGGGCACGGACGCCCAGGCTGTCGTGACGCTGCTGGCCGGTGTGGTCTTCGGTGTGCTGTTCGTGCTGCGTCAGCGCGAGCTGGCCGATCCGCTGCTGGATCTGCGGCTGTTCGCGAACCGGGCGTTCACCACCGCGCTGCTGGTACTGCTGCTCGGCCTCGGCCTGATGGGTGGGCTGTATCTGTTCATCACGCAGTACCTACAGCTGGTGGAGGGCCTGTCGCCGATCAGGGCGGGACTGTGGCTGCTGCCCGCGGCCGGGGCACTGATCGTGGCCTCCTCGCTCACGCCCGCGATCGCCGGCAAGGTAGGCCCGGGGTATGTCGTCGGCGGAGCGCTGTTCCTCTCGGTGCTGGGGTACGCCCTGATCGGTTTGGTGGACAGCACCGACGGACTGCCGCTACTGGTGACCGGCTTTGTACTCATCTACACGGGCATCAGCCCGATGATGGTCCTCGGCACGGACCTGGTCGTCGGTTCGGCGCCGCCGGAAAGGGCCGGTTCGGCCGCGGCGATGTCGGAGACGGCGATGGAGTTCGGCATCGCGCTGGGCATCGCGGGCCTGGGCAGTGTCGTCACCGCCGTGTACCGGGATGAGATCGGCGAAGCCCTGCCGCCGGGCCTCGCGGAGTCGGCCGCGGAGACGGCCCGTGACACGCTCGCCGGTGCCGACGCCGTGTCCGACTCGCTGGGTGCCCAGGTCCTGGAGCAGGCCCGGGAGGCGTTCACCAACGGGATGAACCTGGCGAGCGGTATCGCGGGCGTGATCGTGGCGGTGACGGCCGTCGCCGCGATGGTGCTGCTGCGGCACGTTCCGGCGGGCGGCGCGGAGGATGCGGGCGCCGATGAGGGCCCCGTCGAGGGAACCGGCCCCTTCCGGTGACGGCCGCTGAGGAGCGGTCCATTTGTCCGAGACATCAGTTCCCGTCGGACTTGGACCCCCGTGACCTCGCCAGGCCGGTCACCCCTCTGAGACACGGCCTCCCCGGAATGAGTCCGAGCTCGCTCCTCTCGCCCGCGAGGTCCTCCCATCCCGCCGACACCGGCCGGCGGACGCAGACGGTGCGGGGACGCCGGCCGGCCTCCCCGGCGACCCCGCGTTCCGGCCGCGGTTCCTCAGAACCGGCCGGTGATCCGGTTCGGGGTGACGCGCACGATCACGCGGGGACCGTCGTTGATCGAGGCCGGGTTGAAGGAGGCATATTCCTTTCCGGTGTACTTGAGCGACAGCTCGTTCACCAGCTCCCTGGTGGTGTCCGGCGTGACGGTGGCGGTGCCCCGGACCGCGGCGTAGGTGTACGGGTTCTCCGGCGGGTTGATCATCACGGTGATGCGCGGGTCACGTGCGAGGTTCTTCCCCTGTATACGGTCCGTGGTCGTGGAGAACACCAGGTCGTCGCCGTCACGCTTGAGCCAGACGACGGTCAGGTGCGGCTGCCCGTCGGGCAGGAGCGTCGCAACGGTCGCGAAAGCACGTGAATCGTCGAGGTACTTCTTGAGTTCAGCCGAGAGCTGCGCTGCCAAGGTCTTGAATCCTTCTGTTCCGGAGTGTGCGGACACGCGCCCGGAAGGCGCTTGAAGGGCAACGTTCCGGGTGATCGCACTCATTCCCCGGACGACGGGACGGGCCCGCCCGTCCGGCGGTGAACGAGCCCACGCCGCAGGAGAGTTGGGCGAAGTCGTCGTCGGCCACGATGCGTGGCGCCGTGATCGTTCACGATCGCCGGTTGACCCCGCGCCGAGCCGCTGCCTAGCCTGCCGCTGACGCGGCCCCCACGGGGGCGGGGCGAACCCACGAACGCCTCCCTCGTGTCCCGGAGAGGTGGCGACGGCATGCGGATACAGGGGACGGCGGTGGAGCCGGACCGGCTGCCCGGCGCGTCGGTGGTGGCGGCGGCCCGGGCCGGGGACCGCGCCGCCCTGGACAAGCTGGTCCGGGCGTATCTGCCGCTCGTCTACAACATCGTCGGCCGGGGCCTGAACGGACATCCCGACGTCGACGACGTGGTGCAGGAGACGCTGCTGCGGGCGGTGCGCGGGATCGGCGACCTGGCGGATCCCGAGCGGTTCCGCAGTTGGCTGGTCGCCATCGCCGTACGCCAGATGCGGGACCGCTGGCGGGCCGCCCGGCCCGAGCCGGCACCGGCGGCCGAGGCCGGCCACACCGCCGATCCGGGCTCGGACTTCGTCGGGCTGACCATCCTGCGGCTCGAACTCTCCGGCCAGCGCCGGGAGATCGCCGAGGCCACCCGCTGGCTGGACGACGAGGAACGCGGGCTGCTGTCCCTGTGGTGGCAGGAGGCGGCCGGCCAGCTCACCCGGGCCGAACTCGCCGCGGCCACCGGGGTGTCGGCCGCCCACGCCGGGGTGCGCGTGCAGCGGATGCGGGGCCGGCTGGACATGGCCCGGGAGGTGGTCCGCGCCCTGCGCGCGAAGCCGCGCTGCTCCGAGCTGGGCCGGCTCACCGCGGACTGGAACGGCGTCCCCTCCGCCCTGTGGCGCAAACGGCTGGCCCGCCATGTGCGCGAGTGCCCCCGCTGCGCCGCGCACGCCGCCGGGCTGGCCCCCGCCGAGGGGCTGCTGGCTGGCTTGGCCCTCGTCCCGTTGCCGGCCGGATTCATGCTCGCTGGCGGCCTGCTCACCGGCACCCAGGGCGCGGCCGTCACCGCGGGCGCCGTCGGCAAGCTCGCCGCGGCCCTGACGGCCAAGCCCGCCGCGCTGGCGGTCGCCGGGGCCACCGTGGTCGCGGCCGGACTCGGCGCCTACACCCTCACCAGCCCCTCCGACGACCCGGCCGGGCCCCCGGCCGCCGCGCCCTCCGAGGCCGGGCCCGGGAACGCGGCCGAGGCCCCCGCGCCCGGCGGCTCCCCCTCCGACATCCCGGAGACCCCGCCGGAGACCGGGCCCGAGTCGGCGCCGCCCGAGGAGCCCGACGCCGTCTACGGCCAGACCGTGGACGGCGTGGACGCCGCCCCGGACCCGAACACCCCGCCGGCGCCGCTGCCGGAACGCCCCGAGGGCCGGCCGGTCACCGCGGCGGGCGGGGTCTTTCAGGAGCAGGACGGCGACCGCTGGCTGATGACCTACCGGGACGAGCACCTGGTCCTGTCCGGCCAGGGCTACTTCCAGGTGCGCTACCAGCTCGGCACCGACGGCCGGCGCGGGGGGATGGTGATGCCGACCTGGACCGGACTGGAGGGAAGGCTGTTCCATGTCGCCTCCGGCGGCGGCCGGCGCATGGACGACCAGCAGCCGGGCCTGCCCGAGGGCACCACCTGGATGGGCAGCCCGCCGGAGGGCTATCTCCAACTGCCCGACGGCGCCCAGCAGATGTGGCAGACCGAGTACTTCCACCTCGACGGCTCGGTGACGCTCACCAACCACGAACGCGGCGCCGATTACAACTTGATCGTGACCGCTGTCACCCACGACGCCATCGCCGCCGACCTGGGCACCCCGCCCGACCCGGCCGCCTCGGTGGTCCGCTACGGCCTGGTCCGGGACACGGGCGACGACCGCGCGCCGGTGCCGCAGTACCTGACCCGCTCCCGGCCCGCCGACCCGGCGGCCGTCGCCCAGCACTCGCAGGTCGGACCGGAATAGCCCGTCTCCCGGGGGCCCGTTGGGAGAACCGCTCACCGGCCCTTCGCCCACCGCCTCCCGACCGACTCCGGCATGCCATCCTGAGCCCAAACCCGGCCGCACAAGGAGGAGTTCACGATGCAACCGTCGCCCCGCTGGCGGGAGCTCCAGCAGGAACGGCTCGCCGAGGCCGCCCGGGTCCTGGGTGGCATTCCGGGAGTTCATGGCCTGCTGCTGGGGGGCAGCCTCGGGCGCGGCGAGCCCTGGCCGATGTCCGACATCGACCTCCTGCCCGTCTACGACGGCGACCCGGCCGCGGTGGCCGCCCGGGTCGAGGAGCGCCGGGCCGAGCTGGTGGACTGGTGGGCGGCCAGCGGCCGGGCGCAGACGCTGGACATCGGGCGGCTTGCGTTCATCGCGGACGAGGCGCGCGAGGCCGTGGGCTCCGGGCCCGGCTGGGCGGTGCGGCGGCTGCTCGCGGACCCCCGGTGGTTCCACGGCCTGGACAAGGCGTACCGGGGCCGCGCGGTGGTCGCCGCGGACGGGCTGGCCGGGGAGTTCGCCGGCTGGATCGAGGCGACGCGGTTCACGCCCGCCGTGGTCGCCGCCCGCGTCGGCCGGTGGTGCGAGCTGGCCGCCGAGGCGTGCCAACGGGCCCGCGCCGCACGGGAGTCCGGCGAGCTGGCGGAGGCCACCTACCAGGTGCGGGAGGCGGCGCGCGCCCTGCGGCACGTCGCCCTGGAGGGGTGGGGCGAGCGGCTGGGGTCGATGGGCCGGGAGTGGACCCGGTTCGAGCGGATGGCCGACGCGCACGGCCGGCGCGACCTCGCCGACCGGATCGCGCGGGCCGCGGGCGCCGATCCGGAGTCGGCCGCGCGGCGCGAGCCGTTGGCGCCGGGCTGGCTGCGCGAGCGCATCGAGCTGTACTGGGCGGCCCGGCAGGCCGTCGGCGAGAAGGTGACGCCCCGGCAGAACGCGCGCGACCAACTCGCCGCGTTCGCCGTGCACATCGCCCGGCGCCGCCCCGACCTCGCCGGGCCGTGGACCGGTTCCCCCGACCCCCGGCTGGCCGAGCGCCTGGCCGATCTCGACGCGCTGCGCGCCGAGTTGGGCTGACCGGCCGAGCGGGGCGCTACCGGGGCTTGTGGGTCAGCGTGGATCCGGTCGCGCGGCTCGGCCGTCACGGGGGCGCTGGACTCCCAGCGGACGCGGTAGTTGATCTCGCCGCCGTTGGCCATGAGCTGCTCCCAGCCGTCGTTGCGGAAGGCGAGCAGTTCGGGGTAGGTCCCCGGCATGTGGCGCCAGAGCTCGTCCAGGCCCTGGGCGTACTGGGCGGGCGGGTCCCAGTTCTCGTCGGGGTGATCGGCGGCCCGCCGGCCGAGGCGTGGGTCACCCGCGCGGGGGCGCGCGGTGGGTTGCGCGGCGGCGTGAGCCTCAACTGCCCCGCGCCAACGCGCTGTTCCGTTCGCCCCGCCTCCCTTGTTGACTGCTGTCCGAGGCCGCGCGCCCGTCACCCTTCATCGGTCCTGCCGCAGCGGTCACGCAAGCCGCGGAAGTCCCGGGAGTGACATGGAGCCCGTCGAGGAGAGGCCGGACGCCGTCCTGACACAGGATCTGGGTGAGGTCCGCGTGCTCAGAACGGACCAGGTGGCGGTGATCGAGATCAACCGGCCGCACCGGCTCAACGCCTTCACCCGCGACACGGTGGACCAGCTCATCACCGCCTTCCGGGAGGTCCGGCAGCGGCCGGAGACCGGCGCCATCGTGCTGACCGGCGCCGGCCGGAAGGCGTTCTGCGCGGGCGGCGACCAGAAGCACCGGGCCGAGGTGGGCGGTTACGGCGCGGGCCTGTCCGGCGGCCCGGCCACCGAGGAGCTGTTCCGGGTCATCCGGGAGTGCCCCCAGCCGGTCATCGCCGCCGTGAACGGCCACGCCATGGGCGGCGGTCACGTCATGCACCTCGTGTGCGACCTCTCGGTCGCCTCCGCCGACGCCACCTTCGCCCAACCGGGCCCGCGCGTCGGCTCCTTCGACGCGGGATACGGCTCGGCGCTGCTCGCCCGGGTGGTGGGGGAGAAGCGGGCGCGGCAGATGCTGCTGCTGGGCGAGCACGTCGACGCCGCGACCGCCCTCGGCTGGGGCCTGGTCAACGCGGTCGTCGAGCCGGACCGCGTGCTGGCCACGGCGCTGGAGTGGGGGCGGCGGTGCTGCGCGTTCTCGCCCACGGCCCTGGCGATGCTCAAGCACTCGCTGAACGCCGACACCGAGCACATCGCGGGTCTGGGCCGGGTCTGCTACAACGCGCTGTCGCTGTTCGGCGACACGGAGGAGGCCCGGGAGGGCTACACCGCGTTCACCGACAAGCGCCAGGCCGACTTCTCCCCCTTCCGGGCGGGCGGCCCCGGCGGCGCGCCCTGACGCCCAACCGGCCCGGGCCGCCGCTGAGTTGAGCGCCCCGGCCCGTTGCACCGGGATGGCCGACGGCCACCACGGCGGCACGTTCTCCGGGCAGAAGGGGGCCGGATAGTCGGCCGGGGTGCCCCGGACCGCGAAGTACCACCAGGCCACCAGGGCCATCGCCGGAAGGGCGACGGCCACCGTCGCCACCCAGCGCAGGGGACGGGAGGCGATCGGCAGCAGGACATGAACGACCGCGAAGAGCAGGGTGTTGACCACGGAGACGCCGATCACCACCTCGAAGAGCAGGTGAAAGCTGTTCGCCGACGCGTTGACGCCCACATCGCACGCCTCGTAGGCCGCCGCGGTCAGCCGGGCGAGCCCCAACGCGACCGGAAGCGCGACCAACAGGCCGGAGAGCCAGGCGGTCCCGAGCCGGCCGAGCAGGATCCCCAGCGGTGACCGCGGGGTCGCGTGGAGGACGGGAGGGGCGTGGCGCGCACCGGTGGGCGGCACACGTGAATCGGCCGATTCAAGGGGCATGCCCACGGAACCGCCCCGCCGCCGCGCGTTCCCGGCGGCGGCGTGCCACCGGGCGAGCGGACCGGTTCCGCCGGGCCCGGGCTGTCCTGCGGGACGCGCCGGGCGTTCGTTACCGTGGGCGTCGTGTTCACTTCGCGCGGACCGGCCCTCCGGGAGCTCGTCGTTCAGGCGCTCTCGTCCGTCGAGCGCGGGTACGACCTGCTCGCGCCCAAGTTCGACCTGACACCGTTCAGGACGCCCGAACGCGTGCTGGACTCCGTGGCCCGGGCCCTTCGGGACCTCGGGCCGTTCGAGACGGGGCTCGACATCTGCTGCGGCACCGGCGCGGGCGTCGGTGTGCTGCGCGAGGTGTGCGAACGGCGCGTGACCGGCGTGGACTTCAGCGCGGGCATGCTGGAGGTGGCGCGCGCCTCCTTCGCCGACGCGCCGGGGGCGCCGGTCGTGGACTGGGTGCGGGCGGACGCCCTGGCGCTGCCGTTCAGCCGCGCCTTCGACCTGGCCGTGAGCTTCGGCGCGTTCGGGCACTTCCTGCCCCGCGAACGGCCGGCGCTGTTCGCCCAGGCGCACGCGGCGCTCCGGCCCGGCGGCGCGTTCGTCTTCCCCATCGCCGCGCCGCCCCCCGTCGGCTCGTCGCTCTACTGGGCGCTGTGGGGGTTCGACGCCGCGATGCGCGTGCGCAACGCGGTCTGGCGCCCGCCGTTCGTCATGTACTACCGGACGTTCCGGCTGCCGGACGTGCGCGCGGACCTGATCCGCGCCGGGTTCCGCGTGGGCACGCTGCCGCTGACCGACCTCGGCACCCGGCCGGACGGCAGCCCGCGCTGCCGCCTCGTCATCGCCCGGCGCCCTCCCGCCCCCCCCGGCCTGACGGCGGGCCGGGCGGTCGGGAGGGCTGGCGGGCGAATGCGTCACGGCGGCGTTTCCCGGCCGAAAAGATGGCAACGGGCACGGTTATCGACCAACGGGCGGAAGCGGTTTACACAAGTCCGCATTCTGTTTCCGTTCCGCCGTCGCGCCGCCGCGCTATCCGGCCGGAAAAAGAACGGTCCGCTCCTCGGGAATGCGACCTAGCACCGCTTCCAGGTGAGGTGGTACGTCGTGGCGGGCACGTCCGTCGACCGCATCGCCAGGAAGCTGACCGAGTGCTCGGCGTCCGAGGACCCGGCGTCCACGCGCAGCTCGGTGTTGACGTTGAGGAAGCGCTGCTCGCCGCACGGCGCCCAGACCAGCTCGCCCATCGAGGCGCTGTCGGAGGTCTGCCACTCGTCGTCGTAGGGACCGGTGAAGTCGTGCGAGACCGAGGTGGTGCCCGAGGAACCCTGGAAGTAGTACGCCGAGTTCTGCTCGCCCGTCGCCCCCCGCTCCAGGTGGGCGTAGCCGCTGTGGTCCAGGCCGGAGACGGCATAGGTCCAGCCCGCCGGGGAGCCGATGTTCAGGACGAGCTGGCAGTTCTTCCGGAAGCCGGTCGGATCCGCGCCGGCGCCCACGCGTGCCAGGTACTCGCTGTAGTTCACGGTGAACGAGCCGCGGTCCGGCGAGAGCGAGACCCCGACCGTTCCCGCCGGACAGCCCGAGCCGTTGACGGTCTCGATGCCGACCCGCACGCCCTCCGGCGGCGCCTCGGCCGCCGCCGGGGCGCTCCCCGCGGAAACTGTCGAGGCGAATAACGCGGCGATCGCGCCACCGGCCACCAGAATGCCGGACATGGTTTCTCCAATCGGTCTTTCGGGCTGTTGCCGGGAAGAATCCGACACCGCCCGTGCGGAATGCGCAGAACGCACAAAGTTCCCGTTGCCGAGCCGAATTGCGCTCGGTTTGGGAGCGCTCCCATAATAGGAGTGGGCTCCCGGGTGCGGAAGATGAGGAACGGCTTTTCGCGGATGCGGCCGAGAAGTGCCCTCAGGCTTTCGTCATTTCCCGGAATATGCCGCGGGCGAGCGGCGGCGGGACCGGGCGCGCGGCCGGTGGCCGCAGCGGACGCAGGCACCCTTCCGGCCGTAGGTGTGACCGGACGCGGTGTCTTCGCGGCGCGGGGGGTCACCCGGTGCCGAGCACCCGGTTCAGATAGGGGTTGGTGAAGACGCCCGCCGGATCCAGCTCGGCCCGTACCCGCAGGAAGTCGGCGAAGCGCGGGTAGCGCTCGCGCAGCGCCGCCGCGTCGAGCCAGTGCAGCTTGCCCCAGTGCGGCCTGCCGCCGACCGCGTCCGCGATGGCGGCGACCGCCCGGAAGTACCGTTCGTACGGCAGCCGTTGGTACTGGTGAACCGCAACGTAGGCGCTGTCCCGGCCATGGGCGGTGGACAGCCAGATGTCGTCGGCCGGCGTGAACCGCACCTCCACCGGGAACGCGATCCGTTCCCCGCCGCCGTCCACCCAGCGGCGGACGGCGCGCAGCACCTCCGCGACCGACTCCCGGGGGACGGCGTACTCCATCTCGCGGAAGACGACGCGGCGGGGTGAGGTGAACACGCGGGCGGAGGCGTCGCTGTAGTGGCGCGCCGACAGGGCCCGGGCGGCGACGGCGTTGAGGCGGGGGATGGCGGGCGGGAAGGCCGTACCGAGCCGGTTCATGCCCTCGAAGACGGTGTTGGACAGGAACTCGTCCTCGAACCAGGCCCGGGCGCGGCCCAGCGGGTGCGCGGGGGTGCCCTCCGGCAGCCGGTTGTTGCGCTTGGTCAGGGTGCGGTCGGTGTGCGGGAACCAGTAGAACTCGAAGTGCTCGTTCTCCGCGACCAGTTGGTCGAGGCCGCCGAGCACCGTACCGAGCCGCGCGGGTACCTCGGCGGCGGCCAGGGCGAACGCGGGTTCACACCGCAGGGTGACGCGGGAGATGACGCCGAGGGCGCCCAGTCCGATGCGGGCGGCGGCGAAGAGGTCGGGGCGTTCGTCGGCGGCGCAGCGGGTGAACGTGCCGTCGGCCAGCACGAGTTCGAGCGCGTGCACCTGCGCGGCCAGGCTGCCGGACGTGGCCCCGGTGCCATGGGTGCCGGTCGATATCGCGCCGGATACGGTCTGCCGGTCGATGTCGCCGAGGTTGGTCATGGCCAGGCCGTGCGCGGCCAGCACCGCGTTCAGCCGGTGCAGCGGCATCCCGGCCTCGACCGTGACCAGGCCGGTGCGCGGGTCGATGCGGACGGGCCGGTGCAGCGCGTCCATCCGGATGAGGACGCCGTCGGTCGCGGCGACCCCCGTGAACGAGTGGCCGCTGCCGACCGCCTTGACCCGCAGGCCGTCCGCGGTGGCCCGCCGGACCGCCTCGGCCAACTCCTCGACGGACTCCGGGCGTTCCACCCGCGCCGGACGTGCCGTCACCGTGCCCGACCAGTTCCGCCAGCCGGCCGTCGTCATCCGTGGACTCCGCTCGTGCTCGCCGCCGTGGTGCGCGCAAGTCTTCTGCCGGGCCCGGGCCGCGTCAATCGGCGCGCGAAGACCTTTCCGCGCGCTGTTGCCAACGCGCCGGTGGCACTACCGTGTTCGCGTCCCGCGCCCGGTGGGCGCCGAGTGATCCGGAGGCCGCATGAGCGCATCCGCCACCACATCCATCGCCAGGCTGACGCGGGCGACCGCGGACCGGGAGCCGCCGTTCGCGGTGGTCGACCTGGACGCCTATCGCGCGAACGCCGGTGACCTGGCCCGTCGCGCGCTCGGCAAGCCGCTGCGGGTGGCGAGCAAGTCGGTGCGCTGCCGGGCCCTGCTGCGGCGGGCGCTTGAACTGCCCGGGTTCCGGGGCGTGCTCGCGTTCACGCTGGCCGAGGCGCTGTGGCTCGCCGAGGAGATCGAGGACGTGGTGGTGGGCTATCCGACGGCCGACCGGGCGGCCCTGCGGCGGCTGGCCGGGGACGAGCGGCTGGCCCGGCGGGTGACGCTGATGGCCGACTCCCCCGACCACCTGGCGTTCCTGCGCGCGGCGGCGCGGCCGGTGCCCGCCCGCCCGCTGCGGGTGTGCCTCGAACTGGACGTCTCCCTGCGGCTGTTCGGCGGACGCGTGCACGTCGGCGCCCGGCGCTCGCCGGTGCACGGGCCCGAGGCGGCGCTGGCCCTGGCGCGCGCCATCGCGGAACGGCCGGAGTTCCGGCTCGTCGGCATGATGGCGTACGAGTCTCAGATCGCCGGGGTGGGCGACGCCCCGCCCGGCGCGCCGCTGCGGGGGCTGGCCGTGCGGGCGATGCAGCGGCGTTCGGCGGGCGATGTGGCCGAGCGGCGGGCCGCCGCGGTGGCCGCCGTGCGTTCGGTGTGTGACCTGGAGTTCGTCAACGGCGGCGGCACGGGCAGCGTCGAACGCACCGCCGCCGAGCCGGCCGTGACCGAGGTCGCCGCGGGCTCGGGCCTCTACGCGCCGGCGCTGTTCGACGGCTACCGGGCCTTCCGGCCGCGCCCGGCGGCCTGGTTCGCGCTGCCGGTGGTGCGGCGTCCGGCGCCCGGCGTCGTCACCGTGCTCGGCGGCGGCTGGATCGCCTCCGGCCCGCCCGGCCGCGACCGGCTGCCCCTCCCGGTCTTCCCGGCGGGCCTGTCCTACCGGGGCCAGGAGGCGGCCGGCGAGGTGCAGACCCCGCTGCTGGGCGCGGCGGCGGATGAGCTGCGGGTGGGGGACCGGGTGTGGTTCCGGCACGCGAAGGCGGGTGAACTGGCCGAGCACGTCGGCTCGTTCGCCCTGATCGAGGGCGACCGGATCGTGGCGGACGTGCCCACGTACCGGGGCGAGGGTTTCGCGTTCCTCTGAGCGGCTGGGGGTGGCCGGAGCGCGCCGCCCCGGTGGTTGGGGCGGGGGCGGCATGAGCAGGTGACCGGGGAATGGCATGGGCATGGTCAAACGGAAACGCCGTCCCCCCACTGGAGGTTGTTCGTGACAATCAGAAACGCCGCCCGGGCGCTCATCGCCCTGCTGGCGGTCGCGCTGTCCGTGACCGGCACCCAGGCGTACGCCGCGCCGGAGGCGTCGGCGGCCGTCGTCCTGACCTATGACGCCAGCGGCGCCGCGGAGTTCGTGGACGCGGTGGACAGCGGCGCGGCCGTCTGGAACGAGAGCGTGGCCAACGTGCGCCTGGAGCCCGCCGCGCCCGGCGCCCGGGCGAACATCCGCGTCATAGCCGACGACGGCTGGCCCCGTGCCCTGACGACCAGCCTGGGCAACGGCACGGTGTGGATGGGCCGCGAGGCGGTGAACGACGGCTACAACACCATCCGCATCGCCGCCCATGAACTCGGCCACATCCTGGGCCTTCCCGACATCAAGCCGGGTCCCTGCTCCAGCCTGATGTCCGGTTCCTCGGCGGGCGTCTCCTGCACCAACCCGTACCCCAACGCGGCCGAACGTTCCTCGGTCGAGGCGGACTTCGGCGGCGGCGCACTGGCCGGAACGGCGCCGTCCGGACCTTCGGTGCACCGGGACTGACTCCGGGGTGAGCGGGAACGGGCTCCCCGGTTCCGGAACGCGGCGGGCCGGGAAGCCCGTTCCCATGTGAACGGACGTCTTCCGGCCGGTCCTGGCGCGGCTGCTCCGCACCGGCCCGCTCCAGCTCCAGGTGCCCGAACGCTCCTGCCGGGCCGGTGACTTACGCCTCGTCCCAGCCCGAGCCGGCGTCGCGGACCAGCAGCGCCGCCTGGACCCGGTTGTCGCAGGCCAGCTTGGCCAGGATGCGGCTCACATACGTCTTGATGGTCAGCTCCGTCATGTGCAGCCGCCGCCCGATGTCCGCGTTCGTCAGGCCCTCGGCCAGCAGGCGCACCACGTCCGCCTCGCGGTCCGTCAGCGCCGCCAGGCGGGCCAGCGCCTCGCGGCGGCGGGGGACGGCGTCCGGGGTGACGACGCCGAGGACGACGCGGGTCACGGCGGGGGAGAGGTAGGCGTCGCCGCCGTGGGCCGCGCGGACCGCGCGGATCAGCTCGTCCGGCGTGCAGTTCTTCAGCACGAAACCGGCCGCGCCGCCCTGGAGCGCGCGCAGCACGTTCGGCTCCGCGCCGAAGGCCGTCAGCACCACCGTGCGCGTGCCGGGGGTCCGGCGGCGCAACTCCTCAACGGCGGCGAGGCCGTTCAGCACCGGCATCGTGATGTCGACGAGCACCACGTCCGGGCGGTGCCGCAGCGCCTGGTCGACGGCGGCCCTGCCGTCGCCCGCCTCCGCCACCACCTCGATGTCGCCCGCCGACTCCAGCACCGTGCGGATCCCGGCGACGATCAGCGGCTCGTCATCGGCCACCAGCACCCTGATCATCACCGGCCCCCGAGCAGCAGACTCGCCGGCAGCACGCCGAACGCCAGCACCCCCGTGGCCGCCGCCAGCCAGAGGCGGCGCGCGGCGGCGGGCGCGGGCGGCCGGGGCGCGGCGGGCGCCGCCGGGAGCATGGCGAGCAGCCGGAAGCCCTCGGCGACGGGGCCGTGGTCGACGAAGCCGCCCACGGCGCGCGCCCGTTCGCGCAGGCCGGCGAGCCCGTGCCCGCCGCCGGGCCGCCCGGCCGCCGGAGGGCCGGCCGGGTTGACGATCGTGAGCAGCAACGCGTCCCGCTCCCACGCCATCCGGACGGTGACGGGCCGCCCGGGCGCGTGCTTGGCCGCGTTCGTCAGGCCCTCCTCCACCACGCGGTAGGCCGCCTCCCAGGTCGCGTCGGGCAGTTCGACCGGGGTGCCCTCCCGCCGGAACGCCACCTCGACCGCCGCCGCGCGGAAGTCACCGACCAGGCGCTCGATCGCCTCCGGCCCGAAGGTCGTCTCGCCGCTGCGCAGCGCGCCGACCAGCTCGTGCAGCTCGGCCATGGCCTCCCGCGCCGCCGCCGCCAGTTGGCGGGTGGTCTCGCGCTCCCGGGGCGGCAGCCGGTCGGAGACCTCCAGCGCGGCGGCCTGGATCGACACCAGGCTCAGGCGGCGGCCGAGGGAGTCGTGCATGTCGCGGGCGATGCGCAGCCGTTCCCGCAGCCGTTCGCGCTCGGCGAGGAGCCGGCGCTCCTGCAACAGCGTCTCCACCAGCCGGCGGTGCTGGGCGAGATAGCGGCCGGACAGCAACGGCAGTACCACAAAGACCAGTTCGAACCAGGCCAGGAACAGCAGCGTTCGCGGCGCGATGCCGTGCGCCGCGGCCTGCGCGGCCAGGCCGCCCGCCGCGATGCCCACCGTCCGGGCCGCCGTCGCGCGGGAGGTGATGGCGTGCCCGGCGCGGTACCCCGTCCACAGCAGCAGCGCGAAGCCCGCGCCCGTGACCGGGGACAGCAGCAGCACCGTGGCGCCGAACGCGGCGAGCGGGCCGCGGCGTTCCGCGGCGACGATCAGCGTCGCGGCGAGCGCGAAGGCGCCAAGTGCCCAGGCGGGCAGGCCGTTCGGGCGGGCGGCGGCCAGGATCGCGGTGTCCGCCGCCACCACGGCGGCGGCCAGCAGCGGCCTCGCAGACGGGCGCATGCGCCTGAGCGTACGTGCCGCGCGCCGCGCCCCGCCATCCACCTTCGTCGCCCGCCCCGGCCCACTTTCGGGGACTGTCCGCGCCCATTCGGCGTTCCTAGCGTGTGCCCGGTGATCGAAGTGAAAGACCTCAGCAAGCGATTCGGAAGCGGCGCCGGGAGCGTGGCGGCCGTCGACGGCCTGTCGTTCACGGTGCGGCCGGGCCGGGTGACGGGCTTCCTCGGCCCGAACGGCGCCGGAAAGTCCACGACCATGCGGCTGATCCTGGGCCTGGCCCGGCCCACCGCGGGCGCGGCGCTGATCGACGGCCGCCCCTACGCGGACCTGGCCGACCCGCTGCGCCGCGTCGGGGCGTTGCTGGAGGTGGGCGGCGCGCACGGCGGGCGCAGCGCGCGCGACCACCTGCGGTGGCTGGCCCGCACCCATCGCATCCCCGCCGGGCGCGTGGGCGAGGTGCTGCGCCAGACCGACCTGGAGGCGGCGGCCGGGCGGCGCGTCGCGGGCTTCTCCCTCGGCATGCGCCAACGCCTCGGCCTGGCCGCCGCGTTGCTGGGCGATCCGCCGGTGCTGCTGTTGGACGAGCCGGGCAACGGACTGGACCCGGAGGGTGTGCGCTGGCTGCGCGAGACGCTGCGCGGGCTGGCGGCGGAGGGCCGGACGGTGCTGGTCTCCAGCCATCTGATGAGTGAAATGGCGCTGACCGCCGACCACTTGATCGTGATCGCCCGTGGCCGGCTGGTGGCCGACGCCGGGATGGCGGAGTTCGTCGAGGCCGGTGGCGCCGGCTCCCTGGAGGACGCTTTCCTGCGCCTGACGGGCGGGGGCGAGACGCGATGAAGGACCTCGTTCTCGCCGAACTGATCAAGATCCGCACGGTCCGCTCCACCGTCTGGACGCTGGCTGCCACCGTCCTGACCGGCGCGGTTGTGGGTGTCCTGGCCGGGCTGAGCTACCGCAACGCCTACCCGGACATGACCCCGGCGGAGCAGGCCGACTACGACCCGCTCCTGCCGTCGCTCTACGGCCTCACCCTCGCCCAGCTCGCGCTGGTCGTCTTCGGTGTGCTGGCGGTGGGCGGCGAGTTCTCCGGCGGCACGATCCGCTCCTCGCTGCTGGCGGTGCCGAGCCGGGGCCGCTTCCTCGCCGCGAAGCTCCTCGCCGTCGCGGTGCCGGCCTGCGCCGTCGCGCTGCTCACGGCGGCGGCCACGTTCGGAACCGCCCAGGTCGCGCTCGGCCCGCACGGCGCCGCCCTCGCCGAGGGCCGCACGCTGCGCGCGATCGCCGCCGGGTGGCTGTACCTGACGCTGATGTGCCTCTTCGCGGCGGGGCTGTCGGCTCTGCTGCGTGGCACGACCCGGGCGCTGGCGGTGCTGCTGCCGCTGCTGTTCCTCGGCTCGCAGGGACTGGGGAACGTGCCGGTGGCGCGCACCGTGCTCCAGTTCCTGCCGGACCAGGCGGGCATGGTGGCCATGCACCTCTGGGAGGGCGCCGACGACCGGGTCTTCACGCCCGCCTATGGCCCCGGCGCGGCACTGGCCGTCGTTCTGCTGTGGACGTCCGCCTCCCTCCTGGCCGGCTACGCGACCCTCCGCCGCGCGGACGTGCCCTAGAAGCCGGGGACGGGAAGCCCCGTTCACGGCACCGATGGCCGCGGGAACTGCCGTCCGCCCGCCTGATGATGTTCGTTTCTGAACATTAATGATCGTTATCTGTTTGGGTTGTTGACCGCCTGTTTCGTCTGCGCTGAAGTGACGTTCGCCACGCGGCGCCGATCATGTTCGCCGGGCCGGCCGTCCCTGCCGTTCCGCCTGTTCGCGAGCTCGACCGTGCCGCCTTCCCGTCCCCGGAGTCCTGAGGCGGATCATGAACGAGCATATTCACGCCGGAGCGCCGCGCTCCGCCTGGCAATGGCTGCGCGGACAGCGCACGTTGCTGCTGCTGGCGGTGCCCGGAGTGGCCTACTTCCTGGTGTTCCACTACGCCGCGCTGTTCGGGAACGTCATCGCGTTCAAGGACTTCGTGCCCTTCCAGGGCGTCTGGGAGAGCCCCTGGGTCGGATTCGACAACTTCGAGCGGATGTTTGAGGATCCGGCGTTCTGGCAGGCGGCGTGGAACACGCTGGCCCTGGCCGGTCTCCAGCTCGTCTTCTTCTTCCCGCTCCCCCTGGCGCTGGCGCTGCTCCTGCACAGCCTCGCCCGGGCCCGGATACGCGGGCTGGTGCAGTCGGTCGTCTACCTGCCGCACTTCCTGTCCTGGGTGATCGTCGTCGCCCTCTTCCAGCAAGTCCTGGGCCCCACCGGGATGTTCGGCGGCGATGTGGCCTTCGTCGCCGACGTGCTGAGCAATCCGGACGCGTTCAAGCCGCTGATGGTCGCGCAGATCATCTGGAAGGACTGCGGCTGGGGCACGATCATCTTCCTCGCCGCCCTCTCCCAGGTGAACACCGACCAGTACGAGTCGGCGGCCATCGACGGAGCCGGGCCCTGGCGCCGCTTCTGGCACGTCACCCTGCCCGCCGTGCGGCCCATCATCATCCTGCTGCTGATCATGCGGCTGGGCGACATCCTCACCGTCGGCTTCGAGCAGATCCTGCTCCAGCGCGACGCGGTCGGCCCCGAGGCCGGTGAAGTCCTGGACACCTTCGTCTACTTCCAGGGCGTGCTCGGCGCGGACTGGGGCTACTCCGCCGCGGCCGGCCTGTTCAAGGGAGTCGTCGGCGCGCTCCTGGTCTACAGCGCCAACAAGATCGCCCACCGCATGGGGGAACAGGGGGTCTACAAGTGACCGGCATCCTGGGCGCCAAGGAGCCCCGCCCCGCCTGGCAGGAGAAGCCGCGCGCCATCACCCGGGGCGCCAAGGCCGTTGCCCTTATCGTCATTTGCGCCCTGGTGGCCGTCCCGTTCCTCATCGTCGTCTCCACCTCGCTGGCCTCCCCCGACGAGGTCACTGACAATGGCGGCTGGGTGCTCTTCCCCACCGAGCCCACGCTCCAGGCGTATGAGGACATCCTCTCCGGGGGAACGATCACCCGCGCGCTGGCCGTCAGCGTCGGCGTCACCGTCGGCGGCACCCTGATCAGCCTGTTCGGCACGATCACGCTGGCCTACGCGCTGAGCCGGGACCACTTCTCGCTGCGCAAGCCGCTGCTGCTGATGGTGCTGTTCACGTTCCTCTTCCCGCCCGGCATGCTCCCCGGTTACCTGGTGGTCAAGAACCTCGGCCTGCTGGACACGTACTGGGCGCTGGTCCTGCCGGTCGCAATCAACGTGTTCAACCTCGTCATCATGCGCGGCTTCTTCCAGGGCCTGCCCCAGGAGCTCTACGACGCCGCCCGCATCGACGGCGCTGGCGAACTCACCGTCCTGCTGCGCATCGTGCTCCCGCTGTCCAAGGCCGTCGTCGCCGTCATCGGCCTCTTCTACGCCGTCGGCTACTGGAACAGCTTCTTCAACGCCATCCTCTACCTCAACGACTCCGACAAGTGGCCCCTCCAGGCGGTCCTCCAGACCGTGGTCACCCGCGGCGCCAACCTCGGCGGCAACACCACCGAGGCGCTGTCCGACTCGGGCGCCGTCGCCGCGCCGCAGACCTACCAGATGGCGACCGTCGTCGTCGCCGTGGTCCCGATCCTCATCGTCTACCCGTTCATCCAGCGGTACTTCACCAAGGGCGTTCTGACCGGCGCCATCAAGAGCTGAGGAGGACCGCATGCACACGTCCCTCTCCCGGCGCCGTCTCCTCGGTGCCGGTGCCGCCTCCCTTATCGCGGCCCCCGCCCTGGCCGGCTGCGGCACCTCCCAGGTCCGCAGCGCCAGCAACGTCGGCGCCGACCCGGTGCCCTGGCCCGAGCACATCCCCTTCGACGGGCCCGAGCCCGACCTGCCGCCCGACCCCCGGGGCGTGGACGCCGGCTTCCTGCGCTACCCGGACCGGCTGACCACCTCCGTCCCCGAGAAGCCCGGCACCGGCCGGGAAACGGTCACCGCGCTCGTCGAGACCTACGAGGCGCCGCCGCTCGGCCCGGGCAGCAACCAGTACTGGGCCGCCCTCAACGACGCGCTCGGTGTGGACCTGCGACTGCGGGTCGTGCCCTCCGGCAACATGGGCCACAAGATCGCCACCATGATGGCCAGCGGCGACATGCCCGACCTGATGCTCGTCCGCAACTGGATGCCCCGCGTCGCCGACTACGCCGTCAACGCGGCCCAGGACCTCAGCGAGTTCCTGGCCGGCGACCGGATCCGCGACTACCCCAACCTCGCCAACCTCCCCACCTACGCCTGGCAGGACATGGGCCTGATGGCCGGCCGCATCCAGGGCGTGCCCATCGTCCGGCCCCGCACCGGCTCGACCGTCCTCGCCAACCAGGAGGCCATGTCCGAGGCGGCCCAGGGCCGTTACAACGACTGGACCGGCGAGGAACTCGTCGACGCCTTGGTCCGGGCCACCGGCGACGGCCACTACGGCTTCGGCTCCGCCAGCGGCGGCTGGCTGTTCGGCGCGCCGCTGTTCGCGTCCTGGTTCGGCGCGCCCAACATGTACCGCGTCGACGACGCCGGGAACTTCGTCAAGGCCGAGGCCACCGAGGAGTACCGCGCCGCGATCGAGTTCGCCACCCGGCTGCACCAGGACGAGAAGGTCTACTACCCCGGCGCCGCAACGCTTGCCACCGAGACGCTCAAGTCGATGTTCTTCAACGGGACCGTCCGCAGCCATGTCGACAACCTTCCTGGCTACCAGGCCGCGGTGACCGCCGTCCGGGACGAGTTCACCGTCGATCTGCTGCGCGCGCCCACCGGGCTGGGCCGGGGACCCGTCTCGCACTTCAGCGGCGGCACCTACGGATACACCCTGTTCAAGCCCGCCGCCCCCGACCGGATCCGCCTCCTGCTGCGGGTTCTCGACTTCCTGGCCGCGCCGTTCGGCACGACCGAGTACGAGCTCACCTACTACGGGGTGGAGGGCGCGCACTTCACGCGCGGCGACGGCGACCTCGAACTCACCGAGCTGGCACAGCGGGAGAACCCCAGCGTGGTGCCGGTGAAGTACATCACCGCGCCGCCGCCCGTCCACTTCTTCCCCGGCAACCCGGAGGCGGCCCGCCGCGCGCACGCCTTCCAGGTCGCCGATGTGGAGATGGGCATCCCGCCGCTGACCAGCGGCCTGGTCGTCCGCGAGGCGCGCGTCGACCAGAACCGGCTGCGCAACGTCTTCTTCGACGCCGCCGTGTCGGTCATCCAGGGCCACAGCCCGATCAGCCGCTGGGACGACGCGGTACGCCGCTGGCGCACCGACGGCGGCGACCGCATCGACGCCGAACTCCAGCGTGAATACGAGGCGGTGCACGGGAGTTGAGACGGCCCGGTGCGGCACCGGCTCAGGCCCGCGGCACCGGCTCCCGCTCCTTCTCCGGCGCCTCGGCCGGCCCCCGCGCCGCGCGGGCCATGGTCAGGGGCGCGGCAACGCACGCGGCGGCGAGGAGGATGCCGAACGCCACCAGCAACGCGGTGGTGTAGCCGTGCACGGAGGCCTCGGCGGGCGTGGGCCGGCCCGCCGAGGCCAGATGTGACGCGGTGGCGCTGGCCGCGATCGTGTTGAGCAGCGCGGTGCCGAGCGCGGCGCCGAGTTGCTGCGAGGCGTTGTACGCGGCCGACGCCGCCCCGATGTCGTGCCACCGCATGCCCGCGGTGGCCAGGCTGGCGGTCGGCGGCATGACGCAGCCGAGGCCGAGCCCCGTCAGTATCAGCGAGGGCACCAGGAACAGGGGCAGAACGTCCGTGCTCTGCGCCGTCAGCCGGGTCAGGACGAACATCCCGGCCGCCGCGGCGAGCAGGCCCGGGACGATCAGGGCGACCGGCGGGACGCGGCCGTGCAGCCTCCCGGCGATGAGCGTCGAACCGGCCAGCGCGGCAAGGGCGTTGATGATCAGCGTCAGCCCCGCCTGCACCGGCGAGTAGCCGAGGACGGTCTGCGTGTAGTAGCTCATGAACAGGTAGAAGCCGAACATCGCGACGAACATGAGCGTGATCGAGACGAACGCCCCCGCGCGGGCGCGGTGCAGCAGCACGCGCAGCGGCAGCAGTGGATGCGGCGCGCGGGCCTCGACCGCGACGAACGCGGCCAGGAGCAGGACGCCGCCCACCAGCAGGGCCAGCACCTTGGGCGCGCCCCAGCCGAGCGGTTCGGCCTCGTTGAAGGCGTAGACGACCGCGGCGAACCCGGCGGCGCTGAGCAGGGCGCCCGGCACATCGAGCCGCCCGCCGCGGCCGATCGGCGTGTCCCGGGGCACGAGGGCCGTGCCGAGCACCGCGAGCAGCGCGACCGGGACGTTGATGTAGAGGCACCAGCGCCAGCTCGCGTACTCGGTCAGCAGCCCGCCCGCGACCAGGCCGAGGGCCGAGCCCGCGGCGCCGACCGCCGCGAACACGCCGAAGGCCCGGCCGCGTTCGCGTGCCTCGGTGAACGTGGTCGTCAGCAGCGACAGCCCGGCGGGCGCCAGCGCGGCGGCGAACACCCCCTGCAACGCCCGGGCGCCGAACAGCATTTCGGGGTTCACCGCGGCCCCGCCCAGCGCGGAGGCGGCGGCGAAGCCGCTCAGGCCGATGACGAACGTGCGCCGGTGGCCCAGCGCGCCGCTGACCCGGCCGCCGATCAGCAGCAGCCCGCCGAAGGCCAGCGCGTACGCGGTGATCGCCCACTGCCGGCTCGCGTCGGACATGTCGAGCGCGTGCTGCGCGGAGGGCAGCGCGATGTTCACGATGGTCCCGTCCAGGACCACCAGCAACTGGGCCGCGCTCACCGCCAGCAGCGTCCACCACCGGCGCCGTCCGGCGTCGGGTCCCGCCGGGCCGTTGTCCGCCATGCTCCACCACCATCTCTTAGTGTCTAACGATGTACGGTTTCCCCTAACGATGTTAGGGGCGCCGAACAAAGTACTACACTTCCCGGACCGGGCAGGGCGAACAGAGCGATGGACGGGGTGCGATGAGCAGGGCGGGCGACGTACGGAGCGTGTGGCTGCGGCCCCGGCGGACCTCCCGGGGCGAGCCGCCGCTGACGCTCACACGGATCGTCGAGGCGGCCGTCGCGCTGCTCGACGAGGAGGGCATCGAACGGCTCACCATGCGGCGGCTGGCCGAGCGGCTCGCCGTCGTCGCGCCGTCGCTGTACTGGCACGTCGACACAAAGGACGACGTGATCGACCTGGCCGTCGACGCGATCTTCGGCGAGGCGCCCCCCGGGGCCGGGACCGCGGCCCACTGGCGGGAGAGCGTCACCGCCGTGCTGACCACCTGGCGGGCCGCGCTGCTGCGGCACCCCTGGGCCGCCGCCGTCCCGGCCCGGCAACGCCCCACCATCGGGCCGAACTTCCTCGCCCAGATGGAGGCACTTCAAGCCACCCTGGTCGCCGCCGGGTTCACCGGCAAGGGCCTGTCCGCGGCGACCTGGGCGCTGTACAACCACGTCATGGGATCGGCGTCAACGGAATCCGCCCTGCGCATCACCGACGAGGAACGACGCCTGGGCCAGGCCCAGTTGAAGGCCGACAGCGACTGCTACCCGACCCTGGCCGCGCATGGCTACCTCTACGACGACGACTGGGACGGCAGCTTCACCACGGGCCTGGAGTACTTGCTCGACGGCCTGGAGGCACAGCTCGGCCGGACCGGATAGCGGGCCCCGGCCGTTCAGCCGGATTCGCGGGCCAGCAGGCGGTGGCGCAGGGTGTGCTGGGCGCCGGGGCCGTGCCGGGGGGCGTCGCCGGCGAGGATCGCCTCGACCAGCTCGACGGCGGCCCGGGCCAGCCCGCGCGGGTCGAGGTCCACGCTGGTGAGCGTGGGCGACGTCAGCTCGCCGAGCTGGATGCCGTCCATCGAGATGACCGCGAGGTCGTCCGGCACCCGGACGCCGAGCCGGACCAGCTCGTGAACGACGCCCAGCGCCATCACGTCGTTGAAGACGAACAGCCCGTCCAGGCTCGGCACCTGCTCCAGCAGCTCGTGCAGCGCCTTGCGCGCGCCGGCCGGCGACTCGGGGGCGAGCGCCACCGCGTCCGGGCCCGCCAGCAGGCCGGCCTCGGTGGCCAGCCGGGTGAAGACCGGCGCCCGGACGCTGAGGCTGCCGTCCTCGCTGCCGTCGATCATGGCCAGCCGGCCGCGCCCGGCGGCGACGAACCGGTCGACGACCAGGCCGAGATCGTGGTCCAGGTCGAAACGGAACCCGGCGTCGCGCGAGTCGGTGCCCGACAGGTCGAGCTGCACGAGCGGGCCGGAGAAGTGCGGTCCCGTCCGGCCGATGTCCGGCGGCAGATACCCGATGACGGCGTCCACCTGTGGGGCGAGGTCGCGCATGACCTCGGCCGCGTCGCGCCCGTTGGAGCCGATGTAGCTCAAGTGCATGCTCCAGCCGCGGGCGTGCGCCTCGTCGATGACGCTCTCGGCGACCTCGGGGAAGTACGGGTTCATCAGGCTGCGGATGACCAGGCCCAGCGAGGTGCCGGAGCCCCGGACCATGGCGCGGGCGGCCCGGTTGGGGCGGTAGTCCAGCAGGGCGGCGGCGCGCAGCACCCGCTCCTTGGTTTCCTCGCTGATGCCGCTCATGTCGTTCATCGCGCGGGTGACGGTCTGCCGGGAGACCCCGGCCCGCCGCGCGACATCGCGGATCGTCACCCGGCCGCCGGGGGAGACGGGTGGCTCGCCGTGCTCGGGCGCGGTCATCGCGTCGCACCCGCCGGAAGCGCGCGACGCGCCCCGGGCGCGTCGCCGAGCCGAGAGGCTACGGTCATGCCGGTACTCCACCTGGTGACGGGAAAGTCCGCGAACGGCCGCCGTGACCGTTCACGCGGCGCGGCAAACCTACGGGTGGCCCCGAGACCCTGTCAATGCCCCAACTCCCCGCCGCCGGACGGGGTTCCCGCCCGCCACCAGCGCGTTCTCCGGCGCGGGCCCTAACCGGCCAGCATCTCCGCCGACACCTGCCACAGCCGCGCCGCCGCCGCCGGGTCCAGCGCGTAGTCGGCGACGCCGGTGCGGGTGCCCGGGCGGTGCGGCGGCGCCTCGTTGCAGTCCTCGAAGTACCGGCCGCCGACGCCCTCCAGCAGCGGCGACGTCGCGACGAGCACGGACGTCGCCGCGCCCTGCTCGGGCGTCTTCCAGGACGCCTCGCCGCCGCTCTCGGCGCGCAGCCGCGTCAGCTCGTCCTCGGTGACATACCGCTGGAGCCGGGTGCGAATCGTTCCGGGCATCAGGGAGTTGACCGTGATGCCGTCGTCCGCCCAGCGCCGGGACGCCTCGACCGCGAACAGCACGTTCGCCGTCTTGGACTGCCCGTACGCGGCCCACGGTTCGTAGGGGCGGTGGCGGAAGTGGATGTCCTCGAAGACGACCGGCGACCGCAGGTGCGCGGCGGAGCTCACCGACACGACGCGCGCCCCGTCCGCCGCCGCGAGTGCCTCGTGCAGGCCGGTGGTGAGCGCGAAGTGGCCCAGGTGGTTGGTGGCGAACTGGAGCTCCCATCCCTCCGGGGTGCGGGTTTCCGGGGCGGCCATCACGCCCGCGTTGTTCACGAGGATGTGCAACGGGCCGTCCCACAGGGCGGCGAACGACGCGATGGACTCCTGGTCGGCGAGGTCCAGCGGCGCGACGGCCAGCCGCCGGTTGCCGGTGGACTCCATGATGTCCTCGGCCGCGCGCCCGCCCGTGGTGAGGTTCCGCACTGCGAGGGTCACCTCCGCGCCGGCGCCCGCCAGGGCGCGCGCCGTCTCGACGCCGATGCCGGAGGCGCCGCCGGTGACCACCGCGCGGCGGCCGGTGAGATCGATCCCGCTGACCACCTCGGCGGCGGTGGAGGCGGCGGTGAACGGGGTGGTGATGGGGGTGGTCGCGGTCATGGTGGATCCCGTCTCGACTCGGCGAAGCGCGGAGGATCCGCCGCCAGTACGATAAGAACCGGAGGGTCCTCCGTTACGGCCGAAGCTAAGCGGAGGTTTCTCCGCTTGGCAAGCCGCGACGGGCCCAGGAGGAGATGTGCCGGCCACCGGCGACCGACCGCTGCGGGCGGACGCGCGGCGCAACCGCGCCCGGCTGCTCGACGCCGCCGTCCGCGCGTTCTCCCAGGATGGCCCGGAGGTCACGCTGGAGGCGATCGCCCGGGACGCGGGCGTGGGCATCGGCACGCTCTACCGCCACTTCCCGACCCGCGAGGCACTCGTCGAGGCCGCCTACCGCAACGAGTTGGCGCGGCTGTGCGACGCCGTGCCGGACCTGCTCGGGGACCGGCCGCCGGACGCCGCGCTGCGCGCCTGGATGGCTCGTTTCGTCGACTACATGACGACCAAACGGGGCATGGCCGACACCCTGCGCGCCGTCATCGCCTCCGGCGGCGACCCGTACGCGCCCAGCCGCGACCAGCTCACCGCCGCCGTCGGGACGCTGCTGCGGACCGGCGCCGAGACCGGGCACCTGCGCCCGGACATCGACCCTGCCGACCTGCTCGCGGGCCTGGGCGGAGTGGCGCTGGCCACCGGGGAGCCGGGACAGCGCGCACGGGCCGGGCGCCTCCTCGACCTGCTCATGGACGGCCTGCGCCACCACCCGACGGGCAACCGCTGAGGCCGTCGCCCAGGGGCCGTCAACCACCTTGCGGGGACGGGGTGTTGAGGCCGTCGCCGGCGCCTCGGCCGGGGCGCGCCGTGCGGAGGACCTGCTCAACTCGGTGCCGGTCGCCGACGATTCAGTCTCCGGAGGTCTCGCCGTCCGCGCGGTGAGCACCGCGCCCACGGCCGTGCCGACCGCCGTGGACCCCCGCGCACCCCTCGCACCGAACCCGCTCCCCGAGGGCCGTCGTCCGCTGACCACCGGCGCCGCCCCCGGGGCACCGTTGACCCGTGCCGGGGAGCCGCCTAGCATGCGCGAGATTGTCCGATCGTGTGTGAATAGACATCCTTGCTCCCCGCTCGAAAGGCCGCCATCTCGTGCACTCCCCACCGGCCCGCCGCGCCCTCGTCGTCCGTGGCGGATGGGACGGCCATGTCCCTGTCGAGGCCACCGATCTCTTCATCCCGTTTCTGCGCGAGCGCGGCTTCGAGGTGACCGTTTCCGACACTCTCGACTCCTATCTCGACGCCGACGCGCTCGCCGCCACCGACCTCGTCGTCCAGTGCTGGACGATGGGCGAGATCACCCGCGAGCAGTCGGCGGGCCTGGCCGCGGCCGTCGCGGCCGGCACCGGGCTGGCCGGCTGGCACGGCGGCATCTGCGACGCGTTCCGGGACAACACCGAGTACCAGTGGCTGACCGGCGGACAGTTCGTCATGCACCCGCCCGAGTTCGTCCGGCACACCGTCGATGTGGTGCCCGCCCGCGCCGACCACCCCGTGCTGCGCGGGCTGCCCTCCACCCTGCCCGTGCACACCGAGCAGTACCTCGTGCACACCGCGCCGGACATCGATGTGCTGGCCACCACCACGTTCGCCGCCGACGACGGCATCCCGGCGGCGGCCCGGGGCGTCACCTCGCCCGCCGTGTGGACGCGCCAGTGGGGCGCCGGCCGCGTCTTCATCAGCGTCATCGGCCACAAGCTCGACGACCTCACCGACCCCGCCGTGCGCGAACTCACCGAGAGGGGACTGCTGTGGGCGGCCCGCTGACCACCGAGGCACACCCGACCCCCGCCGAGCCCACGACGCCGCTGCGGATCGGCGTCGTCGGCGCCGGTGTCATCAGCCGCGCCTACCTCGGCCACCTCGACGACCACGGCCGGGCCGCCGGACTGGCGCTGACCGCCGTGGCCGACCTCGACCCGGAACGGGCCGCCAAGGCCGCCGCCGGCCGCCGGGGCGTGCGGGCCCTCACGCCCGACGAGCTGTACGCCGCCGAGGACGTCGACCTCGTGCTCAACCTGACCGTCCCGGCCGTGCACGCCGACGTGGCACTGGCCGCGATCGCCGCCGGCAAGCACGTCTACAACGAGAAGCCGCTCGCCCCGGACCGGGAGTCCGGCGCCGCCGTGCTGGCCGCCGCCCGCGCCGCCGGGGTCCGCGTGGGCTGCGCCCCGGACACCGTCCTGGGCCGGGGCGTGCAGACGGCCCGCGCCGCCGTGGCGGCCGGGCACATCGGCCAACCCGTCGCCGCCACCGCGTTCTTCACCAGCCCGGGCCACGAGGCGTGGCACTCCGACCCGGAGTTCTACTACCGGCCCGGCGGCGGTCCGCTGCTGGACATGGGCCCCTACTACCTCAGCGCCCTGGTGCATCTGCTCGGCCCGATCACCGCCGTGACCGGCGCGGCCTCGCGCGCCACCGAGCGGCGCACCATCGGCTCCGGGCCCCGGGCCGGGCACAGCTTCCCGGTCGAGGTGGACACGCATGTCACCGGCGTGCTCAGCCACACCTCCGGCGCGCTGACCACCCTGCTGATGAGCTTCGACACGCACGCCGCCCACCTGCCCCGGATCGAGGTCCACGGCACCGGCGGCAGCCTGTCCGTGCCCGACCCGAACAACTTCGAGGGCCCGGTCGCCCTGCACCCGGCCGGCGCCGGCGAGTGGCGCGAACTGCCGCCGAGCGCGGGCTACGCCGTCTCCGGCCGCGGAGTCGGCCTGGCCGACATGGCCCGGGCCCTGCGCACCGGAACGGCGCACCGGGCCTCCGGCGAACTGGGCCTGCACGTCCTGGAGGCCATGGAGGCGCTGCTGGAGTCGGCCGCCACCGGCCGCCGCGTCGAGGTGAACGCCGACTGCCCGGTGCCGCCCGCCGTCGACTGAACGGCCTGGCGCCGCACCCGGGCCGGCCGCCCTCAGAACAGCCGGCCGGCCCGGACGCCGGCGGGCTCCTCCAGGTCCAGCAGGAACCGTTTCCGGTGGAGCCCGCCCGCGTAACCGGTCAGCGCCCCGTCGGCCCCGACCACGCGGTGGCAGGGGATGACGATCGACACGGGGTTGCGCCCGTTGGCCATGCCCACCGCCTGCGCCAGCGCCGGATCGCCCAACTCCTGGGCCAGCGCGCCATAGGAGCGCCGCTCGCCGTAGGGAATCTCGCGGAGCAGCCGCCAGACGCTCTGCTGGAACGCGTTCCCGCGCGGCGCCAGCGGCAGGTCGAAGCGGGTCAGCTCACCCGCGAAGTACGCCGCGAGCTGCCGCCGGACTTCCCCGAACCCCTCGTCGGTGCGCGGCCCGAACGTCGCCGGATCTGGCATGCGCAGATGTCCCTCGAAGTACAGCGCGATCAGCGCCCCGTCCTCCGCGACCGCCGTCAGCTCGCCCAGCGGCGAATCGACGATCGTATGCGTCATACCCATGACGGCGTCCTTCCCGGTGCGGTCGGCCGGCTCCATGATGCCGGGCCGGTGGACCCGGGCGGTTCAGCGCGTCACCGCGCAGGACGCGACGGCGAACGCCAGCGCGCCCAGGATCGTGGAACAGCCGCAGAACAACAGGAAGCGGGCAAGCCGCATCGCCGTACCTTCCTCCCGACGCGCGTTCGACGTCCGCAACTCACGGTGCCCGTGGTGCGGTTGATGCCTGGCACGTTACGCGAGGCGTGCCCCGTACTTCCTGGGGCAATGATGTTCGATGACGGACACCCGAGGCCCTCGGTGTAATGTTGTTCCCCCTGCAGTGGACAACTGTCCCAACCGAGGAGGTGAGACCCATTACCGCGAGTAAAGGCCGGGTCCTCCTTCCTCACGGCCGAGCGGTCCACCCGGCATAGGTGACCGAGGGAGTGCCCGACGGCATTCCGAAAGGCTCCGCATGTCGGTTCCCGCTGTTCCCCTCTCCCACGCCGCCATCGTCACCAGACTCCGGTCCGCCGGCTGTGTCTTCGCCGAGGACGAGGCGCGGCTGCTCCTGGCCACCGCCACCACCCCCGCCCGGCTCGCCGCCATGGTCGAGCGGCGCGCCACCGGGCTCCCGCTCGAACACGTCCTGGGCTGGGCCGAGTTCTGCGGTCTGCGGATGGCCGTGGACCCCGGGGTGTTCGTGCCCCGGCGCCGCACCGAGTTCCTGGTGCGCACCGCCGCCGCGCTGGCCCGGCCCGGCGCCGTCGTCCTCGACCTGTGCTGCGGATCGGGCGCGCTGGGCGCCGCCCTGGCCGCGCTGCTGGGCCGCGCCGAGCTGCACGCCGCCGACGTCGACCCCGCCGCCGTGGCCTGCGCCCGCCGCAACGTCGCGGCGGCCGGCGGCCGGGTCCACCGGGGCGACCTGTTCGACCCGCTGCCCGCCGCGCTTGCGGGCCGCGTCGAGATCCTGCTCGCCAACGTGCCCTATGTGCCCAGCGCGGACGTCGCGCTGCTGCCCCCGGAGGCCCGCGACCACGAGTCGCGGGCCGCGCTGGACGGCGGCGCGGACGGCCTCGACGTCCTGCGCCGGGTGGCCGCCCAGGCCCCGCGCTGGCTGGCGCCCGGCGGCCATCTGCTGGTCGAGACGAGCGAACGGCAGGTGCCGGGCGCCGTCGAGACGTTCCGCCGCGCGGGACTCGCGACACGCGTGCTCACCTCGGAGGAACACCACGCCACGGTGCTCACCGGAACTCGTGATCCCCGCATGGAGAACGATGGAGCGTCACGGTCCTGGGCATCCACTTCTCGTCCGACGACATCGGCCGCGTGCGCCTGCTGCCCGAGCCGTCCGACCGGGCGCGGCGGGTCAAGCGGCACGTTCGCGTTCACTCTGGGTGGTGAATCTCCGTGAGTCGGTGACGCAGGTGCGGCCCCGGGCCGGTGACATGGGTGAGGTTCACGCCTGTCCGGTGTGATCACCTTCCGACCCGCCCAGGAGGGAACCCGTGTCCCCTGCCCCTTCGTCCCCGAGGCGTGCGCGGCGCACGCGGTACGGCGTCCTGGGCGGCGCGCTGGCGGCCGTTCTCCTTCTCCCGGCCCCGCCCGCCGCCGCCGCGCCGGCCGGCCGGTCCGCGCCCGGCCCGGTCAACGCGGCGTTCGCCGAAGCGGCGGCGGCCTACCAGGTGCCGCGCGACCTCATCGTCGCGGTCGGCTACTCCGAGACCCGCCTCGACGACCACGGCGGACGGCCCAGCCACGCGAACGGCTACGGCGTGATGCACCTGGTCAGCAACCCGCGCCACCGCTCCCTCGACCTCGCCGCCCGGCTCACCGGCGCCTCCGGGGCGGGCCTGCGGCGGAACACCGCGGCCAATATCCGCGGCGCCGCCGCCGTGCTCCGCGCCTACGCCGACGACCTCGGACTCACCGGCGGGGAACGGCGCGACATCGCCGCCTGGTACCCGGCGGTCGCTCGGTACTCGGGCGCCTCGGACGACGCCTCGGCGCGGTTCTACGCCGACGGCGTCTACGCGTATCTCTCCCGGGGCATCGCCGCGCGGACGCCCGCCGGGGAGACGGTCCGCGTCCGGCCCCACCGCGCCGCCCTGGCCGCCGCCGACCCGGGCGACCACGCCGCCACCGACTACCCGGCCGCCCGCTGGATCCCGGCCGACTCCGCCAACTACCGGCCCGGCCGGGAGGCGGCGATCACCACCGTCGTCATCCATGTCGCCGAGGGCACCTACGACGGCACCATCGACTGGTTCCGCGACCCCTTGGCCGAGGTCAGCGCCCACTACGTGATCCGTTCCTCCGACGGCGAGATCACCCAGATGGTGCGCGACGCCGACACGGCCTGGCACGCCAAGTCCGCCAACGACTCCTCCCTCGGCATCGAGCACGAGGGCTACGTCGAGGACGCCACCTGGTTCTCGGAGGCGCTCTACCGCTCCTCGGCCGTGCTCACCCGGCATCTGTGCGACCGCTACGGCATCCCCCGGGACCGGGCGCACATCGTCGGCCACAGCGAGGTCCCCGGCAACGACCACACCGACCCCGGGCCGCACTGGGACTGGGAGCACTATCTGCGGCTGGTCGACACCGCCCCGGGCAGCGCGCTCGGCCGTCCGGCCGCCACGCTCCCCGTCTGAGCCGCCCGTCCGTCCCCCTCCCGCCCTCCGGAAAGCAGCATGCTCAAGCCATTCCCGTTCCCCCGGCGGGCCCGACTCGCCCTGCTCAGCGGCCTGTTGGCGGTCGCGCTGGTCCTCGCCGGCTCGCCGGCCGGCGCGGTCCTCCCGGTGGGCGAGGCCGTTGTCGTCGCCCGCGAACGGAGCGGTGAGCGGACCCTGGACCTGACGATCGACTCCCCGGCCGTCGGCGCCCGGGTGAAGACCCGGATCCTGCTGCCGCCGGGCTTCGACGACCAGCCCGCGCGCACCTGGCCGGTGATCTATCTGCTGCACGGCTGCTGCAACAAGAACGGCGGCTGGGACCGCTGGACCGCGCTCACCGACGTGGCGGAGATCACCGCGGGGACCGAGGCGCTGATCGTGATGCCGGAGGGCGGCGCCGTCGGCTACTACAGCGACTGGTGGAACGGCGGCCGGGGCGGGCCGCCCGCCTGGGAGACGTTCCACCTGGGCGAGTTGCCCCCGCTGCTGGCGCGCGAGGTGCGCGCCGGGCCGCGGCGCGCGGTGGCCGGCGCGTCGATGGGCGGCACCGGCGCCCTTGAATACGCCGGGCGGTACCCGGAGTTCTTCCGGGCCGCCGCCTCCTACAGCGGCCGGCTCGACACCCGGCTGGACGCCGCGGCGGTGCGGCGGCGCCTGGTCGACCACGGCCACGACCCGGATGCCATGTGGGGCGACCCCGTGGCGCAGGCCGGGATCTGGGCCGCGCACAACCCCTGTGACGTGCTGCGGAACATCCCGGCCGGCTTCCCGGTCTATGTCTCCAACGGCGACGGCACGCCGGGCCCGCTGGACGACCCGAACGCCCCGTTCGACGCGCTGGAGGCGCAGTTCGAGGGCATGGCCGAGGCGTACGTCGACCGGGCGCGGCGACAGGGTGTGGCCGTGACCGCCCACCTGTATGGGCCGGGACGCCACAACTATGCCTACTGGGAACGCGAGTTCGCCCTTTCTCTGCCCATGCTGGCGCGTGCCGTCGGCGCCGCCACCACCGTTCCGGCGCCCGCCGGCGAGGTCTCACCCGGGCCAGGGCAGCCACGCGGTCAGGTGGAAGTCCTCCCGGGCGAGGCCGTGTTGGAGCCGTCCGCCGGCGAGTGAGGCGCGTTCGGAGAGGCCGATCAGGCCCTGTCCGGCGCCCGGCACGACGGCGGTCGGGGAGCCGCCGAGTGCGGGGTTGCGCACCTCGACGGTCAGCCCGTCGCCGGGCCCGCCGCTCACGGTCACGGTCACCGGGGCGTCCGGCGCGTGCTTGCGCGCGTTCGTCAGGCCCTCCTGCACGATGCGGTACGCGGTGCGGCCGGCCACCGGCGGCGCGGTGCCCGGGTCCGCGACGCGCTGCCGCAGGTCGACGCGCATGCCCGCCGTGCGCGACTCCGCGGCCAGCAGCTCCAGGTCCGCCAGCACCGGCTGCGGGCGGCCGGCGTCGTCCGGGGCGCGCAACACCTGGATGACCTCGCGCAGATCCTCCAGCGCCTGGTGCGCGCTGTCCCTGATCACGCCCGCGGCCCGCCGGACCTCCTCGGGCGGCGCGCCCGGGTTGAACTCCAGCGCCCCCGCGTGGACGCTCAGCAGCGACAGCCGGTGCGCGAGCACGTCGTGCATCTCCCGCGCGATGTCCTCCCGGGCCTGCCGCCGCGCCTCGGCCGCCGCCCGTTCGGCCTGTTCGCGCAACGAGAGGACCAACTGCCGCCGGGAGCGCACGAACAGGCCCCAGCCGATGGACGCGGCGATCAGCACGAAGTAGACCAGGCTCCGCGTGGCGGACAGCACCTCGGGCTCGGCTACCTGCCGGGCGATGACCACCGGAAGGGGGGCCAGCGCGAGCCCGCCGACCCAGGTCGTGACGCGCGGCGGGCGGTGCACCGCCACCGTGAACAGCGCCACCATGGTGGCCGCCGTCACAAAGTGGGCGAACGCGCCGGTCACCAGCAGCGCCAGGGCGAGCTGCACGGGCCAGCGCCGCCGCAGGAACACCGCGGGACAGCTCAGCAGCCATGTGATGTCGTCGAAGGCCACCTGGGCCGGCGACCGCTCGTGCCCGGACACCGCACCGTCGGCGAGGACCAGCGAGAAGCCGACCACGAACACGAAGAGCCCCAGGTCGACGAGCCAGTCGCGACGGAAACGGAGACGGCGCATGTTCCCCGAATCTACGTGCCGCCGCGCCCCTCCGCCGCACCCGCGAACGAATCCGAGACCTTCGGATGACACCCGCCGCCAGCCCGCGACTTTGGTCGCCGGAGCGCGTTCACCCGTCCCCGGCGAGGAAGGCGAGCAGGCGGTCGAGCGAGGGCGGGCCGTCGTCACCGGTGTCCACGGTGTGCGCCGGGAACGGCGCGTCCAGCCCCTCGAACTCCGCCGGCGCAAGGGAGCCGTCGCGCAGCCCCGCCAGAACCGCGGCGTCGGGAAACGGCCACCGCCGGTGCGGCCCCTCCGCCAGCCGGTCCCGCACCCGCCGCTCCAGCACCTCACGCGGTGCCCGGCAGATCACCAGCCGGACCTCCGCGACGGCGTCGAGCGCGGCCAGCCGCTCCTCGGCCCGGCCGCGCCGCAGCGCCCACTCGGCGACCAGGCTCACGCCGGCCCCGCTCAGATCCCGCAGCGTCGACCAGAACGCCTCGGCCGCTCGCGCGGCGATGTCGTCGGGAACGCCGCCGCTGGTGAAGCAGATGCCCGCCTTGACGGCGTCGCGGGAGATCACCGGCAGGCACGTCTCCTCGCCGAGCCGCCGGGCGAGGGATGACTTCCCGCTGCCGGGGGGACCGCTGACCATGACGAGCAGGGGACGCCGCCGGGGGCGGTCGTTCCGGAAAGTCGGTGGCCGGGTGTGAACGCGACCGGTCATGCGCATATATGACCACGACGTGACGGATGGCGATCGAGTTTCAGATGGGATTTGGCTTTTCGCCATCCGATCTCTTCCGAGAGGGCCGGTTCCGGCCCTCGTCAGGCACCCGAGGAAGGACCCGGAAGTCCATGTTCAAGCGTGAGAGTGCGAGATCAGCGCGCAGCAAGGCCACCTTCATCGTCGGCGGCGCCATCACGGCGACGCTCGTCGCCCTCACCGGCGGGCCGGCCGCCGCGCAGGCGCCGGCCGCGGCGAGTGCGGCGGAGTGCAACGTGAGCGGCGCGCTGTGTCTCTTCGACGGCACCGACTTCACCGGCGAGCTGTTCACCGTCAGCTCGGCCGTCCCCGGGGGCACCTGTGTCAGCCTCGTCGACCACGGCTGGGGCGACCGGGCCCGGTCGGCGATCAACACCAACGACGCCAGCGCCGCCCTGTTCGCCAACGACGACTGCCTCGGCGGGCCGTACCAGGTGCCCGCCGGCGGCAGCATCAGCGACCTCGGCAGCTTCGCGGCGAAGAGCGTCTGGGTCGCCGACTAGTAGCCGGCCGTGGCGGTGGCCGGGATCACCGGCCGCCGCCGAAGTGGCCCTTGTCGATCACCGCGTGAACGCCCACCGTCCGGTCCACGACCTGCGAGATGTGGAAGTCGGCCGCCGCCGACAGATACGCGTACGCCACCGCCCGGTCCATGCCCAGGTCGTGTTCGAGGAAGTCCAGCGCGTTCACCACGGCCCGCCGCATCGCCGTGTCCAGGTCGTTGACCTGGCCGTTCCGGCCGCCGTCCGGGTCGGACAGCCCCACCGGCAGCCAGGCGTCGGCCGTCTCGCCGAAGGGGTAGCGGAACGCCACCGACGGCGCGTCGCCCGAGCCCGGCTTGCAGACGGTCAGCCGGAACGTCGTCCGCAGCGAGCCCTCCACCGCCGTCAGCGCCACCTCGCCGTCCGCCATTGCGAAGTGCGGGTCACCCGTGTAGAACAGGGCGCCCTCGGCGAACACCGGCAGGTAGAACGCCGAGCCCTGCCGCAGCAGGTTGATGTCGATGTTCCCGCCGCCCAGGTTCGGCGGTATGGAGTTCAGCTCGGGCGCGTTCAGGGCCTCGCCCGCCGCGAACGCGACCCCCATGGTGCCCATGTGCGGCCCCAGCGGGAACGTCACCTCGCCCCGCGAACCCAGCGGCAGCACCCCGTTCAGCGCACCGCCCCGGCCGCGGCGGATCGCCGTGAACACCGACACGTTCCCGTACTCCGCGGGGTCGCCGCCCGGCCGGCCGTCGGTCGCCACCGGCGGCATGACCTCCGCCGCCGTGATCCCGGCCGGCGCCCCGCCGTCCGTCTGCCGGGCCAGCGCGCCCTTCCCGTGCCGGCTGGAGATCACGCCGTAGGGCACGCGCGGCAGCAGCGACAGCGGCTCCACCTTCAGCACATCGCCCGGCTCGGCGCCCGCCACATGAATCGGCCCGGTGATGACGTGCGGGCCGTCCGCGTCGAAGTCCCGCTCGGCGCGCGCGTAGTCCCGGGCGATGGCCACGGCGTCGCTCAGCACCTGCCCGGCCGGCACCTCGTGCCCGCCGAAGTACGCGACCGGGTCGCGGCCCTGGTCCTCCAGCAGCCCCTCGTGCGAGACCGAGTCGACGGTCACCGTCTCGCCCGAGCGGATCCGCAGCACCGGCTCCGCGTCCACGGACGGCAGATAGCCCCAGCGGATCTGGTCGGGCAGCGACGGCAGATAGTGGTCGCCGTCGATCGGACCCCGGCCGGGCTGCAGGATCTCCCGGGGGTAGGGCGTCCGGGACGGCGCCGCGGCGCGCGCCTCGCCGCCCGCCGCCAGGGCGGCGGCGGATCCGGCGGCGGTCACCGCGCCGGCGGCGCGCAGGAAGCCGCGGCGTCCCAGCGCGGCGATGAGCAGATCACGGGTCTGGGCGGGGGTGTGCATGGTGTTTCTCCTGTTCCCGGTGGTGCGCCGCCACCCTAAGAGCGCCACCCGGCCCGTCCCGGGCCGCACCGAGAACGACCCGAACTTCTCACCCGGCCGAAACACACCGCCCCCGGAGGGCCGTTCACCGACACCTGACGGAAACACCCGTTCCAGCCGAACGTGCCCGGACGCGCACGGAGTGCAGCACAGTGACTCCTCCCTCTGGATGGATCCGGCGGGCTTCTCCTGTCGGTGGCCAGGCCACGTCAGGAAGGACCAGCCCGGCCCTGATAGCGGCGTTGAGTGCGCCCACCTGGTCGGCGCTGGCGGTGTGGCCACGTCGGGTGCCGTGAATGCTCCTGTTCAACCCGGCCTTCGCGGCAGCGCCGTTGAGCAGGAAGCTGCCGGGCGTCCCGGGGTCCGGCCTGGCCTTCGGGGTGCGGACCATGCTCGCGATCCGCAGGCGTTCGTGCGCGATCACGTCGTAGGTGCCCCGCCCCGGCTGCCAGCCAAGGCCCTGTCGGCTGACGCTCAGTTCGAGCCCACCGGGTCCACCAGCAGTTCCGGGACGGCCCGCTGGGCCGCCTGTCGCAGGGCGGGGATCGCGGACTCGGGGACCGAGCGGTGGGGCCAGCGGACGCGGGTGCCGGTTTGGGACCAGTCGCCGATGGCGCAGAGGGTCTTGTCCAGGGCGGGGTCGCAGTAGCCGTCCGCCGCCAGGGGGGCGATGTGGTGGTCCAGGAAGTCCCTTAGCCGCGCCTCCAGTTCGCGTGCGGCCGGTGGGTTCGTGTGCATCATCTCGTACCAGCGCACCACGCCGGCCGGGCTCATGCAGGCGACGTTGGAGTAGGACCCGGCCGCGCCCGCCGGGTGGGCCGTGGCCAGGGTGTGGCCCGCGACGAACACCGCGAACCGGTCGGTGAGTCCGGTGGCCACCTCCACCGAGGGCACCTTGACGCCGATGACCTCGGGGCGTTCCTCCGCGATGCGGGCCAGCAGTCCGGGGCCCACCCGGGTCTTCGCGTAGGGCGGGTTGTACAGCACGAGTGGCACGCCGTCGGCCGCCTCCGCCATCCGGGCCAGCGCGGCGAGGACTTCGGCGGGGTGCAGCGGCAGCCAGTCGGGCAGGACGATCTGGATGGCGCCGGGGCGGAGCCGGGCGGCGCGGCGGATCCGGCTGAGGGACAACTGGCCGCTGGGGTGTGAGGCGCCGAGCTGGAACGGGATGCCCGCCGCCGCGCAGCGCCCGGCCACCAGCTCGTGCAACTGGTCGTACTCCGGCTCGGACAGCGTGTGGAACTCGCCGGCCGTGCCGTTGGTGTAGACGCCGTGCACCCCGGCGCCCAGCACCGTGCCGAGGGCGACCTCCAGGCGGCGGAAGTCGATCGTCTCGTCCTCGGCGACGGGCAGCAGCACGGTGGACCAGATGCCGGTCAGCGTCCGGGAGTTCAGTGTGAACATGGGAGCCTCCGCCGCGCCATGCTACGCCCGCCCGGTGGGGGCGGGCGTAGTGACAGTGCTCCCGTCACGCCGGAGTGCGCACCCGGGGAACGGACTTGGGCGCCGGGGGCCGTGCCGTGGCCCGGGCCAGGAGGCCGGCCACGACGGCGGCCGTGGCGACCGCGAGCATCGCGTTGCGCAGGCCGACGTGCTCGCCGAGCAGGCCCAGCGCGGGCGGGCCGGCGAGGAACGCGAGGTAGCCGGTGGTGGCGACCGCGCTGACCCGGGCGGCGGACTGGTGCTGCTCGTCGCCGGCCGCGGACAGCGTGACCGGGAAGCCGAGCGAGGCGCCGAGCCCCCACAGCACGACGGCGGCCGCGGCCAGCGCCGGATGCGGGGCGAAGACGACGACGAGGATGCCCGCCGCGGCGAACACCGCGCTGGTGCGGACCACGATGACGCGGCCGAAGCGGCTGAGGAAGAACTCGCCGCTGAACCGCCCCACGGCCATCGACGCGGCGAACAGGGTGTAGACGAGGGAGCCGGCGGTGGAGCCCAGGTCGTAGCCGTCCACCATGATCAGCGGAAGCCAGTCGCTGGCCGCGCCCTCGGCCAGGGCCATGCCCAGCACGATCAGGCCCAGCATGAGGACGCGCGGTTCACGCCAGACCGCCAGCCGCTCGGCGGCCGTCAGGCGCGGGGTGTCGGTGGATTCGGCGCTCTCCTTGCCGGTGTCCGCCGGGATCTGGCGCACGGCCCACAGGGCGATCGGCGTGCAGAGCGCGCCGACGACCCACAGGTGCCAGGAGACGGGGAAGTCGATGCTCGTGAGCCAGATGCCGAGCATCGCCCCGATGACGGTGCCGGCGCTGAAGCAGCCGTGCAGGGCGGGCAGGACGGGGCGGGAGAGCAGCTTCTCCAGCGCGGCGCCCTCGACGTTGAGCGCGATCTCCATCAGGCCGCTGCCGGCGCCGAACAGCATCAGGCCGGCGAAGACCCCGGGCGCGGCGCCGGCCGCCGCGCCGGAGCCGAGGACCAGCAGGCCCAGACAGACGAGGGATATGCCCATGGCGGCGACGGGCCGGCCGCCCAGCCGGGCGACGAGGTAGCCGGATGTGAGGACGCCCGCCATCGCGCCGACCGAGAGGCCGAACAGGACGAGGCCCATCTCGGCGGTGGAGGCGCCTATCTCATCGCGGATGGCGGGCGTGCGCGTCACCCAGGACGCGAGGGCGACACCGGTGATGACGAAGAGCGCGAACAAGCCATAACGCCACAACTTCGAGCGTCGTTCGAGGAAGGATATGTCGGTGGTCATGAAAAAGGTGGTTCTCCGGAACGGAACTGGTGTGGTTCTTCAGAGATCGCGGACGACTCTGGCGGGATTGCCGACGGCCACGACGTTGGCCGGCAGGTTCTTGGTGACGACCGAGCCCGCGCCGACGACGGTGTTCTCGCCGATGGTCACCCCGGGGCAGACGATGACGCCGCCGCCGAGCCAGACGTTGTCGCCGATGGTGATCGGCTCGGCGGCCTCCCATTTGGCGCGCCTCGGTTCGGGCTCCACCGGATGGGTCGGGGTCAGCAACTGGACATGGGGGCCCATCTGGACGTCGGCGCCGATGGTGATCCGCGCCACGTCGAGGAAGACAGCGCCGAAGTTGACGAACGTGCGCGGGCCGATCGTGATCCGGTAGCCGTAGTCCACGCGCAGCGGCGGACGCACCTCGGTGCCCTCACCCAGCTCGCCGAGGAGCTCGGCGAGCGCGGCCCGGCGGCCCTCGGGGTCCGCCGCGGAGGTGGCGTTGAAGCGCTCGCTCAGCAGGGCTCCGCGCAGGCCGTCGGCGGCCAGCTCGGGGTCGTCCGCGAGGTACGGCTGCCCGGCGAGCATGCGCTCCTTCTGGCTGGTCACGGATGTCTCCTCGAATTCGGTGGAGCGAAGAGAGATCGAGAAGGGCACAGTGTCATATCTGCCGGGACGGTGCCATCCAGGACGGCTGTCAATCTATGCGGCGTTTACGGTCGTAAGCATCCAGGAACATCACGCGTCCCGTCCTGGCGGGCCAGCGCGGCGGCGCCGTCCGAGGGAGATTAGCGGAACTGGTGTACACATTTTGCATATGCGTTCGACAGAACCTGATGCGCTTCCGTTGCCTCACCGGGAGTGGCGCAGCTCCCGCAGGACCTCGGCGAGCACCGCGACGCCCTCGGTGATGTCCGGTACCCGGCTGGCCGCGTAACCCAGCACGAGGCCCGGCCGGTTCGGCCGCTGGCAGTGCCAGGACAGCGGCTGTGTCTTCACGCCGCGCGCCAGCGCCGCCGCGGCGAGGTCCGTGTCGGCCACCTCGCCCGGAAGGGTGACCAGCAGGTGCAGACCCGCCGCCGCGCCGTGCACCACCGCGCCCGGCAGCCGCGCGGCGAGCGCGGCGGTCATCGCGTCCCGCCGGCGGCGGTGGCGGCGGCGCAGCAGCCGCAGGTGCCGTTCCAGCTCGCCGGACTCCATCAGCCGGGCCAGGACGAGCTGCGGCAGCACGGCGTTGCCGAGGTCGGCGAACCGCTTGGCGGCCACCAGCGCCTCGCGGTGCCGCGGCGGCGCCAGGATCCAGCCCACCCGCAGCGCGGGCGCGAGGAGTTTGGACACGCTGCCCGCGTAGCAGACGTGTTCGGCCAGCATCGAGCGCAGCGCGGGGACGGGCGGCCGGTCGTAACGGTGCTCGGCGTCGTAGTCGTCCTCGACGATCAGGCCGCCGGTCCGCGCCCACCGCATCAGCTCGCGCCGCCGCCCGCCGCCGAGCACCACCCCGGTGGGGAACTGGTGGGCGGGCGTCAGCAGCACGGCGGGCGCGCCCGTGGCGCGCAGCGCGTCGACGCGCAGCCCGTCGGCGTCGACCGGGACGGGTGGCGTGGCCAGGCCGCGGTGGCGCAGATGCTGGCGCGCGCCCAGCGAGCCGGGGTCCTCCACGGCGATCTCGGTCAGGCCCGCGCTGGTGAGCACCTCCGCGATCAGGCCGAACGCCTGCGAGGTGCCGGCGACGATCAGCACCTCGCCGGGGTCGGCGCGGATGCCGCGGTAGCGGGCCAGCCAGTTCGCCACGGCCCGCCGCAGCTCGGGGGTGCCCCGGGGGTCGCCGTAGCCGAGGCCGGCCGCGGCCAGGCCGTCGAGCACGGCGCGCTCGGCCCGCAGCCAGGCCGCCCGGGGGAACGCGGCCAGGTCGGGCACGCCGGGGGAGAGGTCGATTCGCGCCGGGCGGTCGCGCAGCGCGTCGAAGACGTCCGTGCCCGGCGCGGTGAACAGGTCGGCGGCCGGGGCGGGTTGGGGTCGACCGGGCGAGTGCGGGGGCGGTGGCGCCGGGGCGGCGACGACCACCGTGCCGTTCCGGCCGCGTCCGGCGGCGTGCCCGTCCTCGATCAGGCGCTGGTACGCCTCGGTGACCACGCCCCGGGAGACGTGCAGCTCGGCGGCGAGCACGCGGGTGGCGGGCAGCCGGCTGCCCACCGGCAGGCGGCCGTCCGCCACGGCGCGGCGTAGGTGCCCGGCCAGCCAGTCGGACAGCCCGCCGGGCGGCGCGTCCTCGGCGTTGAGCTGGAGGAAGTCGGAGCCGGACGGTTTGGACCGGTCCACCGTGCCCTCATTGGACCTGTTCATGCGGGCCATTGTGACGGCAGGGTCGGGGCATGGAGACGGAAGGAACGGCGCCCACCGCCGCGATACGGCCCGGCTATGTGCACGGGTACTCCGAGCGGGAGACCCGCCGGCTGGGCGATCAGGCCGACACGCTGGCGGCGTTGCTGCACGCCGGCACCCGCTATCCGGCGGGCAGCCGCGTGCTGGAGGTCGGCTGCGGGGTGGGCGCGCAGACGGTGCACCTGGTCGGCGGCAGCCCGGGGGCGCGCCTGGTGGCGGTGGACATCTCCGAGGCGTCCCTCGCGCGGGCGCGCGACCGGGTGGCGGCGCACGCCCGGGACGCCGATGTGGAGTTCCACCGCGCGGACCTGCGCGATCTGCCGTTCGCCGACGCCTCGTTCGACCATGTCTTCGTGTGCTTCGTGCTGGAGCACCTGTGGGACCCCGGCCGGGCGCTGGCCGGGCTGCGGCGCGTGCTGCGGCCCGGCGGCACGATCACGGTGATCGAGGGCGACCACGGGTCGGCGTTCTTCCACCCGGACAGCGCCTGGGCCCGGGCGGCCGTCGACTGCCAGATCCAGCTCCAGGCGCGGGCCGGCGGCAACGCGCTCATCGGGCGGCAGGTGCAGCCGCTGCTGTCGGCGGCCGGCTACGCGGAGGTGGTGGTCCGGCCGCGGACGGTCTACGCCGACCGGACCCGGCCCGCGCTGGTGGAGGGCTTCACCCGCAACACGTTCATCGCCATGGTCGAGGCCGTCCGGGACGAGGCGCTGACCGCCGGCCTGATGACGCGCACCGATCTGGACCGGGGCATCGCCGATCTGCGCCGGACGGCGGAGGACGGCGGCACGTTCCACTACACGTTCGTCAAGGGGCACGCCGTGAACCCGGCGCGGTGACCGGATTCGCCCCTCCGGGCGAGCCCTTCCCCGTGCCAGACTGCTCTCCCGAACGGGACGGAATGTCAAGGGAGTTGGCTGATTCATGGCCGAACGGACGGACGGGGACGGGGCGGTGGCCGAGCCGGCGCGTGACTACGGGTTGAGCTGGTCGGGGCTCGCGGTCGACTACGAGCCGGTGGAGATCGACACGACCAAGCCCAGCATCGCCCGGGTCTACGACGCCGCCATCGGCGGCAAGGACCACTACGAGGTGGACCGCGCCGTCGTGGAGGCGGGCCGGAAGATCTCACCGGCCGGGGTGGCCAGCGCCCGCGTCAACCGGGACCTGCTCATCCGCGGGGTGCGGTACCTGGCCGAGCAGGGCATCGACCAGTTCCTCGACCTGGGCTCCGGGCTGCCCTCCGCGCAGAACACCCACCAGGTCGCGCAGGCGGTCAACCCCGCGACCCGCGTCGTCTATGTCGACAACGACCCGATCGTGCTGGCCCACGGCCGGGCGCTGCTGGCCCAGGACGAGCGGACCCGGGTCATCACCGCCGACATGCTGGACGTCGAGCACGTCCTGAACCATCCGGGGGTGACCGGCTTCCTCGACTTCTCCCGGCCCATCGGGCTGCTCATGCTCGCCGTCGTCCACCACATCCTGGACGAGGAGCACCCGCACGCCGTGGTGGACGCGTACAAGGCCCCGTTGGCGCCCGGCAGTCACCTCTTCCTCACGCACTTCTGCAACTCCTTCCCCGAGGCCAGGGAGTTGGAGGACGTCCTCGTCCGGTCCCTGGGCCGGGGGCAGTTGCGCGGCACCGAGGAGATCACCGGCTTCTTCGACGGCCTGGAGCTGGTCGAGCCGGGCGTGGTGCCGCTGCCGCTGTGGCGGCCGGACACGCCGGTGAGCGAGCCGCTGGACCACAGCGGCCTGCTCATGGCCGGTGGGATGGCGCGCAAGCCGTTCGCCGACGCGGGCTGAACGAGTGCGGCGGGCCCAACCGGTTTGGGCCCGCCGCGCGTTACGGATGATCGGGAACCGTCAGGTGTCCAGCGCCCGGTCCACCAGCGGGCCGGCGCCGCCCGTGTAGCCGGCCGGGTCGCACAGCCCGGCCAGCTCCGCGTCGTCGAACCGGCCGGCCAGCTCCGGGGTCGTGGCCAGCACCTTGGCCAGCGGGATGCCGGACTCGGCCGCCGTCGCCGACGCCTCGGTCAGCAGCCGCTTGGCCGCGGCCTTCCCGAGGTGGGGCGCGAGGCGGGCGGCGATTCGTTCGGAGACGACCTGACTGCCGGTCAGGTCAAGGTTGACGCGCATCCGCCCGGCACGCACCTCGAGGCCCGCCGTCAGCTCCACCGCCGTGTGCGCGGCACCGCCGGTCAGCCGCAGGCACTCGCGCAGCGGCAGCCACTCCGCGTGCCACACCCCGGCCGACCGCTCGTCCTCGGTGATCAGACACTGCGTCAACGCCGCGCCCAGCGCCGGGACTTGCAGCGCGGCGCTGCGCAACAGCGTGGCCAGCACCGGGTTCCGCTTGTGCGGCATCGCCGAGGAACTGCCGCGCCCCGCCGCCCCGGCCGGCTCGGCGACCTCGCCGACCTCGGTGCGGGTCAGCGTCTGCACGTCCACGGCGATCTTGCCCAGCGCCCCGGCGGTGAACGCCAGCGCGCCCGCCAGGTCGGCCATGGGCGTGCGCAGCGCGTGCCAGGGCAGCACCGGCACCGCCAGGCCGGTCTCCGCCGCGAACGCCTCGGCCAGCCGGTCCAGATACAGCCCCGGATCGGCCTCGGCCGCGCCGTCGATCAGCGCGTACTCCAGATAGCCGGACAGCGTGCCGGCCGCGCCGCCCAGCGAGACCGGCAGCCCCTCGGCGAGCACCCGTTCCAGCCGCCGGTCGGCGTCCCGCAGCAACTCCCGCCAGCCCGCCGCCTTCAGGCCGAACGTGGTGGGCACCGCGTGCAGCGCCAGCGTCCGCCCGGCCATCGGCGTGTTCCGGTGGGCGCGCGCCAGATCGGCCAACGAGCCGACGCAGCGCGCCAGATCGGCCCGGATGATCTCCAGGGCGCGGGCGGCCACCAGCATCGCGCCGGTGTCCAGGATGTCCTGGCTGGTCGAGCCCCGGTGCACAAACTCGGCGGCGGCCGGGTCGGTGCCGGCGACGACCTTGGTGAACGCCTGCACCAGGCCGACGACCGGGTTGGCCGTCTCGCGGGTGGCCAGCGCCAGCGCCCGCAGGTCCAGCAGCTCGGCCCGGGCCAGCCGGCTGATGACGCGCGCCGCGTCGGCGGGGATCGTGCCCAGCCGCGCCTGGGCGCGGGCCAGTGCGGCCTCCGCGTCGAGCATGGCCTGCAACCACGCCCGGTCGCCGACCGCCGCCTCGACGGGCGTGCCGGCCCGCACCGGGGAGAGCAGGCCCGTGTCCAGCAGCGCCACGGTGTCGGCGGGTGCGTCGCTCATACGATCACCCCTGTCAGGTCCGTGTCGTCGGACGCGGGCCGCACCTGGCTCGGCACGTGCGCGACCGGCGGCAGCGACAGCGCGGCCCGCGCGATGGCGTCCGAGTCGCCCAGCGTCACCGAGTCGACGCCCGGCCTGATGCCCGCCGCGGTCACCCAGTGCACCGACTCGGTGGGCACGCCGAACGCGAACCGCCGCGGATGGGCCCGGCCGCGCGCGTCCAGCAGGTGGTAGGGCCGCTCGCTGACGGCCAGCCCGCCGGTCTCGTAACTCGTGCCGCACTCACCCGGGATGCGGTAGGGGCCGGCCTGCTCGGTGGCCAGCAGATGGCGCAGCAGCGGGTCCTCGGTGCGCCGCAGGTCCGGCTCCGGCAGCCGCGCCTCGATCAGCGCCCGGGCCCGGACCGGGGGCCCCGGCACGGCCTCGGACTCGGCGACGAACGCCGGGTCGGCCGCGTCGAAGGTGATCTTGGTCCCGGGGCCGGTGAGCTCCAGCACGCCCGCCTCGATCACCGCGATCATCTCCTCGATGCGGGTGACGGGCGGACCGATCGACAGGAACGCGTTGAGCGGGGTGTACCAGCCCTCCAGGTCGTCGCGGTGCGAGTTCCCCTCCAGCCCGCCGTGGTCCACGGCCAGCCGGATCTCGTTGCGCAGATCCCGCAGCACATCGAGCGCGGCCTTCAGCGGCCCGCTGATATTCCCGGCCCTGGCCTCCCGCACATCCCGGGCCAGATAATCCAGCAGCCAGGCGCGGAATGCGTCGCGATCGGTGAAATTCTGACCCACGCACGGCTGGGAAATGCGCTCCCAGTCCCACCGTTCGGCGCGGGGTATTCCGAACGAGTCCAGCAGTTCCCCGACTTCGCCCGTCGGGGCCAGCTCCAGGTAACGCTCCGCCAGCGACTCGGCGTCCGCCTTCCGGCCGCGCGCCGTCAGCAGCGTCGCGTAGTAGACGCTCTCCACTTCGGCCCGGATCAGCGGCCACAGATCGGTGGTGAAGCGCACGCGCTCGCCGTCCTCGGCGCGCTGCCGCAGCCGCGCGATGTGCTCCACGGTCAGCAGCCGCGGGTGGTAACGGCCGTGCGGGCCCTTCTCGTTCTCGCCGCGCGCGTGGTACGGCACGCCGCGCCGGGAGCTGGCGAACAGCCGGGGCTCACGGCCCGAGGGGTGGTAGCGCAGCCGGCCGTCGGCCTCGCGGGAGAACGTGCCGCCCCGGCCGTGCGTGAACAGGGCCAGATAGTCGAAGAAGTTCAGGCCCAGGCCGCGCAGCAGCACCGGGGTGCCGGGCGCGATGGGGTCGAGGTCGGCCTCCGCGGGGTTCACCGGGGTGATGTAGGTCAGGTAGTGGATGCGGGCCAGCGCCGCCGTGCGCTCCTGGCGCGGCGTCAGCCGGGCCGGCACATGGCCCTGCGCGAGCACGATGGCGTCGAGGTTGTTCAGCCGGGTGCCGTCCTCCAGCCGGACGCCCTGCGGGCCGCCCGTCACGCCGTGCGTGTCGGCCATCGCGACCGCCCGCGACCGGTGCACATGCACCTTGACCTGCGGCGGGGCGTCCGCGACGATCCGCCGGAAGCAGTCGTTGAGGTAGTGGCCGTACAGCGCGCGGGTCGGGTAGGAGTCCGGGCCCAGCGCCCTGGCCTCCGCCAGCGTCTCCTCGGAGTAGTCGCCCCGGCCGCCCAGCGGGCCGAGCAGCGCGAGCTGCCGCGCCCATTCGTAGAGGCTGGGCCCCGGCTCGATCGGCCCGTCGATGCGGGCGCTGGGGTCGGTGAAGATGCTCACCTGGGAGGTGACGGTGTTCATCAGCAAGTGCCGGGACTGGTCCGCCCGCCACACCCGACCGGCGCCGGGCGGCGCGGGGTCCACCAGGTGCACGATCACGGCGGAGCCGGACGGCGTGTGGCGTTCGTTGGCACACAGCCGCTCCAGGACGGACAATCCACGCGGGCCGCCACCGACAATGCAGACTTCCACGCAGCCGCTCATGAGCGATACTCCATTTCGGGGCCGGTAATTTGGGAAATCCTCGCAGCGGCGCCCGGGAGCCGGTCAATGAATGCCGCCCGGGTCCGTCAAGTTCCCCCGGGATTCCCGAGTGACCTGACGAATTCGCCGGGAAATGCACGGCGCGGCCCGGCGGCCGGTGCAGGATCGGAACATGCGCGCCGCCTACATCGAACAACTCGGCTCCCCGGACGAGATTCGCCACGGCGAGCTGCCCGATCCGCTCCCCGGCCCCACCGACGTGCTGGTCGACGTCATCGCCACCACCGTCAACCCGGTGGACACCTTCGTGCGATCCGGCGTCTTCCGCACCCCCGTCCCGTTCCCCCTCGTGCTCAGCCGCGACCTCGTCGGCACCGTGGCCGAGGCCGGGCCGGGCGCGAGCGGGTTCCGCCCCGGCGACCTCGTGTGGTGCAACAGCCTCGGCCACGCCGGGCGGCAGGGCGCCGCCGCCGAGCGGGCCGTCGTCCCCGCCGACCGGCTGTACCACCTGCCGCCGGGCGTGGACCCCGAGGACGCCGTCACGGTCGTCCACCCGGGCGGCACCGCGCATCTGGCGCTCTTCACGCACGGCCGGGTCAGGCCCGGCGAGACCGTGTTCGTCGCCGGCGCCGCGGGCAACGTGGGCAGCGCCCTGCTGGTGCTGGCCGCCGACGCCGGCGCCCGGGTGGTGGCCACCGCGTCCCCGCGCGACGCCGACTACTGCCGCTCGCTCGGCGCCGCCGAGGTGATCGACTACCACGCGCCCGATCTCACCGACCGGCTCCGCGCCGCCTGCCCGGACGGCATCGACCTGCACATCGACGCCTTCGGCACCAACGACCTGACCGCCGCGGTCGAACTGCTCGCCCCCCGCGGGCGGATCGTGCTGCTCGCCGGCGTGGCCGCTCGGCCCGTGCTCCCGGTCGGCCCGTTCTACATGAAGGACGCGACCATCCACGGCTTCGTCATCTCGCACGCCACCACAGCCGAACTCGCCGACGCCGCCACGGTTCTCAACCGGCTGCTGGCCGCCGGGCGGCTGCGCCCGCGCCGCACCGAGCGCGTTCCGCTGAGCCAACTGGCCGAGGCGCACCGGCGGATGGAGAAGGGCGCCCTGCGCGGCATGCGGCTGATCGTCCGCCCCGACCTGGACCGCTGAGAGGAACTCCCATGGCACACGTGCTCATAGCCGGCGGCGGCATCGGCGGACTGGCGGCGGCCATCGCCGTCGCGCACCGCGGACACCGGGTCACGGTGCTGGAGCGCCGCGACGAGTTCACCGAGCTGGGCGCGGGGATCCAACTGGCGCCCAACGCGTTCGCCGCCCTGGACCGGCTCGGCGCCGGCGCGGCGGTGCGCGACCGGGCGGTGTTCATCGACGAACTGCGGCTGATGGACGGCACCACCGACGAGCCGATCAACGCGATGCCGCTCACCGACGCCTACCGCACCCGCTTCGGCAACCCCTACGCCGTCGTCCACCGCACCGACCTCTACCAGCCGCTGCTGGACGCCTGCCGGGCGCTGCCCGGCGTCACCCTGCGCACCGGCAGCGGCCTGGCCGCCTACGAGCAGGACGGCACGTCCGTCGAGGCCGTGCTGACCACGGGCGAACACGTCGCCGGGGACGCGCTGCTGGGCGCCGACGGCATTCGCTCCACCGTCCGCCAGCAGCTCCTGGGGGACGGCGAGCCGCGCGTCTCCGGGCACACGATCTACCGCTCCGTCATCCCGATGGACCGCGTTCCGCACGAACTGCGCTCCAACGCCGTCACCTTGTGGGCCGGCCCCAAGTGGCACTTCGTCCACTACCCCATCAGCGGCGGGCGTTACCTGAACCTCGCGGCCACCCGCGACGACGGCGCCACCGAGGCGGTGGCCGGGCAGCCCGCCGAACGCGCCCACGTGCTGGCCCAGTTCCCCGAACTGGGCACCGTCGCGGCGCGGCTGCTGCGGCTCGGCGAGGACTGGAAGTGCTGGGTCCTGTGCGACCGCGACCCGGTGGACGTGTGGGTGGACGGGCGGGTCGCCCTGGTGGGCGACGCGGCCCACCCGATGCTTCAGTACGCCGCTCAGGGCGCCTGTATGGCACTGGAGGACGCGGTCTTCCTCGGCGACCTCCTCGACTGCCCCGCGGATTCGATCCCACGGCGGCTCCTTCGCTACAACACGGCGCGACGCGACCGGACGGCCAAGGCCCAACTGGTCGCCCGGGAAATGGGCCGCCAGGTCTACCACCCGGCGGGCGTCGCCGCCAAGGAACGCAACGCCACGATCTCGGCCATGTCCGAGACGGATCTCTATTACACAGTCGACTGGCTGCACGGCGCGCGCGACTGCGTGCGGGTGTGAATTCGGAGGAGTCCTGAAATGACCAGCAACGGAACGACGTTCGAGGTGCGCGCCGAGATCCGCATCGACGCCTCCCCGGAAGCCGTCTACGACACCGTCACCGACCTCGGCCGCAGCGGCGAGTGGAGCCCGGAGTGCACCGGCGGCGAGTGGGTCGAGGGCCGGCCCGGTCGGGTCGGCTCCATCTTCCGCGGCGACAACCTGCGCAAGCCGGAGGTCGTGCAGTGGGCGCCGGTCATCCGGGGCCACTGGTCCACCGAGGCCCTGGTCGTCGAGGCCGTCCGCCCGAGCGTCTTCCGCTGGGTGATCCTCAACAGCACCCGGGGCCAGCAGGAGAGCACCTGGTCCTGGGAGATCCGGCCGGACGGCGACGGCTGTGTCCTCGTCCACCACTACCGGCTGGGCCGGCTCACCGAGGGCCTGGCCAAGATCTTCGCCGGGCTGGACGAGGCCGGCCGGGAGCGTTTCGTGAAGGAGTGGAACGCCAAGCTCGGCGAGGACGTCCGGGCCACCGTCGAGCGCGTCAAGATAATCGTCGAGAAGGGCTGAACCGGCCGGAACGAGGCTGCCGTCCTTCCGCCTTCCCCCCTCCGGGCGGAAGGACGGCCTTCCCCGAACGGAGACCAGCGTGCCGCCCGAAACCGCCCTGGCCGTGGCCACCCACTGCCCGTACTGCGCCCTGCAGTGCGGCACCGAACTCAGCCGCCGCGACGGCGAAGTCGCCGTCCGGCCGGCCCCGTTCCCCGTGAACGCCGGCGGGCTGTGCCAGAAGGGCTGGACCGCGCCGGCACTGCTCGACACCCCCGGCCGGCTGCGCGCGCCGCTGCTGCGCGGCGCCGACGGCGAGTTCACCCCGGTCGGCTGGGACGCCGCCCTGGACACCGTCGCCGCGCGGCTGAAGCACATCCGGCGGCGGTACGGGCCCGACGCGGTCGCCGTGTTCGGCGGCGGCGGGCTGACCAACGAAAAGGCGTACCTGCTCGGCAAGTTCGCCCGGCTGGCGCTGGGCACCAGTCAGATCGACTACAACGGCCGGTTCTGCATGTCGTCCGCCGCCGCGGCCGGCACCGCCGCGTTCGGACTCGACCGCGGACTCCCGTTCCCCGTCACGGACTTGGCCGGGGCGAACGTCATCCTGCTGGCCGGCGCCAACCCCGCCGAGACCATGCCGCCGCTGATGCGGCACCTGAACGCCGCCCGGCTCGTCGTCATCGACCCGCGCCGCACCCCCACCGCCGAGCGCGCCGCGCTGCATCTGCGGCCCCGCCCGGGCACCGATCTCGCCCTGGCCCTGGGCCTGTTCCACGCCGCGGTCGACGAGAACCTGGCCGACCACGACTACCTCGCGCGGCGCACCACCGGCTTCGACGCCGCCTGGCGGCTGGCCGCCGACACCTGGCCCGAACGCGTCGAGCGCATCACCGGCGTGCCCGCCGCCGACCAGCGCGCGGCGGTGCGGCTGCTGGGCGAGGCGGACCGCGCCTACGTGCTGACCGGCCGCGGCGCCGAACAGCACAGCACCGGCGTGGACACCGTCGCCGCCTACATCAACCTCGCCCTGACCCTCGGGCTGCCCGGCCGGCCCGGCAGCGGCTACGGCTGCCTCACCGGCCAGGGCAACGGGCAGGGCGGCCGCGAACACGGCCAGAAGGCCGACCAGTTGCCCGGCTACCGCGCCATCACCGACCCCGCCGCCCGCGCCCATGTCGCCGGCGTCTGGGGCGTCGACCCCGACTCCCTGCCCGGCCCCGGCCGCAGCGCCTACGAACTCCTCGACGCGCTGGGCACCCCGGGCGGCCCCCGCGCGCTGCTCGTCCTGGGCTCCAACCCCATCGTCTCCGCCCCGCACGCGGCGCACGTCGCGCGCCGTCTCGCCGGGCTCGAACTGCTCGTCGTCGCGGACTTCGTGGCCTCGGAGACCGCCCGCCACGCGGACGTCGTCCTGCCGGTCACCCAATGGGCCGAGGAGGAGGGCACGATGACCAACCTGGAGGGCCGCGTGCTGCGCCGCCGCCGGCTGCTGGACCCGCCGCCGGGCGTGCGCGGCGACCTGACCTGGCTGCGCGACCTCGCGGTGCGGCTCGGCGAGCCCGCCGAGCGCTACCCGGCCGAGCCGCGCGCCGTCTTCGACGAGCTGCGCCGCGCCTCGGCCGGCGGCCGCGCCGACTACTCCGGCATCGACTACGACCGGCTGGACGCGGGCGAGGCCCTGCACTGGCCGTGCCCCGCCGGGCCGCCCGGCGCCCCGCCGCACCCGGGCACCCCGCGCATGTTCCTGGACCGCTTCGCCCACCCCGACGGCCGGGCCCGCCTCGCGCCCGTCGAACACCGCGAGGCCGCCGAGGACGCCGACGGCGACTACCCCCTGTACGCCACCACCGGGCGGGTGCTGGCCCAGTACCAGTCCGGCGCGCAGACCCGCCGGGTGCCCGAGCTGAACGACGCGGCGCCCGAGCCGTTCGTCGAGATCCACCCCGACACCGCCGACCGCGCCGGGGTGCGGGACGGCGAACTCGCCCGCGTCACCTCCGCGCGCGGCACCATGCTGGCCCGGGTCCGGGTGACGGCGACCCTGCGCACCGACACCGTCTTCCTGCCCTTCCACTTTCCGGGCCCGGGCCGGGCCAACCTGGTCACCAGCACCGCGCTGGACCCGGTCAGCCGGATGCCCGCGTTCAAGGTGTGCGCGGTGCGCATAGACCCCTGCCCGGTGCCCGCATGAACGGCGTGGTGATCGTCGGCGACGGGCCCACCGCCGCCCGGCTGACCCGCCGGCTGCGGCGGCTGGGCCACGACGGGCCGCTGACCGTGGTGGGCCGGTCGGCCTGGCCGGCCGGCCACCGGGACGCCGGGCCGGGCCACCCCGCCGGCACCCGGGTTCTCGCGAACACCCCCGTCACCGGCCTCGACCGGGCCCGGCGCCTGGTGCACACCGCCGGCCCGGCGATCGGCTACGACGCGCTGGTGCTCGCCACCGGCGGCCGGCCCCTGGTGCCGCCGCTGCCCGGCTTCACCGGGGCCTGCGGGCGCCCCGGCGACGGCGTCCTGGCCCCGCGCACCGCAGAGGACTCCGAACGCGCCGCGCCGGGCCGGGCCGTCGTCCTCGGCGGCGGCGTGCTCGGCGTGGAGACCGCGCTCGCCCTGCGGCGGGCCGGCCGCCATGTCACCGTCGTGCACCGGGCGGCCCACCCCATGCACCACCAACTCGACGAGGTCGCCGGCGCGTTGGTCGCCCGGCACCTCGCCGAGCGGGACGTCGAGCTGCTCACCGGCCGCGCGCCCGCCGAGTTCACGCCCGGCAAACTCACCCTGGACGACGGGCAGGTGCTCGACGCGGACGCCCTGCTGCTGTGCGAGGGCATCGTCCCCGAGACGTCCCTCGCCCGCGCCGCCCAACTCGCCGTGCGGCGCGGCATCCTGGTGGACGACCGGCTGGCCACCGACGACCCCGCCGTCCACGCCCTCGGCGACTGCGCCGAGCCGCCCGGGCCCTGGCCCGCCCCGGACCAGGCCGACGCGCTCGCCGCGCTGCTGACCGGCCGCCGCCCCGCGTTCCCGCCCGGCGTGCTCCGCCCCCGCGCCCCCGGGCTGGACCTGGCCGTGCTCGGGACCCGGGCCGCGCTCGACGACGCGCCCGAGACGGTCACGTTCACCGACCCGGCCCGCGGCCGGTACGCCCGGCTCGCGCTGCGCGACGGGCGGCCGGCCGCCGCCGTCCTGCTCGGCCTGCCGCACGGCATCGCCGCGCTCACCCAGCTCCACGACCGGGGGCTGCCGGTGCCCGCCGACCGGTTGGCGATGCTGCTCGGCACCCCGCCGCGGCGTGGCGCGCCCGGCGCCGAACTGCCCGACGACGCCGTCCTGTGCCGCTGCAACAACGTCACCAAGGGCGCGCTCGCCCGGGCCTTCGGCACCGGCGCGCGGGACGTGGCCGCGCTCGCCGCGGCCACCCGCGCCACCACCGGCTGCGGCGGCTGCGCGGCCGACATCGGGCGGCTGTGCCGCACCCTGGGCGAGGAGGCCGAGTGAACCGCGGCACGCTGCTCGTCGTCGGCCACGGCATGGCCGGGCACCGGCTCGTCGAGGAGGTGCGCGCCCGGGACCGGGCCGGCCGGTGGCGGATCGTCGCCGTCACGGACGAACCGCACCCCGCCTACGACCGCGTCGCGCTCTCCACCTATCTGGCCGGCCGCACGATCGACGAACTGAGCCTGGTGCGCGCGGAGTTGCGGAACGATCCGCTGGTCGCCGCGCGCACCGGCACCGCGGTGACGGCCATCGACCCGGGCGCGCGCACGGCGCACTGCGCCGACGGCGCCACGATCCACTGGGACGCGCTCGTCCTGGCCACCGGCTCCCGCCCGTTCGTGCCCCCGATGCCCGGCCACGACCTGCCCGGCTGCTTCGTCTACCGGACGGTGGCCGACCTCGACGCCATCCGCGCCGCCGCCGTGCCCGGCCGCCCCGGCGTCGTCGTCGGCGGCGGGCTCCTCGGCCTGGAGGCGGCCGACGCGCTGCGCCGGCTGGGTATGTCCGCGCACGTCGTGGAGCTGGCCCCCTATCTGATGCCCATGCAGCTCGACGCCGACGGCGGCACCCTCCTCAAGGGGCTGATCGCCGCACTCGGCGTCCGGCCGCACTGCGGCGCCCGGACCGTGTCCGTGGACGCCGGCCCGGACGGGCGGGTCGCCGGAGTCACCCTCGCCGGTGACCCGCCCGCGCGGCTGGCCGCCGAGCTGGTGATCTTCGCCGCCGGCGTCCGCCCCCGCGACGACCTGGCCTCCGCCGCGGGCCTGCCCCGCGCCGAACGCGGCGGCATCCTGGTGGACGGCCACTGCCGCACCGGCGTTCCCGGAATCTGGGCGATCGGCGAATGCGCCGCCCCCGACGGCCGCGCGTACGGTCTGCTGGCCCCCGGCTACCGGATGGCCGAGACGGTGGCCGCCCAACTGACCGGCCCCCCGGGCGAACCGCTGCGCGAGATCGACACCTCCACCACCCTGAAGGTCCTGGGCGTCGACGTCGCGAGCTTCGGCGACGCCCACGCGACCACCCCCGGCGCCCTCCGCCTCGGCCACACCGACCACGCCCGGTCGCGCTACGCGTCCCTGGTCCTGGACGCCAACGCCGAAACGCTGCTGGGCGGCACCCTCGTCGGCGACACGGCGAACTACGCCCCCCTGGCGGCCCTCACCGGCCGCCCCCTGCCCACGGAGCCCGAACGACTCCTGGCGGACGGGGCGTTGACGCGGTGATCGACGATCCCCCGGTCCATGAACAACCACGCACGAGGTCGGCCAGGGCCATCGTCCGGCCGAGCTGCGTCGAGGCGCTGGTCCCGGAGCTTGCCCGAGCTGTTCAACGAAGCGGCCTGTCGAGTCTCTGTGGCCTGAGATGACGGGTCGTTGCAAATCCCCCCAGCCGACCGGTCATGCGGAGGGCCGGGGTGCCCATGATGGGCTTATACGGAGAGGTCTGTGGGGAAGAGGCGCGGTGTGGGACCGGTGGTTGAGGAATACAAGGCGCTGATTGTGGACTGGGACGGCACTCTGGTGGACTCCCAGCCGCTGAACCTTCGGTCGCTGGCCGCTGCCCTGGCCGGACACGGCGTGACTCTTCGTAAGGAGTGGTACCGGGCGCGGCTGGGCACTTCTGGCGAGGAACTGCTTGCCGAACTTGGTGTACCGGTGGAGTCCGTCCCGGCGATATTGACCGCGTGCGGCGACTTGATCGTTCGCGAGGTAGCGGCCCTGCCCACGTTTCCGACGGTGGTCGGCTGGGTGAAGCGGGCTCGCGCGGCGGGCCTGCCCCGTGCGGTCGCCTCCGGCGGTGGTGGGCAGGTCGTAAGGACCGGGTTGCAGGCGACGGGGCTGGCACCGCTGTTCGAGGCGGTGGTGACGCGCGAGGCAGTGCCGCGTGGGAAGCCTGCCCCCGATCTGTTCCTTGCCGCCGCACGGCAGCTCGGTGTTGCGCCCGAGCGGTGCCTGGCCATCGAGGATGCCGATGAAGGGCTGGCCGCCGCCGCGGCTGCGGGCATGGACGCGGTCGATGTCCGCGCGTGGGTGACCTCCCGGTTCACGTGAGACTTCGCACTTCCTCGCCGAAGGCCTGGACCTGCGGTAGGGACGGGTAGGTAGTGAGCAGAGTGCGGCCCAGTTGGCGGGCGCGGTCCCTGATGGACTGCACCACTCGGTCACCCTTCAGGGCTTGCTGGGCAAGGGGCAGTGACGCCTCGGGCTCACCCAGGGCGGCGTGGGCCAGCGCGAGGTCCAGTCGCGCGATGGCCAGCCGGGTCGGTGCCCGCCCCGGCGCGACAGATTCGTACAGAGAGATGGCTTCCTGCGCGGCGTCCCTGGCGAGTCGGTGCTGACCGAGCCAGCCGTGGGAAGAAGCGTTGAAGGAAACGATTCGTACCGCGTCGGCGGCGAACAGGCCAACACCGTGGAGCGGGATGTTCTCGCGGTGGACCTCGGCGCGCCCGGCCGCCCGCGCGAACTCGTCCTGGTTGCCTACGCGGGCCTGGGTCCGCGCGAGTTGCGCCGACAGCCGAACAGCGGCGTTACTGCCCCCAGGGGCCACCGCCAGGCCGCGGGTGGCGGCGGTCAGCGCGTCCAACGGCCGCTGGTCGTACAGAGCGTCGGTGCACCGGACGTCCTCCGCCCAAGCACATACCTCGGGGGAATCCGCCTCGCGCCCGTGCTGCCATGCGTCGTCACACAGTGCGCCCACCAGGTCCCTGCGCCCCAAATCGTGTGCGAGCCAGGCGAGTACGACCGACAGCATCCCCGCCTGATGCGCCAGGGCCCGCCCCTGCCGCAGCGTATGCCGACCCTCGAGCAGCGCGGCGGCCCGCTCGCGGTAGCGGGCGGCCACAGGCCACAGCTCCGCCGGGGAGTGGGCCGAGTAGGTCGCGCCGAGCCGGTGCACGGCCAGTTCCAGATCCTCCACGTCCTGGGGGGCCAGGTCACTGTGCGAGGTGCGGCGGGTGAAGGCGCGGACGGTATCCGCGCTGGCGCTGTTGGCTCCGATCAACGATGTCAGGGCGGTGCTGCCAGTCAGGGCGACAAGAGTGCGACGGTCCGTAGGATCACCTGCTACGCCGGGCGCCACAGCCATGAGTGGCGCGGAACGGTCTGGTTCGTGCACGCCGTGATGTCCGCCGAAAGAACGCCCGGTCCACGGCTCCCGACCGCCGGAGTCTCTCGTGCCCGACGTGAATGCGCCGGGCATCAGGGCTGCTCCGCTCCCGTGCATGGATGTCCGCCGTTTGAAGCCCAGTTCGCTGGCATGTTTGTGGAAGTAGGCTTCCAGCAGTTGCCGTGTCGCCTGGTGAGGATAACCGGGATTCGGTGACTCCCAGGTGCGGTACTGCCTTTCGCTGACGCTGACTGCCCGGGGAAGGCAGCCCTCGGCGTACAGACGGGCGGCGAGCTGGTTGAGGTCTTCCACGATCTCTTCCTGGCTCAGATCACGTTCCAGCCGCGCCCGACGCAACGCGTTGTTGCGTTTCTCGCCACCTGCCGCCTCTGCCGTCGCTTTCTCTCTTGGTTCCCCTGTCATATACACAGCGTAGCGGCGCTCGGTGGGCTGCACACCACCTTCGTGGCACCGGCAGTTCTGCCCGGGAACAGGTGCCGGAAATAGCGCCGGAGAAACCGCCGGAAGGAGTGCCGGTCGCGGAGACTGCCGGAACAACCGCCGGGGGAACTTCCTGGTCATAGCGTCGCGGAGCCGTTTCACTCGGTGATGTCCGCGCCGCTGTCGGCATCAGCCGAGGAGCTTCCCCGTGCACTGTGCCCGCTCTGACGAGTCCATCCCTCCGCCGCCTCCCGCATGCCTTCCGGGTGGGGATGAGGCAGTGGGCCGGCGGCTGTTCCGCGGCGCGGGGACACGTTTCGCGCCGCGGAAGACAACGGACGTGACCTCGACGGTCACCGGCGGGAACGCCCAGACCGCGCCGAGGGGGCCCGGGGCGGTCCAGCACACCCAGTTGTACCTCCCGGCAAGGCCCGAGAGCCTGCCCACGGCGCGGCATGCCGTTCGTACAGCCCTCTCCGAATGGGGACTTGCCGACCGCGGCGGCCTCCAGGACAACGCCCTCGTCGTCATCACCGAACTGCTGGGCAACGCCCTGCGGCACGCGGTGCCGCTGATCGGAGGCAGTGAGACCCCCTGTCTGGTCGTCCAACTGGCCGTTGACGAGGACAGGCTGTTTCTTGCGGTCACCGATGGCAGCCCCACGGCGCTGCCATCGGTGCGGCAGGCGGCCGACGGCGATGAGAACGACCGGGGTCTCGCACTCATCGACGCCCTCGCCGCTTCGTGGGGATGCTCAACCGACCGGCAGGCCAAGACCGTTTGGGCCGCGCTGCGCCTGCCGCCCCGACCGCGGCGGTCACTTCGTCCGCTTCCGGATCGATTGGCTCAGTGAGAAGGAGAGACATGGAACTCATCGGCGCCTCCACCGGCGCACCGCTCCGCAGGGCGGTCGGCGGGCCCGACGCGCGGCAGGTCACGTCGGCCTCGACCGCGGAGCAGGCCTGATGACCCGCCGGGGCGCCGTGATCACGCAGGTCGGCACGACCGGCGTACTGACGGCCTTGGAGGTGGACGTCAGGACCGTCCAGCGGGGGGATCAGCTCACGATTGGCGGTCAGATCTACACGGTCCGGGACATGACGACGATGGCACGCGGCAGCAAGCGCCTGGACTTCGGTAACGGAGAGAGCTTCACCATGCGTGCCACCACCGTGCTGTGGGCCGCGCGTCGCATATCCCTCCGCAGGAGATTCCAGCGATAGCGGCAACGTCGCCGCCCATCGACGGCGGCTCGATCCGTGCGGCGCGCATACGCCTGTCTGAAGACTCCGTCCCGCGTTTCGGGGCGGTCGTGTGAACACCGATGAAGGAGAGAAAGCAATGAGCAACAGCGCATCGGCGCCTTTGAGGCGCCACTCGCGGCCGTTCGGGCTCACCCTCGCCGTTCCGACCGGCGGGTCCTCCGTGGAGGGACTGATCCCTGTCCTCTCACTCTGCCCGGAGCGGCAGGTCACCGTTACCTCGGAGGGGGAGCCGTTCATTCACGCGCCCTCGATGAAGTCCGCCTTCGAGACGGTCTCCCAGACCCAGGAGGACATGCAGCTCTTCGACGACAAGACCAACGACAAGGACTGACGCGGGAAAGGTGATGAACTCATGACCGTCCTGGTGCTGACCCGCCCTGTGATGGACGCCGTTTCCGACCTTGTGATCGAAGAACTGAACCGCCGCTCGGTGCCCGTTCACCGGATGGATCCCGGGGACTTCCCCGAGAGCATCGCCATCACGGCGCGCATCGGTCCGGACCAGCGCGACTGGCAGGGTATCTGGCGCGGTCAGCACCGGGACATGAACCTTCAGTCAGTTACCGCCGTTTACTACCGTCGCCCCGGTCCCTTCCGCTTGCACTCGGGTCTTTCGCCCGGCGACGCGGAGTGGGCGCGGGCCGAAGCCCGTGCCGGGTTCAGCGGAGTCCTGTCCTCGTTGCGCTGCCTGTGGGTGAACCACCCCCGGCACAACGCCGCCGCGGAAGTGGCCCCGGTGGCGCTGGCGACTGCCCTGCGGTGCGGACTGCCAGTGCCGGCCACGCTCATCACCAACGACCCTTTGCGAGCCCGGGAATTCGCCGGCGCGCTGCCGGGACGCGTGGCGGCATACAAGCCCCTCGACGCGGCTGGCCCTCGCGCCGCGGAGGGGGAGCAGCAGTCGGTGTGGACGAACAAGGTCCGTGCGGAGGAGCTGACCGATGATCTGGCGCTCACCGCGCACTTGTTCCAACAGTGGATCGACAAGCAGTACGAGGTGCGGCTGACGGCCGTGGACGGCCGCATGTTCGCGGCCGAGATACACGCGGGCTCCGAAGCTTCGCGCATTGATTTCCGGCGCGATTACGCGTCGCTCACCTACCGCGTCTGTCCGGTGCCCGCGAACATCGCCCGAGGAGTACGTGAGCTGATGCGTGCCTTCGGACTGCGATACGCGGCGTTGGACTTCCTCGTTGATGACAGCGACGACTGGTACCTGGTCGATCTGAACCCCAACGGACAATTCGGCTTCATTTCCGAACTCCGACAACCCATCGCGCACGCGCTCGCCGACGTGCTGGAAGGAGCCACCCGATGATGACCCCCGCCGCTTCCCAGGACGCACGTAACCGCATGACCGCGGCCATGGCCTCGGGCGGTGCCTTGTCCTCTCCCGCCTGGACCACCGCCTTCGCCAGCGTTCCCCGCGAGGTTTTCGCCCCCTCGTTCTCCCTCCACACCGAGGACGGCGAGCGGACCTACCACCAGGAGAGCCCCGAGTTCCTGGACGCCTGCTACACCGACACCAGTCTCATCACACAGCGGGACACCGCGGGAACGCCCATCAGCTCCTCCAGTGCCCCCTCGCTCATGGCCCGGATGCTCGAAGCGTTCACCGTCTCGCGAGGTGACCGGGTTCTCGAAATCGGCACGGGCACCGGATACAACACCGCCCTTCTCTGCCACCACCTGGGAAGTGACAGCGTGACCAGTGTGGACATCGACCCGGGGCTCACGGTGGCGGCCCGGGACAAGCTCGCGCGACTGGGCTATGGGCCGACGATCAACACCGGTGACGGCACGGCGGGTTATCAGGAACGGGCCCCCTACGACGGCATCCTCGCCACCTGCGGGGTCCGGCGCATCCCCGCCGCCTGGCTCGCACAGACCCGGCCCGGCGGCATCATCGTGACCAACATCGGCACGGGAATCGTCCGCCTCACCGTGGAGGGAAACGGCGCCGCAGCGGGCGCCTTCCTGCCCGACAGCGCTTCCTTCATGATCGCCCGCCCTGCCGCGGACCACGTCGCGCACACCGCTCCCGCCTACACGGGGCTCATCATGAACGCCGAGGGCCGCTCACGGACCCAGCCCATCCCCGAAGTATCCGACGGGGCCGGCGATTACCTGGACGACCTCATGCGTGCCGAGGCGCTGGAAGTGAGCCTCAATCAACTGGGCGTTCTGGCGATGACGCTTATCGACAAGGAGCGGGGGCGGAAGATCTGCGGACTCATCCACCCCGCCACGAGTTCATGGGCTCGCGTCACCCTGGCCGGCGAGACCACCGTGACCATCGAGCACGGCGGCCCGCTGGACCTGGCGGCCGAGCGGCTGGAACTCTTCGCCCAGTGGATCCGCGCCGGTCGGCCCGGCCCCGGCAACTACGGCCTCGCGGTCGGGACGGACGGCGTTCACACACTCTGGCGAGACGCCGAAACGGACCGGCAGAGCTGGGTCCTCCCGAGCTGATTCACGCGCATCATCAATGGCCGTGGGGCCGCCCGGGAACCCGGGCGGCCCCACCCCAGCCCCGGTCAGCTCCGCGCGGCCAGCCGCGCGACCCGGGCGCCCAGGTGGCGGCCCGTCTCGATGTCCGCCTTGGTGACCGTCTCGGGGCCCTCGTCGATGTTCGCCTGCGCCGCGGCGCCGAGGTAGAAGCCGAGGCGGTTGAGGTCGTTCTCCGAGCCGGTGGAGGAGTTCCAGCCCGGCAGCAGACCCAGGCTGATCCACTGCATGCCGTGCTGCGCCGCCAGGACGGCGAAGTACTGGAGCGTGTGCAGCTTGTCGCCGCTCTTGGCGCCCGAGACCGTGAAGCCCGCGGCCAGCTTGTCCTGCCAGGCCCGCTCCGCCCACCGCGGCGAGGTGGCCTCGGCGAACGCGTGGAACGCGGCCGACGCCGAGCCCATATAGGTCGGGGCGCCGAAGACGATGGCGTCCGCGGCGTCGAGCGCGGCCCACTGCTCGTCGGTGATGGACTCCACCGCGATCAGTGTCACCTCCGCGCCGGCGTCCGCAGCGCCCTGGTGAACGGCGTTGGCCAGCACCGTCGTGTGGCCGTAGCCGGAGTGGTAGGCGATGGCCACACGAGGGCCGGTCGCGCCGGTCATGGTTGTCTCCCGTCGGTGGGGGTCAGGACGCGCTCCAGCTCGGCGCCGAGGTGGCGCACGTCCGCCTCGTGGCCGTGCGCGGCGATGTGCCCGTCCGGCCGGATCAGATAAAAGCCCGGTGCCAGGCAGCCGGTGACCGCCGCCTCCGAGCGGCGCAGCCGCACATGGCGCAGTCCGGGCCAGCGCGCGGTGACGCGTTCGACGCGGTCGGCCAGGTCGCCGTGGTGAGCGGCCGGCAGCACCACCACCGTCCACTCCGGGATCCCCGCGTTCGGGCCCGCGAAGCCGCAGGCCACGGCGAGTTCGCGCGGGAAGACCATGCCGTCCCGCAGCCGCCCGGGCACGCCGCGCAGCAGCCGGCAGCGGGTCCGCCCGGCCGGCACCTGCGTCGGCCGGGTGGGGGAGTACCGCACGCGCCGCCCCGCCATCACGGGGAAGACGAACCGCGGCACCACGCCGGTGCGGCCGGCCAGCTTGAACGCGGCGTCGCGCGCCACGATCCGGGCCCGGCTGCCCGCCATCCACGCGCGGGTCTGCCGGTCGGTGTCCGCGACGATGCGGTCGGTCGCCTCGGCCCGCTCCCGGCCGTAGTCGGCCAGCAGCGACGACGGCGAGGCGCCGGAGAGCACCGCGGCCAGCTTCCAGGCCAGGTTGTAGCCGTCCTGAAGGCCGTTGTTCATGCCCTGCCCGCCGGCCGGGCTGTGCACGTGGGCCGCGTCGCCGGCCAGGAACACCCGGCCGCGCTGGTACTCGGTGGCCGTCCGCGCGTGCACCCGGTACACCGTCTGCCACACCGGGTCGGTGATCGTGACCCCGCCCGGCCCGCGTTCGTCCAGCAGCCGCTGCATCATGGGCGCGCTCACCTCGGCGCCCTGCCGCGGCATCACGGACAGGATGCGGAACATCCCGTCCGGCAGCGGGGCGATCATCAGGGTGCCGGTGGGCGCCTGGTAGTACAGCAACTGGTCCGGCGGCAGATGCCCCGACACATGCGTGTCGATCAGCGCGAACGACAGCTCGTAGGTGCTGCCCTGGAAGCCGATGCCCAGCGCGCCGCGCACGGTGCTGGCCGCGCCGTCCGCGCCGATCACATACGAGGCGCGCTGCCGCCGCACCCCTGCGTCGCCGTGCTCCAGCACCGCGGTGACGCCGTCGGTGGCGTCGATCCGGCCGCTGAAGTCGACGTCGTCGAACGTGAGGAGCCGCACGCCGCGTTCGATCTTGCCGCCCAGCGAGTGCAGCCGTTCGGTGAGGACGCGCTCCGTCTCGTACTGCGGCAGGTGCAGCGGGCGCAGCCCCTCGGGGATGGGGTAGGAGGCCAGCGGCCGGCCGTCGGAGAAGTAGCTGAACCCGCGCACCGGCACCCCGGCGCGGCGCACCGCGTCGCCCACGCCCAGGTCCGTCAGCAGGTCCAGCGCGCGCGGCCACAGCGCCAGCGCCTTGGGCACCGTGGCCGCCTGGGGCGCGCGGTCCACCAGCCGGACGCTGACCCCGCGCCGCAGCAGCTCGCACGCCGTGAACAGGCCCGTGGGGCCCGCCCCGACGATGAGCACATCGAGGTCGCCGCTCACGCCTGCGGCTCCAGGCGCTCCTTGAGCCGCCGGGCCAGCTCGATGCGCTGCACCTTCATCGTGGCGGTGCGCGGCAGTTCGGCCAGCGGCATCTGGATGGGGTCGGCGAGCTGCGGGAACTCGGCGACGGCCCGGCGCCAGCGGTCCAGGTCCAGCGGCACGTTGTCCTTGGTGCACACCACGGGCAGCGGCTCCTTGCTGGGGCCGGGCACCAGGACCAGCTCGATCAGCTCCTCCATGCGGCCCAGGACGGCGTCCTCGACCTCAAGGGTGCTGTCCACGTTGGGGATGACGTCCACCGCGCGGTCCAGCACGTGCACCCGGCCCAGCCGGTCGCGGTAGCCGACGTCGCCGGTGCGCCACCATTTGCCGTTCAGCTCCTTGCGGTAACGCTCCTCCTCCGCGAAGTAGTTGACGGCCCGTCCGTCGGTGAGCACCTCGATGAAGCCGGGCGTCTTCTTCGTCGGGCGCTGCCCGTCGCGCGGCACGACCCGCACATGGGTCATGCCGGGCAGCGGGTAGCCCAGGCAGCGGCCGTTGGCCTTGTGCGCGTTCTTCTGGCTGTACCAGCGGGCGACCAGCGGGCCGCACTCGCTCTGTCCGTAGAACTGGAAGAACAGCGGCTTCCGGCGCTTGGAGGCCGACAGCAGCCGGTGGATGGTCGGCGGGTGGATCGCGTCGAACGTCCCGCTGTAGTACTTGACGTTGGCCAGCGGCTTCAGCGGGTGGTCGACCAACTCCTCCCACTCCATGAAGGAGTTGGGGTGGGTCTCCACGATGCCGGGGCGGTGCCGGGCGAACAGCGGCGCGACGTTCTCCGGCTCGCCGTGCTCGACGACCACCACGGGCTTGCCCCGGTCCAGCATGACGGCCATCGCCATGTACATCCGGGAGTGCACGAACGAGACGTGGATGGCGTAGGTCTCCGGCTTGCGGATGAGCCGGACCAACTGCTCCTGCGGGCGGTAACGGCCGCGCAGCGACAGCGCCGTGTGCACGACCAGCTTGGGGATGCCGGTGGTGCCGGAGGTGTGCGTCATCAGCGCCGGGGCGTCCCCGGCCAGCAGCACCGGCTCGCGGCGCGGCGAGCCGGCCAGCTTGGCCAGCGACACCGTGTCCTCGCGCGATCCGTCGGGCACGATGACGGTGGACGTCAGCTCGGCGGGCCGGGCGTCGGCCAGCTCGTTCGCCAACTTGCCCTCGTCGGTCACGAGATGCGGCCGCTTCAGCCGCTTGAGCAGCGCGACGACCGTGTTCCCGTCCAGCGCCGGGGACAGCAGCGCGGGGACGGCGCCGAGCCGCGCGGCGGCGCAGGCCAGCACGTAGATGTCGAAGTTGTGCGCCTTGTACAGCGCGATGTGCTCGCCGGCGCGGACCCCGGCGGCCCACAGCCGGGCGGCCATGTCGTCCACGAGATCGGCCAGTTGGGCCACGGTCAACTGGCGGCCGGCCTCGGGCGCGGCGTCCATGTCGTGGTCCAGGGTGACGGGCGAATGGGGGTGCTTCGCCGCCGCCCTCTCGGGCACCATGCCCAGATAGAGACCGTTCCTACTGGCCGGGATGTGGAGCACCATATTGCCTCCTCAAGGATAAGAGCGGGAAAACGGTCCCTGTCCGGAGAGCGTCCATGCCCTGTGTCAGGAAGCCGCCAAGTGCTGCCGAAGCAGGGATGCCTCTTCGGGGGTGAGGCGGATGTCGAATACGTCGCGCAGGACCTGTACGGCCTGCGCGTCGGTCTTTTCCACGCGCTCGGTCCGGCCGTCCGGATACGAGGTGACAAACTGTCGTTCCCTGAGCAGGTACCGCACGTTTTCCGTGCCGCGCATCACGATGAGCTTGCCGACAAAAGTGGAGCGCGTGCTGTGCGTCGTGTAGTAGTTGGTCGCCTCGAAATCGACCGCGAAGTGCCGCTCGTCGCGGAAGGAGTACAGGTCGAACCAGTCGTCCGGATGCAGCGATTGGAGGAGCCACTGATCGGCCTCCCGCACCACCCGCCACGTCCAGTCCCCGGCCTTTGCGATCGAACCCGGGAAAAGCGGGATCGGCTCGATCAGCCCCTCGTCCCCGAACCCGACGTCGGCCAGCCACGGCTCGTTCCCCACCGTGACCACGAGCGCCGCGTGCGCCCGGTACCTGAGCTGCCGGGTCCCGCGCCGCACCCGGGCGAGCTGCCGGCTGACCCGGAAGCCGAACCGCTCCAGGACACCGGCGAAGAGCAGGTTGTGCTCGTAGCAGTATCCGCCGCGGCCGGCGGTCACCAGTTTGCGCTGGAGATCTGTCATATCCAGCGAGACGCCGCGTTCCAGGACCACATCAATATTCTCGAACGCGATGGTTCCCCGGTGCGCGCGATGCAGGGCGAGGAAGGTCTCCCGGGTGGCGTCCCGGGGGCCGTCGTAGCCGATGCGCCGCAGATAGGCGTCGGGATCGATTGACTCGGTCCCCCAGTCGTTCGAGGAATCCGGAGAGGCGGCCGGCAAGGTTTCTTCCGCGGACATTGGCAGAAGCCCTCCGTCGGTGAGGTCAGCACATCACGGGCTCGAAATCCTCATCCGGCGGAAGAAGAGGGGTCAACGATTCACCAGGCAATCCGTCAAGTGACAAGAAAATCGAGACAATTGTCCGAATGATTCCTGATGTGATTCCCGTGACTTGATGGATTACCTCTCACCTGACGAAGTCCGGTGCTTTCTGTTGGACGCTCGCGGTCTGCCACCGCAGGATCATCACACGACGCTTAGGGAGCGCTTAAGCCATGACAAAGTCAGTCGTAAGCACCAGCGCGGGAAGCATCGCCGGAACGCGGGAGCAGGGACTCCACGTGTTCCGCGGCGTCCCCTATGCCGCGCCGCCCGTGGGCGAGTTGCGCTTCGCCTCCCCCCGGCAGCCGGCCCGCTGGAGCGGCGTGCGCGAAGCCTCGCGCTTCTCGCCTCCCTTCGTGCAGTCGAACGCGCCGGCCTCCGCCGAGGACGCGCTGTGCGCCAACGTCTGGACCCCCGACCCGGCCGGCACCCGGCCGGTGTTCCTCTACGTCCACGGCGGCGGCTGGCAGGTCGGTGCCGGCAGCGTCCCGACGTTCGACGGAGCCCGGCTGGCCGCGGCCGGGGACATCGTCGTCATCAACTTCAACTACCGGCTGGGCGTCTTCGGCTGGGGCCTGCACGACGAGCTCGCCGACCCGGACACCGGGCACTGCGCCAACTGGGGCCTCCAGGACCAGCGGGCCGCGCTGGAGTGGGTCCGGGAGAACGCCCGCGCCTTCGGCGGCGACCCGGACAACCTGACCCTGTGCGGCACCTCGGCCGGCGGCGCCACCGCCTGGCACCTGGCCCTGCTGCCCGAGCTACGCGGGAAGATACGGCGACTGGTCGCCATCAGCGCCGCCCACCCCCGGCAGCCGGCGTTCGCGCTCACCCGCGAGGACGCGGCCACCGTCTACGAGACGATCGCCACCCGGCTGGGCACCGACGTCAAGGGGCTGCGCGAGGTGCCGGCCGGCGCGCTGCACGAGGAGTGGCTGCGGACCTTCGCCGGCCCGCCCGGCGACCGCCTGGTGGGCAGCGGACGCGAATACCGCGGACCCGTGCTCGACGGCCGCACCGTGACCGCGTACGCGCACGAACTGCCCACGCCCGACATCCCGTTGATGACGGTCTACAACACCACCGAGGGATCGTTCTTCACCGACCCGCTCTCGCCGTCCTTCCCGCCCGCGCCCCCGGCGCCGGCGGACGAGGCCGAGCTGCGCGGGGCCGTGCGCGGCGTGCTGGAGAAGCTGACGCCGCACGTCCCCGACCAGCGGGTCACCGCCTGCCTGGCCGCCTACCGGGAAGCAGCCCGGGCCGAGGGGCTGGCCGACGATCCCCGTTCCCTGTGGACCGAGATCTGGGGCGACGGACTCTTCCGGCACCCGATCACGGAGCTGGCCGAACGGCACGCCAGGACCGGCCGGACTCCCCAGTACGTCATGGAGTTCACCCACCCGACACGTCCCCCGCACTTCGGGACCCCCCACGACGCGACCTCGAAGTTCCTGTTCGGGTCGCACGGGACGCCCGAAAACGTCAAGCAGTTCGGCGATGGTCCCCTCGAACGCCGCGTCTCCCGAATCTTCGCCGAGCTCGTGGCCTCCTTCGTCCGCGACGGCGCCCCCGGTGGCACGAGCGTCCCCGAGTGGCCGGTCTTCTCCCCGGACCGACCGAGCACGCTGGTCCTGGGCGGAGAGCGGGTGGCACACATCGCAACCACGCCCAAGCGGCGACAACTGCGGTTCTGGGACGAGGCCGGCAGTCTCCTCTGACCCGGCCGTCCGCAGCCGCGAGGGCTCCGCATTCCCCCTTCCAGGAGACTCCAGTGGACGAGATCACGCGTCACATCCGCTCCAGGCCGGCCCGACAGCAACCGGAGTGGCACGCCGCCGTGCCCGTTGAGCAGGTGCGGGCGGAGCTGCGAAGTCGTCCCGCGCTGATCAGGGCGGGTGACCTGTGGGCGCTGCGCTCACTGCTCAGCCGGGTGGTCGACGACGAGGCCCAGGTGGTGCAGTCCGGCGACTGCGCCGAGGACCCCGAAGAGTGCACCAAGGGCTACATCGCCCGCAAGGCGGGGCTGCTCGACCTGCTCGCCGGTGCCATGCGCATGGCCACACACAAGCCCGTGGTCCGCGTGGGCCGCATCGCCGGCCAGTTCGCCAAGCCCCGCTCCAGCCCGACCGAACGCGTCGGTGACCTCGAACTCCCCGTGTTCCGCGGCCACATGGTCAACAGCCCGGAGCCCGACCCGGTCAGCAGGCAGCCCGACCCGCGGCGCATGCTCGACTGCTACACCGCCGCCGCCGAGGCCATGGAACACCTCGGGTGGCACGAGCCCGAGGGCCAGGACGCCATCGGCCCCCGCGTGTGGACCAGCCACGAGGCGCTGCTGCTGGACTATGAGATCCCGCTGACGCGCCGCGACGAGGAGGGCCGCCTCTTCATCAGCTCCACCCACTGGCCCTGGATCGGCGAGCGCACCAACCAGGTGGACGGCGCGCACGTCGCCCTGCTGGCCGAGGTCGTCAACCCGGTGTCCCTGAAGGTCGGCCCCACCATGGAGCCCGGGACCCTGCTCCGGCTGTGCGAACGCCTCGACCCGCACCGGGAGAAGGGCCGCCTCACGCTGATCTCCCGCATGGGCGCCGACACCGTGCTGCGGCGGCTGCCGCCGCTGGTGGCGGCCGTCCGGGCGGCCGGCCACCCGGCGATCTGGCTGTGCGACCCGATGCACGGGAACACGGTCACCACCGGCGAGGGGCTGAAGACCCGGTACCTGGAGGTCCTCCAGCGGGAGATCCACAACTTCCAGTGCGCCGTCCGCACCCAGGGCGGCATCGCGGGCGGTCTGCACCTGGAGACCACGCCCGACGAGGTGACCGAATGCTGCACCACCTCGGCCGACGAGGGCCGGGTCGGAGACAAGTACACGAGCTTCTGCGACCCGCGCCTCAACCCCCATCAGGCGATATCCGCGATCAGCGCCTGGCAGGGCTGATGAGACCGACACGTCCCCGTGCACACAAGGAGGTTGACCTCGTGACTCCGCTCCCCCACCCGAAGGAGGGGGGCTTCCAGCCCGAAGGCTGCGGTCCAGCCCGAACCGATCCCTTTCGGGACGAAGAGAAATTACCACAGGCCAGGGAAGCGATTCCCCCACTGGCTGAAGCCGGTGGTCCCCTCGCTAGGAGACTCATGGAGCAGCGGGTCGCAATAGTCACCGGAGCGGCGGGCGGCATCGGCGCCGCCATCGTCAGGAGGCTCGGTGAGCGTGGCATCGCCGTGGCCGCCGTGGACGTCCGCGTCACCGAGCTGGAGGAGCTCGCCGAGAAGCTGACCGCGGACGGCCTGACCGTCGCGGCACTGCCCGCCGAGGTCTCCCGGGCCGCCGACGCCGAGGCCGTCGTCGACGCCGCCGAGGAGCGGCTCGGCCCGGTGGAGTACCTGGTCAACGGCGCCGGTGTGCTGCGCCTCGGCATCGTCGACGAGTTCAACCCCGACGACTGGTACACGACGTTCGCCGTCAACGCGACCGGCGTGTTCCTCATGTCGCAGGCCGTCGTCCGCCGCATGGTGCCGCGCCGCCGCGGCGCCATCGTCACTGTGGCGTCCAACGCGGCCAGCACGCCGCGCAGCGGCATGGCCGCCTACGCCGCGTCCAAGGCCGCGGCGCGCATGTTCACCAAGAGCCTGGGCCTGGAGGTCGCCAAGTACGGCATCCGCTGCAACGTGGTGGCGCCCGGCTCCACCGACACCCCGATGCTGCGTTCGATGTGGAAGGACGCCTCGGGCCCCAAGGACACCATCGAGGGCAAGCCGGAGGCGTTCCGGGTGGGCATCCCGCTCGGCAAGCTCGCGCTCCCCACGGACGTCGCCGACGCCGTCGACTTCCTCCTCTCCGACCGGGCCTCCCACATCACGCTGCACGACCTGACGGTGGACGGCGGCGCCGGCCTCGGCGCTTAGGGCGTATCCGCAAGATCCCGTCTATCCCGCGACGCCTGGCACGCACGCTCGCTGCGTTGCCGAATCGCGCGAGTACGACCAAGTACGAGCTGCGATCCGGCGCCTTGCGATCGCACGCACCAGACGCCGCGGGCGTGCGACGCGACCTTGCGGACACGCCCTACCGCGCTCCCGGCAAGCAGAACGAACAGGAAGAGACATTCATGAGATTTCCGGCCGGCATCCCCGCCGTCGAGCGCTATGCCATGCCGACGGCGGACGAGGTGCCCGAGAACGTCGCGGGGTGGCGGCTCCACCCGGACCGCGCGGTGCTTCTCATCCATGACATGCAGCGGTTCTTCCTGCGGCCGCTGCCGCAGGACGGCCCCCGCGGGGAACTGATCGCGAACGCCGCGCGGCTGCGGGAGGCGGCCCAGGAGCTGGGCATCCCGGTCGCCTACACCGCCCAGCCCGGCAGCATGACCCCTGAACAGCGCGGTCTGCTCCGGGACTTCTGGGGCCCGGGCATGCGCGCCGACCCGGCCGACCGGCCGGTGGTGGACGAGTTGGCCCCGGCCCCGCACGACTGGGTGTTCACCAAGTGGCGCTACAGCGCGTTCCACCGCTCCGACCTGCTGGCGCGGATGCGCGCGCGGGGCCGCGACCAGCTCGTCGTGTGCGGGGTGTACGCGCACGTCGGGATCCTCACCACCGCCCTGGAGGCGTTCACCCACGACATCCAGCCCTTCCTCGCCGCGGACGCCGTCGCCGACTTCTCCCGGGAGCTGCACATGCTGACCCTGAACTACGCCGCCGGGCGCTGCGCCGTGGTGGCCCCCGCCGCGACGCTGCTCGGGCAGCTTCGCGGTGACCGCCCGGTGGCCGCGGCGGCCGACAGCCGGGGAGTGCCGGCATGAGCGCAACGACACGCGCGCCCGGCGGCGAGGACCTGCTGGATCGGGTGCTGGCGCTGCGGCCCGCCGCGTTCGCCCTGCTGCACCGGCCCGAACGCGCCCCCGGGGTCCTGGAGGTGCTGACCGGCGAGGTCGGTGAGTGCGACCGCCTCGCCGACCTGCCGGTCCCCGAACCGGTCGGCGGCGCGCCGCGCCACGACCTGCTGACGGTCGTGCCCTACCGGCAGATCGCCGAGCGCGGCTTCGCCGGCGCGGACGACGGCGCGCCGCTGCTGGCGCTGCGCGTCGCCGAGCAGGAGACGGTGCCGCTGACGGACGCGCTGACCCGCATCCCGGACGTGCCGATCCGGCTGTCCGGCGGGCACTTCGACATCGAGGACGCGGAGTACGCGGACATCGTGCGCCGGGTCGTCGCCGACGAGATCGGCGTCGGCGAGGGCGCGAACTTCGTCATCAAGCGCTCCTTCATCACCGACATCGAGGGCTACACGCCGCGCGAGGCGCTGGTCTTCTTCCGCCGGCTGCTGGAGCAGGAGTCCAACGCCTACTGGACGTTCCTGGTGCACCTGGGCGACCGCACGTTCGTCGGCGCCTCCCCGGAGCGGCACGTCAGCCTGCACCACGGCGCCGCCGTGATGAACCCGATCAGCGGCACCTACCGCTACCCGGCGTCCGGCCCGTCGCTGCCCCAGCTCATGGACTTCCTCGCCGACCGCAAGGAGGCCGACGAGCTGTACATGGTGGTCGACGAGGAACTGAAGATGATGGCCCGGATCTGCGACGAGGGCGCCCGCATGTCCGGCCCCTACCTCAAGGAGATGGCCCGCCTCGCGCACACCGAGTACCTGCTGGAGGGCCGCAGCACCCGGGACCCGCGCGACATCCTGCGCGAGACGATGTTCGCGCCGACCGTCACCGGCAGCCCGCTGGAGAGCGCCTGCCGCGTCATCAACCGCTACGAGCCGCACGGCCGCGGCTACTACAGCGGCGTGATGGCGCTGATCGGACAGGACGAACACGGCGGCCGGGCGCTGGACTCCGCGATCCTCATCCGCACCGCGGACATCGACCGCGGCGGCCGGGTGAACATCGGCGTGGGCGCCACGCTCGTGCGCCACTCCAACCCCGAATCGGAGGTCGCCGAGACCGCCGCCAAGGCCGCCGGGCTGATCGCCGCCCTGGAGTCCGGCGGCGCCGAGCGCTTCCACCGCCATCCCCACGTGCTGACGGCGCTGGCCGACCGCAACACGCACCTGGCCGGGTTCTGGCTGGGCGAGGACGCGGGGGAGGAGGCCATCCTCCCCCAGACTCCGTCCGGGGGGACCCCCAGTGCCGTCCCGGCCGAACTGGCCGGCCGGCGCGTGCTGATCGTGGACAACGAGGACACGTTCACCGCGATGATGGCCCACCAGCTCCGGTCGCTGGACCTCGCGGTGACCGTCCGCCGCTTCGACGAGCCCTACGCGTTCGACGGGCACGAACTCGTGGTGATGGGGCCGGGGCCCGGCGACCCCCGGGCCACCGGCGATCCCCGGATCGCGGCGGCGCGCGCCGCGGTGCGCGTGCTGCTGGAGGAACGGCGGCCGTTCCTCGCCGTCTGCCTGAGCCATCAGGTGCTCAGCCTGACGCTGGGCCTGGACGTGGAGCCGCGGCGCCCGCCCAACCAGGGCGTGCAGAAGGAGATCGACCTGTTCGGCGCGCGTGAACGCGTCGGTTTCTACAACACGTTCACCGCGCGCTGCGCCGACGACAAGTTCGAGGCCGACGGTGTGGGCACGGTCGAGGTCTGCCGGGACCCGGACAGTGGCGATGTGCACGCGCTGCGCGGTCCGCGTTTCGCGTCGATGCAGTTCCACGCGGAATCCGTACTCACGCAGAACGGCCCGCGGATCACCGGTTCGTTCCTGCGCGGTCTGCTGTAGTTGGCGGCGCGGTAAACGGACTTGATGAATTGCTGCGCCGCACCGGTTTCACTTGACAGAGTGCCGGTCCCGGCATTGGTTCGGCTCTCGATCCATTGCACGATCGGAGAGCCTACGAACATTGAGGAGCCGGGTTGATGAGCGCAGCGAAGGAAAGTCTCCAGACCCCAACTCGCATCGGCGTCCTGGGGATCGGCTCGTACCTTCCGTCCCATGTGATTACGAACGATGTGATCGCGGGGCCGGCGGGTGTCACGGAAGAGTGGATCGTCGAGAAGACCGGAATAGAAACCCGCCGCCGGGTGAAGCCCGACGAGGCGACGTCCGATCTCGCGCTGTACGCGGCCAGGGCGGCGCTGGAGGACGCCGGCGTCCAGGCGGCCGACCTCTCGTTGGTCATCGTCGGTACCGCGACCCCGGACGTGATCGGCCCGCCGGTCGCGTCCGCGGTCGCGCTCGCGCTGGAATGCCCGCAGACGACGGGGACGTTCGACATCCACGCCGCCTGCAGCGGCTTCCTCACCGCCATCACGATGGCGGAGAAGCAGCTTCGGGTGACGGGCGGATACGCCCTGGTCATCGGCGCGGACTCGTACAGCCGCTTCCTGAATCCGGCCGACCGCCGCACCGCGGCCCTGTGGGGCGACGGCGCCGGCGCGGTGGTGCTGGGCGCGGTCGAGGGCGAGAACGGCCGAGTGCTCGCGACGAAGCTGATGAACGCCGCGGTGGAGTTCGAGGTCGGCGGCGTCATGGGCGGCGGCAGCCGGCAGCCCGCCTCGTACGAGACGGTCGACGAGGGCCTGCACTACGTGTCGATGCAGGGCCGCCGCATCCGGCAGATCTTCGAGGACAACGTCCCCCCGATGGCCGCCGCGTTCCTGGAGGAGGCCGGCGTCACCCTGGACGACATCGACCACGTCGTTCCGCACCAGGGAAATCTGCGGATGGTGGAGAGTGTCGAAACCCTGCTGGGGCTGACCCATACCCGTCTGCACGCCACCGCGGGGGAGTACGGAAACACCGGATCGGCCTCCACGCCGATCACCCTGGACCAGGCGGTGCGGAATGGCTCCGTCAAGTCCGGCGACACCGTTCTGATGTTCGCCATCGGCACGGGCATGACCTTCGCCTTCGTGCTGCTGCGCTGGAAATGACGGAGGAAGAAATCATGGGCGACTTCGATTTCGACGTCGACGCGTACCTCGAAAGGATTGGCGCCGAACGCCCCAAGCGGGTGGACTACGAGGCGCTGTGCTACTTGCAGGAACGGCACATGATGTCCGTTCCGTTCGAGACCGTCGATCTCATTCTCAAGGAATTCCCGAGCCTCCGCGACGAGCAGCTCTACGACAAGATCGTGCGCCGGCGCCGGGGCGGCGGCTGCGGTGAGCTCAACACCGCCTTCGCCCTGTTGCTGAAGGGGCTCGGCTACCCGGTCACCATCCTGGGGGCCCGCGTGCTGCACAACGGCAAGCACGCGTTCCACGGCCAGTTCATGGGCCACATGGTGCTCCGCGTCGAGCTGGACCAGCCCTACCTGGTCGACGTCGGCTTCCGCTGGGCCAGCCGCAAGCCGCTGCGGCTGCGCGGCCGGGGCGTCCAGAAGGACGCGCACGGCGAGTACGAGCTGTTCTACAGCCCGGACGGCGACCTGGAGATGGTGCACAACGGCGTGCTGCGGTGGCGCGCGGAGATGCACCCGCGCGAGATCGAGGACTTCGACGGCCCGCTGTGGTTCCTGTGGACCTCGCCCGACGCGCCGGCGACCACCCAGTTGTGGGCCTCCATCGTGACCCCCGGCGGCCGGGTGTCGATGTTCAACCGCGTCCTGACGGAGTACGAGAACGGCGAGCGCAAGTTCTCCCGGGTGCTGGAGGACGACGCGGAGTTCCTGCAGAAGTTCGAGACGCTGTACGGCATCAGGCTCGACGCGGTGCCCGACCTGCCGGTCACCACCGAGGGAGTCTGATGAGCGGCGGCCGATTCCGCCCGGAAGGGGAGGCGCAGTGAGCAAGGTGCGTTGGGGACTGCTGGTCACCGAGGGTTATGCCAACGTCGCGATGGCGGCGAACGCGAAGTCGGAGACCACCGAGTTCGTCGCCGTGTGGGCCGGGGACGCCGAGCAGTCCCGGGAGTACGCCAAGGCCCATGGCATAGCCCGGAGCCACGGATCGGCCGAGGAGCTGCTGGCCGACGAGGAGGTCGACGCCGTCTTCGTCGCCCTGCACCCCGTCGACCACGTCGAGTGGACGATCAAGGCGCTCCAGGCGGGCAAGCACGCGATGTGCGAGAAGCCGATCGGCCTCTCCGTCGAGGACGTGGAACGCGTCTTCGACGCCGCGGAGGTGGCCGGACGACACTGCGTGGAGAGCGTGATGTTCCGCCACCACCCGCAGACGCGGCTGGCGAAGGAACTGGTGGACTCCGGCCGCATCGGCGACGTGATGTACGTGTACGTCGCCTGCACCGCCGCCGTGCCGCCCGACTACTTCCGCCGCTCCCGCGAGCTGGGCGGCGGCGCCATGCTCGACCTCGGTGTCTTCGCCGTCAGCGCCATCCGGTACTTCGCGGGCGAGCCCACCCGCGTGTACGCCGAGGAGGTGCGCCGGGGCCCCGGCGCCGCCGACCACAGCTTCTCCGCCACCCTGCGGCTGCCGAACGGTGTGCTGGGCCAGTTCGTGGTCGGCCAGGACCTGGCGCGGCGCGACTTCCTGCATATCGTGGGCACCAAGGGCCGGGTCGTCATCCCGCAGGCGTGGTTCCCGGTGAACCCGGAGTCGGTGGAAATCGATCTCCAGGGCCCCGTGCCGCTGCTGGAGTCGACGAAGGAGTACGTCCCCATCGACCCCGAGGGGATCTACCGGCTGGACGAGCCCTTCCACATCTCCCGGATCCAGTTCGACGAGGTCTCCTCGGCCCTGGCGGCGGGCACGGCGCCGCCCTTCGGCCGCGCCGAGGCCGTCGCCCAGGCCCGCGTGGTGGCGGCGCTCCAGCAGTCCGCCGCGGGCGCCGTACCCGTCGAGCTCACCTGAACCAGCCCGCGGCCCGACCGCGGCGCGCCCCGAAGCCGGTCCCGACGACCTCCCCCGTCGTCAGGGCCGGCTTCGTGTGTGTCCGGCCCCCAACACCCCTTCGGACAGGGGGCGTTGCCGCGACAACCATCGGCATAGGGGGTCGGGCCCCCCGGAGGTGGTCCGGGCACACCCCCCCGGACACGCATGGCACCCACTGCCACATTGGCGCCTCACCCATCGTGAGACCGGGAACGGAGCAGTGGCTTCCCACCCTGATTCCCCTCCGAAATCGGTGTCCCCCATACCTTGGGCACAGCCGCCTAAAAAGAAACACTGGAGGGGTACGAGAGCGAGTTCATCCAGCCAGCGGGGGTTTCGATGAGCGGTACAACTCTCATAGCGGAGCGCATTACTGACGACCTGCGGTCGCCGCTTCCCCATAGTTCGTGGTGGGATGACGGTGCCCTGGCCGAGCTGGGTTCCGTACTCTTTGCGTCACTTCCCCGAAGTGATCAACGCCGAAAGGGTATGGACTACCTACGCGGGCTGCTGGGCGTGCGGGGACGCAGGTCGATCCGGAACATCGCGACGCTGTTGGGCGGCTCGGCCACCGAGCAGAGCCTGCACCACTTCGTTTGCAGTTCGACATGGGACTGGGGTCCGGTGCGTCAGGCGCTGGCCCGTCATCTGGTCGGCAATACGCCGCCACTTGCCTGGGTCGTGCAGCCGATGGTCATTCCCAAGGCCGGTGAGAATTCGGTGGGAGTGGACCGGCAGTATGTCCCGGAAGTCGGTCGAATTCTTAATGCACAGCGCGCCGTCGGTATCTGGGCCGCGAACGAACAGGCCAGCAGTCCGGTCAACTGGCGGATTTATCTTTCGTCTTCCTGGCTCGAGGACGGCCCTCGCCGTCGTCAGGCGTCGATCCCCGAGCACCTGGACGCCAGGACCGCCGGCGACATGACCATCGACGCCTGTCTGGAGACGGCCGGGGAGTGGGGTCTGCCCACCCGGCCCGTCGTGGTGGACGCGAGGAGCATGGACATTCCGACCCTGGTCCGGCGCTTCCGGGCGGCGGGCGTGCCCTTCCTGGCCCGGGTCAACAGCACCTTCCAGCTCACCGTGACCGACCCGGCGCGGCTGGGCCGGTCCACCGACATGCAGCCGGCCGGCCAGATCATGGTGGCCGAACGCAACCGGCTGCGGCCGGTGGTGTGGCGCGAGCACCACGGTGGCTCGACCACCATGCGGACCAATGTGGCCTTCGCCCTCCGGGTCCGGCTGCCGCACCAGGTCCACCGCGCCTCGGGCGCCGACTCGCTGGCCCTGCTGGGCGTGGGCGAGGACCGGCGGCGCTGGCCGACGGAGCTGTGGCTGACCGACATGACCGATGTGCCGCTGCCCGCCCTGGTGACCCGGAGCAAGCTCACCGCCCGGACCGAGCGCGACCTGCGGGACACCGCCGACCGGCTGGGGATCCGGGACTTCACCGGCCGCTCCTACAGCGGATGGCACCGCCACGTGACCCTGGCCTCCGCCGCGCACGTGGTGTCGGTACTGGGCAACACCGGCCGGCGCTGACCGGCCGCTCGGCCCCACGGATCATTCCCGTGGGGTGCTCCCCCGGGGAGCACCCCACGGGAACAACCGTGTGTGCGCGCTCAGATCTGGCGGAGCCGCCCGATGGTCTCCTCGGCGACCGCCACGCTGCCCTCCAGATAGGTGAGGAGCGCGTTGAGCTCGTTCGGCGAGTACTTCAGGCACAGGTCCATGCACCCCTCGACGAGCGGCTGGAAGGCGTTGGCCACCTTCACGCTCTCCTGGGTGGGGACGAGAATCACCTTGCGCCGGTCGACCGGGTCCCGCTCGCGCCTGACGTAGCCGTGGGCCTCCAGGCGGTCGATCACGCCCGTGATCGCGCCCGTCGTCAGTCCGGTGATACGGGCGAGGTCACCCGGCGTCAACGGCGCGTCCGGCGGCAGATCCTGCATGTACGTCAGGATCCAGGCATCGGTGGGATGGATCTCCAGCGACCGGGCGACCGCGCTGTTGAGCGAGATGGTGGACAGACCGAGCTTCTGCGCGGCGTCCATGATCTTTTGGAGCATGGCGTCCCTCTCCGGGTCCCCGGTGCTCCTTCCGGCCCGAGCGTGTAGGCCTGGCGCCTCGCTGGAGCCGGAGTCCGCCTCGAATCCCGTACTTGACATATGGCCTCGAAACCTCATAGCGTGTCACTATCTTAACTACTAAGAGAACTTATCATTGAGATGCCTTGCTGAAAAGATACTCCTTCGGAGAGAGGGCAGGAAGTCCTGATGAGCTCGCCCACCAAGGAAGCACTCGTCCCAGAGGCCGCCGACCCGCCGGATCCCAAGCGGTGGCTGGCCCTGGTCGTGGTGATCACGGCATCCTTCATGGATCTGCTGGACGTTACCATCGTCAATGTCGCCGTCCCGAGCATCCAGAGTGACCTCGGAGCGAGCTACGCGGCCGTCCAGTGGGTCACCGCCGGCTACACACTCGGCTTCGCCGCCGGCCTCATCACCGGTGGCCGGCTGGGTGACATCTACGGTCGCCGGCGGATGCTCATTCTCGGTATCACCGGCTTCACCATCGCCTCCCTGCTGTGTGGTGTGGCCACTTCGCCCGGCATGCTGATCACCGCGCGGCTGGTGCAGGGCATCGCCTCGGCGGTCATGATCCCGCAGGTCATCGCGATTATCCACGTCACCTTCCCGGCCCACGAGCGCGGGAAGGTCCTCGGCGTCTACGGCGCCATCGGCGGTCTGGCGCTGGTCTCCGGGCCGATCCTGGGCGGCATCTTCATCGACGCCGACCTCTTCGGCCTGGACTGGCGCCCGATCTTCCTCGTCAACGTGCCCATCGGCATCCTCGGTATCTTCACCGCGCTGGCGGTCATCCGCGAGTCGAAGTCGCCCAACCCGATGCGCCCCGACGTCGTCGGCGTGATCCTGGCCTCGGCCACCATCGGGATGTTCGTCTACCCGCTGGTGCAGGGCCACGAACTGGACTGGCCCGCCTGGGCGTTCGTCATGCTGGCCGGCTCCCTGGTGCTGTTCGTCGTCTTCATCGCCTACGAGCGCATGCTCACCGCCCGCGGCGGCTCGCCGCTGATCGTGCTGAGCCTGTTCAACTCCCGCTCCTTCACGGGCGGGTTCAGCGTCAACCTGCTGTTCAACGTCGGCTTCGGCGCGTTCTTCCTCATGTGGACGCTCTTCATGCAGATCGGCCTCGGCTGGTCCGCGATCCACGCCGGGCTCACGGGCATCCCCTTCTTCGTGGGCATGGCCGCGGCCGCCGGCATGGCCGTGCAGATGCTGACGCCGAAGTTCGGGCGCAACGTCCTGTTCGCCGGCGGCTTCCTGATGATCCTGGGCTCGCTGCTGTTCGTGTTCGTCAGCGACCGGTACGGCACGGACATCTCGTCCGCCCACATGATCGCGCCGCTGTTCGTCATCGGCCTCGGCATGGGATACGTCATCGCCACGGTGATCGACTTCGCCCTGTCCGACGTGCCGCACGAGCACGCGGGCGCCGGGTCCGGCGCGTTCAACACCACGCAGCAGCTCGGGAACTCGGTCGGTATCGCCATCATCGGCGTCATCTTCCTCTCCGCGCTGCCCGGCCAGTCGAGCGCCGGTGTGGACTTCGCCGAGCCGGGCATCCGCCAGGACTTCGCGGCGGTCGGCATCACCGAGCAGGTGCAGGACGACATCCTGGCCGGGTATCGGGTATGCGCCGAGGAGCGGGCCGAGGAGACGGACCCGACCGTCGTACCCGAGAGCTGCCTGGCCGGGCCGCCCTCGGGGGTCTCCGCGGCCCAGGCCGCGGATGTCGAGCGAATCATCCAGGAACACACGCCGGACGTGCAGGCGGAGACGTTCTCCCGGGCTTTCCGGATCGGGATGTACGCCATCGCCGGACTGTTCGTGCTCGTCACGCTGCTCATGGTGATGATGCCGAAATTTGCGCGACCCCAGGAGGTGTAGCTAGCGCAAATCCCTGAACTGGCCAACCCGCGGCGCGGACTGACGGTGCCCCCCGTCGCCGTCAGCACGCCCGCGGGTTGTGCCGCACGTAGAGCGCCGCCTCACCGGGGCGGCCTTGACCGACACTTCGAGCCGGAATGTATGCAGTCGCCGATAAGGGCTTTACAAAACCCCTGCACAGTCCTTATATTTCATGAGATTTCATGGCTCGCGATGTATGCTGGCGCGAATGGCGCAGGGGCGCCCCGCTTGCTCATCACCGTCGTCGACTCTGACCACGTCGATTTCTCTGCCCCGCACGGAGAGTGATGTCACCAGAAACTGCCGCGCAGCCCTATGAACAGACCTTCTTGGAACTTCTCGTAGCAAAAGCATCTCCCGGGGAGTTCGAAGATGCGCTGCTGAGGGCGCGCCGTACCGGCCCAGGACACCGTCCCCTCGAAGAAGTGGAAAGAGCCAAGGAGATGGCGCTCCACATAGACGAACGCCTCAGACAGCTCGACAGCCGCAAGAACGCGTCCGCCGCTCTGATGGACACCGTGCGCGACCTCGGGGAACAGCGCAGCTTCGACGCCCTGCTCACCACCATCGCCCGCCGTGCGCGGCTGCTGCTGCACGCCGACGTGACCCTCGTCAGCCTGTGCGACGACCAGGGCGTGGCGGCCGTGCGCGCCAGCGACGGCGCGATCTCCGCGGTGCCGGCGGACCTGCTCTTACCGGGCGGGGCGGGCCCGGGGGCCGAGGCGACCCGGAGCCGGGCGGCCGTGTGGACCTCCGACTACTTCGCGGACGAGCGGTTCCCGCGCGCCGCGCCGCTGGACGATCTGGTGCGTGCGGAAGGGCTGTCCTCGCTGCTGGCGGTTCCGCTGCGGGGGATGGACGGGATCGTCGGCGTTCTCTACGCGGGACAGCGCGATGTGCGTTCCTACACGGCGGACGAGGTGGCCATGATGACGGCGCTGGCCGACTACGCCTCCTCGTCGCTGGAGCAGTCCCGCGCACTGGAGGAGGCCCGGGCTCGCGTGGCGTACACGACGGTGGCCTACGACAGGTTACGCGCGCAGATGCAGGCGGAGCAGCAGGCCACCAACGCCGGCCACCGCATGGTGGACTTCGTGCTGGGCGGTGCGGACGCCCAGGCACTGGCGGCAGAGACGGCGGGGGTGCTCGGGGGAGCGGTGGCGATCCGGGACGAGAACGACCTGACGATCGCCCAGTGCGGTGAAATTCCCGACGACTGCAACGAGTTGGACAAGGCGATCCTGGAGGCACGCGCGGAGCGGGCGGTCGTCACCGTCGGCGAGGACATCACTGTCGTGCCCGTCCGGGCGGGCAGCGAGGACCTGGGAGCGCTGATCCTGCGCTGCCGCCAGTCGTTCGCCGAGGCGGACCGGACGGTTCTGCACCATGTCGCGCGGGCGACGGCGGTGCTCGCCCTGCTCAGCCGCAACTCGGTGTCCACCGACGCGCAGGTGCGGGACGAGACGCTGGAGGAGCTGCTCAACGCCTCGCCGCGGGAACGTTACCGCACCGCGCAGTGGACCCAGCGGCTCGGCCTGGACCTGGGGCAGCCCCATGTCATCGTCGTCGCCCAGGCGGACGGCGGTCAGCGGGCCCGGACCCTGGCCTGGGCGGCGCGTTACGTCTCCCGGTGCGGCGGCGCCAAGACGATGCGCGAGGGCGCTCTCGTCCTGCTGCTGCCGGGTGCGGACCCGAAGGCGGCGGCCACCGAAGTGACCCGGCAGCTCGGGCAGATGCTGGGCCGGCCGGTAACGTCCGGCGGCGCGTCGGCCTGGGGCGAGCAGCACGCGGTGTCCCGTGGCTACCAGCAGGCCCTGCGCTGTCTGGAGGCGCTGACGAGCCTGGGCCAGCACGGCACGGCGGCCACCGTCGACGAACTGGGCTTCGTCGGGATGCTGCTCGGCGGGAACCGCAACGTGGGCGGCTTCATCGAGGCCACCCTCGGTCCCGTCATCCTCTACGACGCCGAACGCTCCACCGATCTGGGCAACACGCTGGAGGCGTACTTCGCCGCTGGCGGAAGTCCCACGCACGCCGCGGAGGCGCTTCAGGTCCACCCCAACACGGTGGCCCGGCGCCTGGAACGCATTTCCCAACTGCTCGGCCCCGACTGGCAGGAGGCGGGCCGCGCTCTCGAAATCCAGCTCGCGCTGCGACTTCAGCGCATCAGGAGCTCACTGCACGACTCCCTGCCGCCGGTTCGTCATGGGAAAGGCTGACCCCTTTCTCGAGCTCTCGCTCTCGACAGGCGGACCCGGCCGGGCCCGCGAAGTTGTCGCCGCGGGTCGGTCTCCGGTTTGACCGGGCCGACCCGCCGCGCGGAAGACGGCCGCGCCATCGGCGGCGATTCCTTCCCATCTCCACGCGCGATGCCGCGGCTTGACGCCTGCGTCCGCGCGTTCCCGCGGCGGTAGCCGCTTCATGTAACGGGCCACCGGCCGTTGCGGGTTCGTCCGGTATTCCCCGGCCGGCCGGTCGGGGTGTCCGGCGTGCCGGACCACAGCCTGTCATTGGCCCAGCCATTCACCATGCTTATTCGTACAGAATCTGTCAGGTCCCTTGCTCTACTGCGCTTCCGGTTTCGAACCCGGGCAGGCGTGGGTAACGGATGGTTGCGGACCGTGTTCCGGTCGTGACACTGGGGCGAACCTGCGTGCCCAACTCGCCAAAAGGTAAATTACTTTCTGAATGAGATACTTGACTGCTAAGTGAGTTGCGGGATACGGTAATCGTAGTAAGGCCGGGCGAAGCTTTACCCCGCCCCGGTCCGCTTTTTGCGCACGGTGAGGAGATCCTATGACTGCGCCTCCGCGGCCACCGCCGCGTTCGGCCGCTGTCCGCGCACCCCGATGAGCTGACGCCTCCGCACTGCCGCGGAGATCATCTGCGAATCGACCACCACGAGTTGGAATGAGATGTGATGCACCGTCGGTATTACCCGCGTCCGCTGCCGTGCGGCAATCCTCGGTTCTGCCCGCGCCGGGATTCACGACGGTCCATATCGCCCGGTCGCCAGCGTTCTCACGACACCGGCGTTGGCTGAGTGGGCGAACATGTCGGTCCCCATGGCTGATGTCCTCGTCGCCGACGGCGGAATCGGCGGACTCACCGCCGCGCTCAGCGTGGCGCGGCAGCGCCACCGGGTCACGGTTCTGGAGAGAGCCGGCGCCTACCAGGAGGTCGAGGCCGGCATCCGGCTGTCCTCGGGTGTCCTGGACGCCCTGGACCGGCTCGACATCGGCGACGCCGTGCGCGAACGGGCCGCGAGCCTCGACGAGTTGAGCCTGGTCGAGGGCAACACCGGGCAGCGGCTGGTCAGTTTATCGACGGCCACCGACGAGTGCGGCCACGGTGCCGGCAGCCCGGTGGTGATCCGGCGGCTCGACCTGTTCGAGATCCTGCTGGATGCCTGCCGCCGCATCCCGCACATCGATCTGGTGACGGACTCCGGCGTCACCCACTACGAGCAGGACGGCGAGAGAGTCACCGCGTTCCTGGAGTCGGGCGAACGCCGCTTCGCCGACGCCCTGATCGGGGCGGGCGGCGCCTGCTCCACGATCGGCCGCCAGTTGGCCGGCCGCACACCCCCGGACTCGCGGCGCACCTACTACCACGCCGTCGTCCCCGCCGAGCACATGCCCGAGAGCCTGAAGTCCAACGCCCTCACGGTATGGGCGCGGCCCCGCTGGCAGTTCGTGGTCTGCCCCATCGACACCGGGGGCTACTACGACCTCTCCGTCAACTGCGACAACGACGCCGAGGACGCGGACCCGGGCACGCCGGTCCCCGCCGAGCGCGTGCTGAGCGACTGCCTCGAGGCCGCCGAGGACGTGCGCGTCCTGATCGGCCTGGGCGGGGACTGGAAGATGTGGGTCACCCGCGACACCACGCCCGTCAGCCAGTGGGCCGACGGCCGGGTGGTGCTGACCGGGGACGCCCTCCACCTCCCCCTCCCGTTCATCTCGCACCACACATGCCATCTGGCGGTGGAGGACGCCGTGCGCCTCGGCGAGTTGATGGACTGCGACGCGGCCGACTTCCCGCAGGTCTTCCGGAGCTACGGAGTGCGCCGGGACGCCCTCGCCACCAAGGCGCGCAAGCGGGTGCTGTGCGCCGTGTCCCAGGAGGGCATGTACGACCGCATCCCCTGTCTGCACGGGATGTGACCTCTTCCCCGCCCCTTCCCCGCCCTTCCCCCTCCCCGTCATCCGGGGGCCACCGGCAACGGACCGGCCCCCGGGGTTCGGCGGGTTCGCCGAACTTCTCCCGGGGGCCGGCATGGCCGTTGCCGTCTCGTCCTACTCGGTGATCCCCTCGACGATCGACGAGTGCGACGGCGTGTCGATGATGCGGGTGAGCTTGAAGCCGGCCTTGGCGAACAGGGCCTGGAAGCCCTCCTTGGTGAGCTCCTGCCCGTCGACGATCGGCATCATCATCAGGTCCTGGGTCTTGCCGGGGTGGAAGGCGTTGTCCCGCGGGATCACCGCGTCGACGACGAGGATCCGGCCGCCCTCCGCCATGGCCCGCCGGCAGGCGTCCAGGATGCGCAGGCCGTCCTCCTCCGACCAGTTGTGCAGGACGTGCTTGATGACGTAGTAGTCGCCGCCGGCCGGGACCGACTCCAGGAAGTCGCCGCCCACGGCCTCCCACCGGCCGGCCAGCTCCGGGACGTCGAGCATGTGGCCCGCGACCACGTGGTCCCGGTCCAGCAGGATGCCCTTGACGCCCTCGTGCTGCTCCAGCACCGACCGCAGCAGACCCCCGCGCCCGCCGCCGACGTCCACCACGGTCGCCCCCGCGGGGAACTCGTAGCTGGCCGCGATCACCGGGTTCTCGGTGTCGGAGAACGCCGACATGCCCTTGTCGAAGGACTGGGCGAACTCGGGGTTGCCGGACATGTACTCGAACAGGCCGACGCCGTGGACGTCTTCGAACACCGTCTTGCCCTTGACGACGCCGTCGTAGAGCCGGGCCGCGGCGCCGAGCACCACCTCGTGGGCGGCGACCAGCGCGAAGTCCCGCAGGGACGGCTGCGCGTCGGAGCGGAACAGCTCCGCCTCGGGCGTCATGTGGAAGCGGCCGGCCTCGTCCTCACGGAAGACGTTGCGGGTCGCCAGGTAACGCAGCACCCGCTCCAGGTACGCGGCGTTGGCTCCGTTCAGCTCCGCCAGTTCCGCCGCCGTGCGCGGCCCCTTGGCCAGGTGGTCGGGAACGTCGAGCCGGATAGCGGTGCGGAGAGCGGACGGGAAGAGAAAGCCGAAGATGTCTTCGCACAGCTTCTCGACGCGATCCTGAAACTCCTGCTCGGACTCGCTCATGGAACTCCTCCGTTGGCAGTGCCCACTGGTTTGCCGGGCGATGTATGAACATGTCGTTGGCCGCGACGTTAGTCGTGCCGAACTCGTCCGGTAATGCGCCGGGTCGGTTATCTGTCAAGTCGCCCCGAGACGGCCTTGGTTACGCAGCGTCAGCGAATTGGAGGGCCTTCGTTCCGTTCCGTGCACGTCCGCACCCGCGCCGACCGGGCGCGTTTATTGTCAAGTCGGGGCCCGGCGCCGGCCCGGCCGCCGGGCCATATCCGCACAGCCCGTGCTGAATTCACGGTATTAACCCCGGGAAAGTCGACAGGATATGTCAGGTCCACCGGACACTCCGGGGGACCTGACGGACCCTCCCTATAGTTATTGACCGACCAGGGTGTTGAGCTGCGAATATTCTCCGGAGTGCCCGTCGCGTATCTCGGCGGACAGGGAAATGAATTAAAGGAGAAGGGCTGGGTTGGGACGTGACTGTCACCGGAAGTAAGACCTCGTTAGGCATCGTCGGCCTCGGGGCCTATTTGCCCGGCGAGCCAGTGCCCAACGATTCCATCGCCGAGGGCGCGGGAGTCGAGCTCCAGTGGATTCATGACCGCATCGGAATCGAGTACCGGCACCACGCGGCGCCGGAGGAGACCACCGCCGACCTGGCCGTTCGCGCCGCCGAGCGCGCGGCCGAGGGCTCACCGGTCACGCCCGACATGATCGTGCTCGCCACCTTCACCGCCGACCGGCAGTGCCCGGCCACCGCGCCCTTCGTCCAGGAACGGCTCGGCCTGACCGGCGTGCCGGCCTTCGACGTGGACGCGGCCTGCTCGGGATTCGTCTACGCCCTGGCCACCGCGACCGGCCTGGTGCACTCCGGCGTCTCCCAGACCCCCCTGGTGATAGGCGCGGACGTATTCACCAGGTTCATCAATCCGCAGGACCGGCGCACCGCGCCGCTGTTCGGCGACGGGGCCGGCGCGGTGCAGCTCGGCCCGGTGCCCGAGGGATACGGCATTCTCGCCACCGAATTGTGGGCGGAGGGCACGCAGACTTCCCTGGCCGCCGTTCCCCGGGGCGGCAACTGGTTCGTGATGGACGGCCGCGGAGTCGCCGGCGTCGTGATGGAGATGGGCCCGAAGCTGCTCAATACCGCGCTGGCCAAGGCCGGGGTCCGCCTCGATCAGCTCAATCGCGTCGTCGTGCACCAGGCGAATCCGCGGCTGGTGCGGAATCTCAGCGAGTACGTCGGCCTGGCGGACGAGGTGATGCCCACCTATGGCAAGCGCACGGGCAATACCGCGTCGGCGTCCGTGCCCGTCACCCTCGCACTCGCCCACGAGGAACGGCCGTTCCGCGACGGCGATCTCATCGCCCTGGTGGCCGTCGGCGCCGGCATGACCGCGGGCGCCGTCGTCCTGCGCTGGTACGAGGGGCCCCGGGCGTGACGCTCGTTCCGCCGCGGGGAACACCGGACTCGAGAAGGGAAGTCTGCTGTGCGGCTCACTGACACGGTGGCGCTGGTGACGGGCGGTACGGCCGGCCTCGGCCTCGCCACGGCCCGGCTGCTGCTCAACTCCGGCGCGAAGGTGGTCATCACCGGCCGCACCGAGGCGACCGGCAAGGCCGCCGCGGAGGAACTGGGGCCCGGCGCGGCGTTCGTGGCCGGCGACGTCGCCGACGAGGAGGACATCGAGCGGGCGCTGAACGTCGCCGCCGAACTGGGCAGCCTGCGCACCGTCGTGTGCTGCGCGGGTGTGCCGCACACCAAGCGCATGTCGGGCAGCCGCGCGATGAGCCTGGCCGACTTCTGCGCGGTGATCCAGACGAACCTGATCGGCACGTTCAACACGGTGCGGCTCGCCGCCGCCCGCATCATCGACCAGCCGCTGGTGGAGGAGGACCGCGGCGTCATCGTCACCACCTCCTCGATCGCGGCCTGGGACGGCCAGTCCGGCCAGGCCGCCTACGCCTCCTCCAAGGCCGCCGTCGCCGGGATGACGCTGCCGCTCGCCCGTGAACTGGCCGAGTACCAGATCCGCGTCGTCAACGTCGCGCCCGGCCTGTTCGACACCGAACTCTTCGCGGCCGTGCCCGAACGCGTCCGCCATCTGCTGGTCGAACGGATTCCGCACCCGCCCCGGATGGGTGTCGCCGACGAGTTCGCCTCGTTCGTCGGGCATGTCATCGGCAACGGGATGCTCAACGGCGAGTCGATCCGGCTCGACGGCGCCCTGCGCATGCAGCACGTGACCCGCGACCGCGCCTCCGCTCCGACCAGGCAGGGAAGTGACTGATGGAACTCGCCACCATGCTCAACTACGCGGGCAACCCCCGCGAGGCCGCCGACGAGGTGGCGCGGCTGGAGGACGCGGGCCTGGACGCCGTGTGGGTCGCCGAGGCCTACGGCTTCGACTCGCCCACCACGATGGGCTATCTGGCGGCCCGCACCCGCCGGATGAAGATCGGCGCCTCCATCCTCAACGTCTACTCCCGCACCCCCGCGCTGATCGCCCAGACCGGCGCCGGCCTGGACGCGGTCTCCGAGGGCCGCGCCCTCATCGGGCTCGGCGCGTCCGGGCCGCAGGTCGTCGAGGGCTGGCACGGCAAGCGCTACGACAAGCCGCTGGGCCGCACCCGCGAGACCGTCGACCTGTGCCGCCGCATCTGGCGCCGCGAGACGATCGTTCACCACGGGATCACCGACATGCCGCTGCCGCCGGAGAAGGGCGGCACGCTGGGCAAGCCGCTGAAGCTGCTCAACCGGCCGGTGCGCAAGGAGATCCCGGTGTGGCTGGCCTCGCTGGGCCCGGCCAATGTGCGCCTGACCGCGGAGATCGCCGACGGCTGGCTGCCGCACCTGTTCGTCCCCGAGAAGGCCAAGGAGGTCTGGGCGGCGCCGCTGGCCGAGGGGAGCGCCAAGCGCGCCCCCGAGCTCGGCCCGCTGGAGATCGCCGCGGGCACCATCCTCGCCGTCGGCGAGGACGCCGCCGCCGCGCGCGACCTGGCCCGCCCGATCATCGCCCTCTACATCGGCGGCATGGGCGCCAAGGGCCGCAACTTCTACAACGACCTGGCCCGCGCCTACGGCTACGAGGAGGCCGCGGAGAAGGTCCAGGACCTCTACCTCGACGGGCGCAAGCGAGACGCGGAGGCCGCCGTGCCCGCCGAGTTCGCCGAACTGGTCTCGCTGTGCGGCCCCGAGGGCTATGTCCGCGAGCGCATCGAGGCGTTCCGCGAGGCCGGGGTCACCCAACTCAACGTCCGCCTCGTCGGGCCCGATCCGGCGCGGCTCATCGAGAAGGTCAAGGGCTGGCTGTGACCACCGACGTCTTCATCTACGACGCGATCCGCACCCCGCGCGGGCGCGGCAAGCCGAACGGCGCGCTGCACGGCACCAAGCCCGTGGACCTCGTCGTCGGCCTCCTCCATGAACTGCTGCGCCGCTTCCCCGGACTCGACCCCGCGGCCGTCGACGACGTCGTGCTCGGCTGCGTCGCCCCCGTCGGCGACCAGGGGTCCGACATCGCCAAGATCGCCGCCATCGCCGCCGGTCTGCCCGACACGGTCGCCGGCGTGCAGGTCAACCGCTTCTGCGCCTCCGGCCTGGAATCGGTCAACATCGCGGCGGCCAGGGTTCGTTCGGGCTGGGACGAGCTGATCCTGGCGGGTGGCGTGGAGTCCATGTCCCGCGTCGCCATGGGCTCCGACGGCGGGCCCTGGCACAGCGACCCGATGACCAGCCTCGCCACCGGCTATGTGCCGCAGGGCATAGGCGCGGACCTCATCGCCACCGTGGAGGGCTTCGACCGGCGCCGGCTCGACGAGTTCGCCGCGCGGTCCCACGAACGGGCCGCCGAGGCGTGGAAGGACGGCCGGTTCGGCCGTTCCGTGGTGCCCGTCACCGACCGTGCCGGGCTGGTGGTGCTGGACCACGACGAGCACCTGCGGCCGGGCACCACCGCCGAGTCGCTGGCCAAGCTCAAGCCCTCGTTCGCCGCGATCGGCGAGCAGGGCGGGTTCGACGCCGTCGCGCTCCAGAAGTACCACTGGCTGGACGCGATCGAGCACGTCCACCACGCGGGGAACTCCTCCGGCATCGTGGACGGCGCGGCGCTGGTCGCGGTCGGCAGCGCGGCCGTCGGCGAGAGCCATGGCCTGACGCCCCGCGCCCGGATCCTGTCCACCGCCGTCGTCGGTTCCGAGCCCACCATCATGCTCACCGCGCCCGCGCCGGCCACCCGCAAGGCGCTGGCCAAGGCCGGGCTGACCATCGACGACATCGACCTGGTCGAGATCAACGAGGCGTTCGCCGCCATCGCCCTGCGCTTCGTGCGCGAGATGGACCTCGACCTGGCGAAGGTGAACGTCAACGGCGGCGCCATCGCCATGGGCCACCCGCTGGGCGCCACCGGCGCGATGATCCTGGGCACCCTCGTCGACGAACTGGAACGCCGCGACCTGCGCTACGGCCTCGCCACCCTCTGCGTCGGCGCCGGCATGGGCATCGCCACCGTCATCGAGCGCGTCTGACCTCCTGGAGAACACCGACCATGCCTGAGCCCACGCCGCCGTCCGCACCGATCCGCTGGCACCGGGACGCCGACGACATCATCACCCTCACCCTCGACGCCCCCGGCCGGTCCGCGAACACCCTCGACACGGCGTTCCGCGCCGCGCTCACCGCCGCCGCCGACCGGCTGGAGGCCGAACGCGACACCGTCACCGGCGTCGTCATCACCTCCGCCAAGCGGACCTTCTGCGCCGGCGGCGACCTGAACGACTTCCGGTCCGCCGGGCCGGCGGACGCGCGGCACCTCTTCGACCTGAGCATGGGCATCAAGCGCGACCTGCGCCGCATCGAGACCCTGGGCCGACCGGTCGTCGCCGCGCTGAACGGCACCGCGCTCGGCGGCGGCCTGGAGATCGCCCTCGCCTGCCACCACCGCGTGGCCCTGGACCGGCCCGACATCCGGTTCGGACTGCCCGAGGTCACCCTCGGCCTCCTGCCCGGCGGCGGCGGCGTCACCCGCGCCGTGCGGCTGCTGGGCATCACCGACGCCCTGGACAAGGTGCTGCTGCACGGCGCCCGTTACGCCCCCGCCGAGGCGCGCGCCGTCGGGCTCGTCCACGAGCTGGTGCCCACCGAACGCGAACTGCTCGCCGCCGCCCGCGACTTCATCACCACCAGCGCCGACGCCCGGCAGCCCTGGGACGTCCCCGGCCACCGCATCCCCGGCGGCACCCCCGCCGACCCCGCGTTCGCCGCCGTGCTGCCCACCCTCACCCCCGCCCTGATCCGGCGGGCCGGCGGCGCGCCCACCCCGGCCCAGCGCGCCATCCTCGCCACCGCCGTCGAGGGCGCCCAGGTCGGCTTCGACACCGCCGGGACCATCGAGGCCCGCTACTTCACCGAGGTGGCCACCGGCCAGACCGCCAAGAACATGATCCAGGCGTTCTTCTACGACCTCCAGGCCGTCACCGCCGGCCGCGGCAGACCCGGCGGCATCCCCCGGCGCCCCCTCGGCCGGATCGCCGTCCTCGGCACCGGCCCGGCCGCCGCGTTCGCCCGCTGCTGCGCCGAGGCCGGCCTGGACACCGCCCCCGGTGCGGACGCCACCGACCGCGACATCGTCGTCGGCGAGCCGGCCGGCCTCGCCGCCGCCGAGCGGGACGCCGCGCCCGACGCGCTGCTGTGCGCCGCCGCCTTCGGCCCGGCCCCCGCCGCGCTGCCCGAGGACGTGCAGCGGCAGGAGGACCTTCTCGGGCTCGGCCTGGCGCTGCCGGTGGGCACCATGCCGCTGGTGGAGATCGTGCGCGGCCCCAAGACGGGCGACGCGGCGCTGGCCCGCGCGTTCGACCTGGTCCGCCGGCTGCGCCGGACCCCGATCGTCGTCAACGACCCGCGCGGCACCGCGACCGCGCGCGTCGCCGGGAACCTCGTCAAGGAGGGCATCGCGCTGCTCGGCGAGGGCGTGCCGCCCGCCAGCGTCGAACAGGCCGCCGCGCGGGCCGGGTTCCGCGCCACCCCGCTGGCCCTGGCCGACGAGCTGACCCTCACGCTGATCACCGAGCTGGCCGAGGCCGGCCTCATCGCGCCCGACCACCCCGCCGACCGCGTACTGGCCCGGATGCTGGGCGAGTTGGACCGCCCCGGCCGCGCCGCCGGCTTCTACACCCGTCCCGCCGGCGCCGGGAGCGGCGCCCGGCCCCGGCTGTGGCCCGGTCTGCGCGAGCACTTCGCGCCCCGGCCCGGCGCCCCGGACCTGCCGTTCCAAGACATTCAGGAACGGCTGCTGTTCGCCGAGGCCCTGACCACCGTGCGCCTGCTCGACGAGGGCGTCCTCACCTCCGTCACCGCCGCCAACATCGGCTCGCTGCTGGGCACCGGCTTCCCGGCATGGACCGGCGGCGCCCTCCAGTACATCAACGGCTACCGCGGCGGCCCCGCCGGGTTCGCCGCCCGCGCCGCCGAGCTGGCGGCCCGTTACGGAACCCGATTCAAGGTCCCCGCCGCGCTTGCCGAACGGGCCGCGCGGGGAGAGATGTTCGCGGACTGACGTTTTCCACGGCCCCCCGCCGCGGCCCCCGCGCGCGGTGGGCCGCGGTCACTTTTTCGTCACTGTTTGTCCAGTGCTCCCGGCCTACTCTCCGAGGCGTCAGCGACAGGGGAGAGGCAGCCGTGGCCATACCTCAGCACATCGAGCCCATCGGACGCGGCGGTGAACAAGCCGCGCTGCGCCGGTTCCTGGACCGGGCCCGCGAGCACGGCGCGGCCCTGCTGCTCACCGGCGACACCGGCATCGGCAAGACCACCCTGCTCGCGTCGGCCACCAGACATCTCGGCACCCGCGTGCTGCGCGCCACCGGCCACCGCTCCGAAACGTCCCTGCCGGGCGCCGGACTGCGCCGCCTCCTCGGCACGTTCGACCCGGCGGCCACCACGCTCACCGAGGCGCTGGCCGCCGCCACCCGCGACGGCCCGGTGCTCGCCGTCATCGACGACGCCCACCGGTGGGACGCCGCGTCGCTGCGCGCGCTGCGGGCCGCCGCGCACCGGCCGCCCCCCGGCGCCGGCCTCCTCATCGCCGCCCGGCACGACCTGCCCCCGGGCCCGGACGTGCCCGCCCCGCGCACCCTGCGGCTGCGGCCCCTGACCAGCGGCGCCGCCGACCGGCTGCTGCGCGCCCAGCCCCGGGCGCTGACGGCGCGCACCCGCGCCCGAATCGCCGCCGAGGCCGCCGGCAACCCGCTCGCCCTGATCGAACTCGCCGCCGCGCTGCCGGACACCCACCCCGACGCGCCGACGCCCTCGGCGCACCTCCCGCTCGGCGACCGCCTGCACCGCGCGCTCGCCGAAGAACTGGCCGAACTACCCGCCGACGTCCGGCGGTTACTCCTCCTGGCCGCCGTCTGCGAACCGGCGGAGCGCGCGGTCGTATGCGCCGCCGCCGAGGCCGCCGGGCTCCCGGCCGGCGGGCTGGAGCGGGCGAAGGCGACCGGCTGGCTGCACCCGGACCGGGCCGACCTGCGCTTCCACTACCCCTATCTGCGCACCGCCGCCCGGCTCACCGCCGACGGGGCCGAACGCCGCGCCGCCCACCGCGCGCTCGCCGACGTCACCGCCGCGGAGCCCGTCCGGCGCGCCCGCCATCTGGCCGCCGCGCCGGCCGGGCCCGACGAGGACGCCGCCGCCGCGCTCGACGAGAGCGCCGCCCACGCGCGCCGCCGCGGCGCCGTCGCCGAGGCCGCCGCTGACTGGGAGGCCGCCGCCGAGCTCAGCGCCGAGGAGGGTGCCCGGGCCGCCCGGCTGGCCCGCGCCGCCCACGCCGCCTGGGAGGCCGGCCGCGCCGACCGGCTCGCCGAACTCCTCGACCGGGCCGCCGGGCCGGCCGCCGACGGCCGCGCCGCGGCCGTGCTCCTCGCCCTGCGCGGCCTCACCTCCCATGCCACGCAAGGCCGTTCGGGCGACGCGATGCCGCTGCTCCTGGACGCGGTGCGGTGCGCCGACGGCCTCCCGCCGGACCTCGTCGCCGCCGCCGGCCGGGTCACCGACAGCCTCGGCGACCCGGTGTGGGCCGCCCGGTTCGCCGGCGCGCTCACCGGCGAACCCGGCACCCGGCCGCGCGGCCGCGACCCCCGGCTGGTGGCGGCCCTGACCCTCACCCACGCCCCCCGGCACGCCCGGCGGCTGCGCGCCGCCCTCGCGGCCGAGGCCCGCACCCCCGACCTCGCGGGGCTGGCCGGCACGCTGGCGGCGGCGAGCGCCGTGGACGAGGCCGCGCCCCTGGTGCCCGCGGCCCGGACCGCGCTCGCCGATCTGCACGCCCAGGGCCGGTGGGGACCGGCGCTGTCCCTGCTGACCACGCTCCAGCACACCGAACTCCACCTCGGCCGGCTGCGCGACTTCGAACACCACACCGCCCAGGGCCTGGAACTCGCCAAGGCCGCCCGGGACCGCACCGCCGCCATGACGCTGCGGGCCGGCGTCGCCCACCGCGCCGCCTGGCGCGGCGACACCGCCGCCACCACCGAACTCACCCAGGACGTCTTGGACTTCGCGCTCACGGGCCCGCAGCGGCTGCTCATCGCCCGCGCCCGCTGGGCGCGCGGCCTGGCCGCGCTGGGGGAGGACCGCGTCGAGGAGGCGTACGCCCGGCTCCGGGCGCTGCCCCCGGACTACGACGGCACCGGCCACGACACCGTGGCGCGGTGGGCGCTGGCCGACGTTGTCACCGCAGCGCACCTGATGGGCCGCGAGGCCGAGGCCCGCGGCCACATCGCCCGTGCCGCGCGGCAGAACAGCACCCTCGCCTCGCCGCTGCTGGCCGGCCTGCTGGCCCGCTCCCGCGCGCTGCTGGCCCCCGGCGCCACCGCCGAACGCTGGTACCGCGCCGCGCTCGTCCGGCACGCCGTCACCAACTGGCCCTTCGAGGCGGCCCGCAGCCACCTCGTCTATGGCACCTGGCTGCGCCGCCGCCACCGGCTCACCGACGCCCGCGCCCACCTGTCCCGCGCCCGCGAGACATTCGCCGCACTCGGCGCCGACGTCTGGCAGCGCCGCGCCGACGACGAGCTTCGCGCCGCCGGCGCCCCGCCCAACGCCCGGCCCTGGGCCGCCCGTTACCGGCTGACCGCGCGCGAGGCCGACGTGGCGCGGCTGGTCGCCGACGGCCGCTCCGACCAGGAGGTGGCCCGCCGCCTGGCGCTGTCACCCGGCACCGTGGCCGGAGACCTGGACACCGTCTACGCCAAGACCGGCGTCGCCACCCGCACCGCCCTTACCGGCCTCCTCGACGCCGAGACCGCCTTTCGCGAGGAGCCGTGAACAACCACCCCGGCGCCGCCCGGCCGGGCCGCCGCGAGGTCGAGCACGGCCGCCGGGAAGAGGCGCAACCGGGCGGCGGACCCGGCGAGTTGACGAACGTGGTCGGACAGCCGCCGGTGCGCCCCGCCGGCACCGGGTGGGCCCGGCCGGTCGCTCCCGGTCCCCTGCGGACCGGGAGTGGGGACGACGGTCGGAATAATCGCGCGGCGGCCGGATTGAGCACCGGACAGGACCAGCCGAAGATGCCGCGGGTGTCGGTCGCCGGATCGGCGTCCTCGAACGCGTCCAGCGCGCCACGGCCCTCGCGCAGCCCGGCGGCGATCTCGGCCAGCGAGAAGCCCGGGCCGACGGCGGCGCGCGCGGCGACCAGGGCCAGCGCGCGCGGCAGCCGCCCGCACAGCGCGATGATCTCCTCAACGGCCGCCGGTTCGGCGGCGATTCGCTCGGCCCCCAGCCGGCGGGCGAGCGTTTCCCGGGCCTCCTCGGCGCTGAGCAGGTCCAGATGCAGCGGGTGGGCGCCCTCGGCGGCGACCAGGCCGTGCAGCCGGTTGCGGCTGGTGACGATCACCAGGCAGCCGGGGCTGCCGGGCAGCAGCGGGCGGACCTGCTCGGTGTCCCGCGCGTTGTCCAGCAGGATCAGCACCCGGCGCCCGGCCAGCAGGCTGCGGTAGAGCGCCGCCCGCGCGTCCAGCGTCGCCGGGACCCGCTGCGGCGGCGCGCCCAGCGCGTCGAGGAGGACCCGGATGGCCTCGCCGGGGTCCAGCGCCGAGCCGCGCGGGTCGAAGCCGTGGAGGTCGACGTAGAGCTGACCGTCCGGGAAGCGGTGCGCGATCTCGTGGGCCCAGTGCACCGCGAGCGTGGTCTTGCCGACCCCGGCCGCGCCGCCGATCGCGCTGATCACCACCGTCGCCGACTGCTCGCCCTCGGCGGGCAACAGCTCCCGCACGCGGGCCAGTTCCGCGCGCCGGCCGGTGAAGACCGGCAGGTCGGCCGGGAGTTGCGCCGGGCGCTCCGGGAACGGGCACTCGTCGGGGCGCCGCCCGGGGCCCGCCGGGGCGGCGCCGGCCGAGCCCTGTCGCAGCACCTGCTGATGGGCCCGGCGCAGCTCGGGCCCCGGCTCGATGCCCAGCTCCTCGACGAGCCGGGACCGCACCGTCCGGAAGACGTCCAGCGCCTCCGCCTGCTGTCCGGCGGCGGCCAGCACCCGCCCCAGCCGGGCCTGTAACGTCTCGTCCAGCGGGTGCTGGGCGGCGGCCCCGGCCAGCGCGGTCAGCACCCGTTCGGGGTCGCGCGCCGCGAGCGCCGCGTCGGCCGCCTCGCGCACGGCGGCGGTGTGCTCCCGTTCCACGGCGGTGAACACTGGATGTTCCCGCACCTCCGCCGGGATCCCCGCGGCGACCGGGCCCTGCCACAGCTCCAGCGCCTCGGCCAGCAGCTCCAGCGCCTCCTGGGGCGTCCCGGCCTGCGCCACGCGGCGTGCGCGGTCGCGAAGTTGGCGGAAATGCAGCAGATCGAGGGTGCCCGCCGTGACGTTCAGCCGGTAGCCGCCGGAGCCGCGCACCAGCCAGTGCCCGGCCGCGCGGGCGGGCAGCCCCGGCTCCAGGAGCCGGCGCACCACGCCCACATGACGGTGCACCACATTGACCCCGCTGCTGGGTGGATTGTCGCCCCACAGCACGCCGACGATCTCGGCCATGCTCACCGGCTGCCCGCCGCGGGCCAGCAGCAGTGCCACCAGGGCCCGTTGTTTGGGCTGCCCCAGGTCGCGTTCGACACCGTCCGACCAGGCCCGCACCGGCCCGAGCACCGTGAACCACATGAACGGCAGTGTAAGTCGGTCGAGTTGGCGAGTGATCCGAGAAGACCGGCTCCCGGACAGCGGCGGCGCCCCCCGGAGCGGCCCGCCGTTCACGACCCGGCGGCGGGAGCGTTCCGGATGTTCACCGGGGCGGTGGCCACCGGGCAGCCTCCGGTCACCCGCCGCGGGCAGGGTCGGGCCTCGCTCGCACGATCGCCCCCAGGAGGAGCCCATGCCCCGCCCAGCCGTCTGCCTCCGCCGGACCGCGGCCGTCCTCGCCGCTCTCGCCGCCGTCGCCCCGGCACTGTCGGGCGCCGCCCCGGCCGGGAGCGCGGCACCGGAGGTGCGGATGAACGAGATCCAGGCCATCGGCACGCACAACAGCTACCACCGCGAGCTGAGCTTCGCCGAGAAGGCGGCTCAGAGCGCCACCGACGCCAACTTCTGGAACCTGGAGTACTCCCACGCCTCGCTGCCCGCCCAGTTCGAGACGCAGCGCGTGCGCGGTATCGAACTCGACGTCTTCGCCGACCCCGAGGGCGGGCTGTACGGCCGACCGCTGGTGCGCACGGACGCCGGCCTCGGCCCGCTGACCGACCCCGAACTCCAGGAGCCCGGCTTCAAGGTGCTGCACTGGGCCGACCACGACTACGGCACCTCCTGCGCCTCGCTGCGGCTGTGCCTGACCCAGGTCGAGGAGTGGTCCGACGCCCACCCGGACCACGCGCCGATCCCCGTGCTGCTGGAGCTGAAGACCACCGACCCGGCGCGCGAGGCGCGCGGCGGCGCGGTGGGCCCGGACTGGACGCCCGCCTTGCTGGACGCGCTCGACGCGGAGATCCGCTCCATCGTGCCCGAGTCGGGCATGGTGACCCCCGACGACGTGCGCCGGCCCGGCCTGACCCTGGAGGAGTCGGTGCTGCGGCACGGCTGGCCGAGCCTCGGTGACTCGCGCGGCCGGCTGATATTCCTGATGGACAATCAGGACCCGGCGCTCCAGGCCGCCTACCGCACCGGCCGCCCCAGCCTGGAGGGCCGCGTGCTGTTCACCAACTCCCGTCCCGGGCGCGCCGACGCGGCGTTCGTCGGCTGGAACGACCCCACCGGCGAGAACGAGGCCGTGATCCGGTCCATGGTGGAACGCGGCTACTACGTGCGCACCCGCTCCGACGTGCCGTTCACCGAGGCGTCCTCGGGCACCACCGAACGGCTGCGCGCCGCCCTGGACTCGGGAGCGCAGATCATCAGCACCGACTTCCCGGTGACCGGACTGGCCGGGCGGTACGGATCGGACTACACCGCCGAACTCCCCGGCGACACGGCCGTGCGCTGCAACCCGGTGAACGCGCCCCGGTCCTGCCGTTCCAGCCGCTTGGAGGACGTGAACTAGCTGCCGTCGGGCCCGTCCTCCCGGGCCAGCTCCAGCGCCGAGCGCGCCGCCAGCGCCCCCGCTATCCGGAACGCCAGCTCGCTGGACCCCTCCGGGTGGGCCCGGGCGGCCACCAGCACCACGCGGGTGGCCACCAGCAACCCGTGCTCGGGAAAGCTCAGTTGGTCCCGGATGCCCTCGGCGGCCGCGGTGAGGAATCCGGGTATGTCCGCGGCCGGCTCGTAGGCCACGTCGAGGTCCGCCGCCGTCTCGAAGGCGAAGCCCTCGGCGGCCGGTTCGAAGTCCACGGTGATCTCCGCGAACTGCGGAGCACAGTTGATCTTCTTGTGCAGCACCCGGACACCGCGCAGCGGGCGGGGCGGAAACGGGCGGGCCGGGACCGATGTCATGGGGGCAGGTTAGCCAGGCGGCCGGGCCGGGGGCGACGGCTTTCGCCGCCCCCGGCGGCGGGCTCAGCCCGCCAGTTCCGCGCGCGCCTCGTGCAGCGCCCCCGCCAGCAGGGCCGCACCCTCCTCCGCCTCCTGGACGGTGAGGCTCAGCGGCGGCGCGATCCGCAGCACGCTGCCGCCCGGGCCGCCGCCCTTGCCCACCAGCAGCCCGGCCCGCCGGGCCGCCTCCAGCGCCAGGGAGGCCGCCGGCGGGCAGGGCTCGTCGGTGCCGGGCGCCACCAGCTCGACGCCGATCATCAGCCCCCGCCCGCGCACCTCGCGGACCAGGTCCAGCCCGGCGGTCGCGGCCCGCAGCCGCTCGATGAGCAGCCCGCCCACCCGCCGGGCGTTGCCCTGGAGGTCGCGCTCCAGCAGATACCCCAGGTTCGCCAGGCCCGCGGCCATGGTCACCGGGCTGCCGCCGAACGTCGAAATCGAGTTCACGTCCAGGCAGTTCATCACCTCGGCCCGCGCCACCACGCCACCGATGGACATGCCGTTGCCGATGCCCTTGGCGAACGTCAGCATGTCCGGCGGCCCGGCCGCGTCATGCGCCTGCCACCCCCAGAAGTGGTCGCCGGTCCGGCCCCAGCCCGTCTGCACCTCGTCGCTGATCCACAGGATGCCCTCGGCGGCCAGCACCTCGCGGAACGCGGCGAACAGCCCGTCCGGCCCCGAGGTGAACCCGCCCACGCCCTGCACCGGTTCGGCGATGAGCGCGGCCACCCCGCCCCGGTTCTGGGCCAGGACGTCCCGCAGATCCGCGACGCACGCCTCGATGAACTGCTGGTCCGGCAGCGCCGCGAACGGGCCCCGGGTGCGGACGCCGCCGTGCACGTACAGCGTCTGGAGCGGCGACAGACTCGTGGGCGACCAGGCCGAGTTGCCCGTGATGCCGACCGTGGAGAACGACCTGCCGTGGTAGCTGTTGCGCATGGCCAGCACCTGGTTGGACCGGCGGTGGGCCGTGGCGAGCAGCAGCGCGGTGTCGTTCGCCTCGGTGCCCGAGGTGGTGAAGAAGACCCGGGCGTCGGGGATGCCGGACAGCGCGACGACGCGCTCGGCCAGCTCGATCATCGGCCGGTTCAGATAGAGGGTCGAGGAGTGCACGATCCGCGCCGCCTGCTCGGCGATCGCCTTGGTGACCTCCGGCAGGGCGTGCGCGGTCATGGTGGTGAGGATGCCGCCGAAGAAGTCCAGATAGCGGTTCCCCTCGGCGTCCCAGACGTGCCGGCCCTCGCCGTGCGTCAGCTCGATGGGCCGCTCGTAGTACAGCGCCAGCCACTCCGGCAGCACGGCCTCGTGCCGGCTCAGCAGCCCCTCGTGCGGGTCGTTCGCCCCGATCACGGGCGCACCAGTCCCCGGTAGGCGTCCGGGCGGCGGTCCCGGTAGAACGCCCACTGCTGCCGTACCTCGTCGATCAGGCTGAAGTCCAGGTCGCGCACGACCAGTTCCTCCTTGCTGTCGCTGGCCACCTCGCCCACGAACTGGCCGCGCGGATCGACGAAGTAGCTCGTGCCGTAGAAGTCGTTGTCGCCGTAGGGCTCGGCGCCGACGCGGTTGATCGCGGCGATGAAGTACTCGTTGGCCACGGCGGCGGCCGGCTGCTCCAGCTTCCACAGGTACGCCGACAGCCCGCGCGAGGTCGCCGAGGGGTTGAAGACCAACTGCGCGCCGGCCAGGCCCAGTTCCCGCCAGCCCTCGGGGAAGTGCCGGTCGTAGCAGATGTAGACGCCGATCCGGCCCACGGCCGTGTCGAACACCGGCCAGCCCAGATTGCCCGGCCGGAAGTAGAACTTCTCCCAGAAGCCGTGCACCTGCGGGATGTGGTGCTTGCGGTACTTGCCGAGGAACGTGCCGTCCGCGTCGATGACCGCGGCGGTGTTGTAGTAGTGGCCCGAGTCCTCCAGCTCGAAGACGGGCACCACCAGCACCATGCCGGTCTCCCGGGCGAGTTCGCGCATTCTGCTGACCGTCGGGCCGTCCGGCACCGCCTCCGCCCACCGGTAGTGCTCCGGATCCTGCACCTGGCAGAAGTAGGGCGCGTTGAACACCTCCTGGAACCCCATGACCCGTGCGCCCTGGCGGGCCGCCTCTCTGGCGTAGTCCTCATGCTTGGCGATCATCGACTCGGTGTCGCCGGTCCAGGTCGTCTGCACCAGCGCGGCACGGACTGCTTCCGCCATGGTCTGCTCCCGTCGTCGTGGCAGGGGCGCGGGCTTGACACGCGTAGATCGACGGTAGGTTCCGTCACTCACCGTGGCAAGACCGTGGGCGTAACGTCGCCGCTTCGGTTGGGTTTCCGCTCGCGGCCGCCCAGCGCCCGGCGTCGCGCAGAAGGGGCTCGTCCGCCTCCGCTCGCGCCGGTAGATTCCCGGCCATGAATGACGACGTCCGCTCGCTCCTCATCGCCGTGGCCGCGACAGCGGTCGCCGCGCTCATCCTCGGCTGGTTCCTGCGCGGCTACCGCCAGAACCGCTCGCTGCGCCGCCTCCAGGGCTTCTTCGGGCTGCCCGACAACTCCGAATGCCTCGTCGTGGTCGGCCGGGAAACCGGCGCGGACGGCGCGGTGGCGCGCAACGACGTCTTCGCGCTGCTGGAGTTGGCGGCGGTCGTCAAGAACTGTGGCGCCAAGGCACAGGTGATATCGGGGGAGACCGCCCAGCAGGGCTTCGGGGAGCGCACCGAGTTCTGCATCGGGGGACCGGTGAGCAACCGCCGCATGGCCGCCCACCTGCACAGTCTTCTGCCGGGCGTGGCGGTGAACACCGACCCCGACCCGGGGCCGGACCGGGGCGCGTTCCTCATCGGCAGCGAGCGCTACCGGCTGGAGAACGGCTCGGTCGAGCACGTGCTGCTGGCGCGCCTCACCGCCGGGCAGCAGGGGCGGCCGGTGTTCCTGGCCTGCGGCCAGCGCTCGATCACCAACCAGGCCGCCACCCGTTACCTCGCCAAGTACCACACGAGACTGGCCCGCAAGTACGGCTCCGGCGGCAACTTCTGCCTGCTGCTGAAGGTGGTCAACTCCCAGGCATACGGACCCGACGTGGTGGAACTGCTCAAGGATGTGACACGCACGGCCACCAGTCCTCAGCCGAAGCTCACCACCAGTAAGGACGTCTGACACCGTGTGACGTAGCCTGGCCCAGGGGTACGTAGGGCAGCGCAGCCTGCGGAAGGGAGACAGGGGATGGGCGACACCCGGCCGATGTACCAGCGGATCGCCGACGACCTCCGGCGGCAGATCGACGAGGGGGTGCTTGTGGTCGGGGCGCGGATTCCCTCCCGCGCCGAGCTCAAGCGGTCCTACCGGGCGAGTGATCAGACGGTGGACCGGGCGGTGCGGGTGCTGAAGGCGGCCGGGTACGCCACCGGCCAGTTCGGGCGGGGGGTGTTCGTCAGCGACCGGGCGCCGATCGGCGCGCTGGTGCGGTCCACCGACGCGGTGGACACGCCGCTGGCCGCCCGGATCAGCGTCGCGGGCGGCCGGGTGAACGGACAGCCGGACCTCGCGTGGGAGGCCACCTCGACCACCACGGTGGCGCCGCCCGGGATCGCCGAGCGGCTCGGGGTCCGGCCGGGCGAGCGCGTGATGTGCACCCAGTACGAGTACCTGGCCGACCACCGCCCGCTCCAACTGGCCACGAGCTGGGAGCCGTTGGCCCTCACGGAGGGCACGGACGTGGTCTTCCCCGAGCGCGGTCCCTACGCCCGCCGGGGGGTGCGCGGCCGGTTCGCGGCGATCGGCATCCGCGTGGTGCACGCCAAGGAGGTCGTCGGCTCCCGCCCGGCGACCAGCCCGGAGGCGGAGGCGCTCGGCTGCGCCCCGGGCCAGTGCGTGACGGCTGTGGAGCGCACCCACTACGACGCCGACGACCGCCCGGTGGAGACGTCCGACACGATCGTGCTGGGCGACCGCTGGCGGCTGGAGTACGCCATCTCCTTCGGCGGTTGAGGCCGTCGCCGCGCCCCGGGGTCAGGACTCGGCGACCTCCGCGTAGACCTGGGACAGCTCCGGGGCGCCGGTGTCCGCCCACTCCTGGCCGGTGGTGACCACGTCCACCTCCCGGCCCGAGGCCATCACCACGACGGGACGCCCGTCGGGCCCCGGGCCCCAGTGGGCGCCGGGCACGGTGCGGACGATGACGGTGCCCAGATACAGCCCGACATCGTTGGCGAGCCAGGGCAGCTCCTCCGGATCGTCCCGCCAGCGCGGCAGGAGCTGGTCCAGGGCCTCCAGTGAGACGGGGCTGTCGCCGAGCACGACTCCGGCTTGCTTCGCCCGGTTGCGCAGGAGTTCGCACTCGGACAGCAGCTCGGCCACCCCTTCGGGATCGGACCAGGCACCGGTCGCCTCAGCGACGGGCCTCTTGCGCCAGTTGTCCAGGAAAGGGATGTTCATGTGTTCCAGGGTCGCATCTTGGAGGCCCGGGGCACCACAGGGCGCGCGTCCCCGGCTCAATCCGGCCCCCCGGACTACGCGTCCAGATCCACGACGACCGGCGCGTGGTCCGAGGCGCCCTTGCCCTTGCGCTCCTCGCGGTCCACATACGCGTCCTTGACCGCGCCGGCGAACGCCGCGTTGCCATAGACGAGATCGATGCGCATGCCCCGGTTCTTCGGGAAGCAGAGCTGGCGGTAGTCCCAGTAGGTGAACGGCTTGTCGTACTTGAGCGGGCGCGGCACGACATCCGACAGGCCGGTGCCGCGCAGGGCCTCCAGCGCGGCCCGCTCCACATCCGTGACATGGGTGGCGCCCTCGAACTGCGCCAGGTCGTAGACGTCTTCGTCGGCGGGCGCCACATTGAAGTCGCCGAGCACCGCGAACGGCCGCTCGCCCGCCGCGTCCTGGGCCACCGTGTCCTTCAGCGCGGCCAGCCAGCGCAGCTTGTACGCGAAGTGCGGATGGCCGACCTCGCGGCCGTTGGGCACGTAGACCGACCACACCCGGGCGCCGCCACAGGTGGCGGCCACGGCCCGCGGCTCCGCCTTGCCGTCGAACTCGGGGCCGGCCCGCAGGCCCGTCTCGACCTCCGTCAGGCCGACCCGGGAGAGCACGGCCACGCCGTTCCACCGGCCGTCGGCGTGCACGGCCGCCTCGTAGCCGTGCTCCCGCAGCCGCTCGGTGGGGAAGGCCGCGGCGTCGCACTTGAGCTCCTGGAGGCAGAGCACGTCGGTGCCGCTGCGCTCCAGCCAGGCCAGCAGGCGGTCGATGCGGACGGTGATCGAGTTGATGTTCCAGGTGGCGATGCGCATGACGGCTCTCTTCAGACGGTGACGGACTCGCCGGGGGCCAGCCGGGCGTACTCGGTGGCGCCGATGCCGGGGCCCTGGGGGCTCAGATTGCGGCCGTAGACCGCGAGGCCGGCGGGGGAGAGGAGCCCGTCGTGCACGGCCAGCGCGCGGTCGGGTCCGACCTGGCGCACATAGTCCACGATCTCGGAGAACTTGTTCCACGGGGCGTGCACGGGCAGCAGCAGGGTCCCGACCGGGCGGTCGGGGTCGGTCAGCGCGTCGCCGGGGTGGAAGAGCGCGCCATCCACGACATAACCGACATTCGTGATGCGGGGCATGTCGGGGTGGATCACGGCGTGGAGCTCGCCGTGCACCTCGACGTCGAAGCCGGCGGCCGAGAACGTGTCCCCCCGGCCGACCGTGTGCACGCGGCCCGGGAAGGCGCCGGAAAGCTGCTCGGCGACGCTCCGCAGCGTCCAGATCTCGGCGCCGGGGGCCGCGTCGAGGGCGGCCCGCAGCCGCCCCTCGTCGAAGTGGTCCGGGTGCTCGTGCGTGATGAGCACGGCGTCCGCCCCGACCGCGGCGTCCTCCTCGCTGAACGCGCCCGGATCGATCACGAGCGTGCGGCCGTCCTTGGTGAGCCGGACGCAGGCGTGGCCCTTCTTGATGAGCTCCATGCGGGCCATTGTGCTACGGGCGACTGACAGCCGCCCGCACGCCCCGGAGAGACTATGTGTCGGCCGCGGCCCGGGCCTCGCGGCGGTTGTCGCGGAAGGCGTAGACGCGGCGGACCATGGCGAACAGCGGGATCACCGCGCCCAGCACGAGCTGGAGCGAGCAGCCGGTCTGGAGCATCAGCAGGCCGCCGGGGGCGTCGAACGCCCAGGCGGTCAGCAGGGCCATGCTCAGCACGATCCAGCACAGCATGGCGACCGCGAGGGTGCCGCGCGGCTTGGGGTACTCGACGCGGCTCACCATGAGCCAGGCCACCCCGACGATCGCCAGCAGCGTCGGCGTGAAGGGCAGCTCCAGCAGCACGATGGAGACCACGGTGAGCGCCCCGAAGGGGCTGGGCATGCCCTGGAAGACGCCGTTGGGCATGGTGACGCACGAGAACCTGGCCAATCGCAGGATCACCGCGAGCAGCACCACCGTCGCGGCCAGCGCGGACAGCGGTTCGTGCACGTCGCCGACGACCATGCCCCAGACGAGCACGAAGTAGGCGGGGGCCAGGCCGAAGCTGATCAGGTCCGAGAGGTTGTCCAGCTCGGCGCCCATGGGCGAGGCCCGCAGCTTGCGCGCCACCAGCCCGTCGAACAGGTCGAAGACGGAGGCCAGCAGCATCAGCAGGACGGCGGTGGCCGCGTTGTTGCGGACCACTCCGGCGTCGCCGCTGTTGGTCAGGTGGGGGATCAGGATGCCGGTGGTGGTGAAGTAGACGGCGAGGAAGCCACAGGTGGCGTTCGACAGGGTGAGAGTGTCCGCTATCGACAGTCTCATGGACAACGGCATGCCGTCGTCGTCCGCCTCCTCGTCGTCGGCCTCGGCCCACGCGGCGCGCGACTTGCGGTCAATCACGGTCAAGGCGCGTCACTCCCGCTGTGGTGCGCTCGCCGACCTCCACGGCGGGCTCGATGCCCTCCGGAAGATAGACGTCCACGCGCGAGCCGAAACGGATCAGGCCGATGCGGTCGCCCTGCTCGACCTTGCAGCCCTGCGGCACGTAGGGCACGATGCGCCGGGCCACCGCGCCGGCGATCTGCACCATCTCGATGTCGCCCAGCTCACTGCCGAAGCGCCACACGACGCGCTCGTTGTTCTCGCTCTCCTTGTCGAACGCCGGCACATACCCGCCGGGGATGTGTTCGACGGACGCCACGGTCCCGGCCACGGGGGCGCGGTTCACGTGGACGTTGAGCGGGCTCATGAAGATCGCCACCCGGATGCGTCCGTCGTGCCACGGCGTGATGCTCTGCACCACGCCGTCGGCCGGGGAGATCACCCGGCCCCGGCCGATCTCCCGCTCGGGGTCGCGGAAGAACCACAGCATGCTCGCGGCCAGCGCGGTGGTGGGGACGGCCGCCGCGGCCCAGCGGCCGGAGCGGCGCGCCTTCACCAGGCTGACCGTGGCGGCCGCGAGGGCCGGCACGAGCCAGGGGGAGGCGCCGCGTGCCAGACGTACCCGGCCGCCGGATAGGGGAGATGAGCGGTGAGGCATGGATGACCTTCGTAGCGTGGGAAGCCGCACCTGTCCGAAGCGAAGCGGCTACCGACGATGCTATAGGTTTCGGGCCGCAACTCGGCAAGCCAGCAGGCCGGTCAAGACCGGAAACCCCATGTGCGGCGGTCTTCCGGCGGTGCCAAAAGGGGATATTCAGCCCGGCGTCCGATACTCCTCCAACAGCCGCCGGCCGATGATCATTTTCTGTATGTCGGCCGTTCCTTCACCAATCAACAACATTGGGGCCTCCCGGTAGAGGCGCTCGATTTCGTACTCCCTGGAGAACCCGTAACCACCGTGAACGCGGAACGCGTCCTCCACGACCTCCTTGCAGTACTCGGCCGCGAGATATTTGGCCATCCCCGCCTCCAGGTCGTTGCGCCTGCCGGAGTCCTTGGTCCGGGCCGCCCGCACCATCAGGGCGTGCGCGGCCTCGACCTTGGTGGCCATTTCGGCCAGCCGGAACTGCACCGCCTGGTGCTGTGCGATGGGTTTGCCGAAGGTGTGACGCTGCTGTGCGTATGCGATGGCGAGTTCGAAGGCGCGCTGTGCGACGCCGCAGCCGCGCGCCGCGACGTTGACCCGGCCGACCTCCACCCCGTCCATCATTTGGTAAAAACCCCGCCCGGTGGCGCCGCCGAGCACCCGGTCGGCCGGAACGCGCAGGCCGTCCATGATCATCTCGGTGGTGTCGACGCCCTTATAGCCCATTTTGTCTATCTTGCCGGGGATGGTGAGCCCGGGCGCGATCTGTCCGAAACCCGGCTCTTTCTCGATCAGGAACGTCGTCATCGAGCGGTGCGGCGGCGCGTCCGCGGGCAGGCCCTCGTCGGTGCGGCACAGCACGGCCACCAGCGTCGAGGAGCCGCCGTTGGTCAGCCACATCTTCTGCCCGGTCAGCAGGAACGCGTCGTCCCCGCCGCCGGCCCGCACGCCCCGCGAGGTGATGGCGGCCACATCCGAGCCGAGCCCCGGCTCCGACATCGAGAACGCGCCGCGCACCTCGCCGGTCGCCATCCGCGGCAGGAAGTGCGCCCGTTGTTCGTCGGTGCCGTACTTGTCGATGAGATACGCCACGATGAAGTGCGTATTGATGATGCCGGACACGCTCATCCAGCCGCGGGACAGCTCCTCCACGCACAGCGCGTAGGTCAGCAGCGATTCGCCCAGGCCCCCGTGTTCCTCGCGGATCATCAGCCCGAACAGCCCCAGGTCCCGCAGCCCCGCGACGATCTCGGTCGGGTACTCGTCGCGGTGCTCCAGCCCGGTGGCCACCGGCAGGATCTCCTTGTCGACGAACTCCCGCACGGTGGCGACGATGTCGCGCTGGATGTCGGTCAGTCCCTCGGTGTACGCCAGCCTGCCCATCTCACTCCTCCCCGCGCGGCTCGGGCCGCCCCGGCTGTTCGCCGCCGTGCGCGGCGACATACGCGGCCGTCGGCACCATTACCTTGCGGCGGAAGACGCACACGAGCGTGCCGTCCTGCTTGTGGCCGCGCGTCTCCACGGAGACCACGCCCCGGCCCGGCCGCGAGCGCGACGGCGTCTTGGCGAGCACGGTGGTCTCCCCGTAGAGCGTGTCGCCGTGGTAGGTCGGGGCCAGGTGCCGCAGCGACTCCACCTCCAGGTTGGCGATGGCCTTGCCGGACACATCGGGCACGGACATGCCCAGCAGCAGCGAGTACACGTAGTTGCCCACCACGACGTTGCGCCCGAACTCGGCCGAGTACTCCGCGTAGTTGGCGTCCAGGTGGAGCGGGTGGTGGTTCATCGTGAGCAGACAGAACAGGTGGTCGTCGTACTCGGTGATCGTCTTGCCGGGCCAGTGCCGGTAGACGTCCCCGACGGTGAACTCGTCAAAGGTGCGGCCGAATCGCATCGTTCCTCCGGACAAAACCTACTCGGTGGGCGGCTCGTAGACGGTGGTGCGCCGCAGCCCGGCGGCGCGGCCCTTGGCGGCGATGACCAGCGCCATCTTGCGGCTCGCCTCGTCGATCATCTCGTCGCCGAGCATCGCGGAGCCCTTGGCGCCGCCCTCGTGCGACGTCACGTGCGCGTAGGCGTCGAGGATCATCTCGGCGTGGTCGTAGTCCTCCTGGGAGGGCGAGTACACCTCGTTCGCCGCGTCGATCTGGCCCGGGTGCAGCACCCACTTGCCGTCGAAGCCGAGCGCCGCCGAGCGGCCGGCGACCTCGCGGAAACCGGGCACGTTGCGGATCTGGAGATAGGGGCCGTCGATGGCCTGGAGGTCGTTGGCGCGGGCGGCCATCAAAATCCGCATCAGGATGTAGTGGTAGGCGTCGGCCGGGTAGCCGGGCGGCTGCTCGCCCACCACCAGGGACTTCATGTTGATCGACGCCATGAAGTCCGCCGGGCCGAACACGATCGTCTCCAGCCGGGGCGAGGCGGCGGCGATCTCGTCCACGTTCACCAGGCCCCGGGCGTTCTCGATCTGGGCCTCGATGCCGATGCGGCCGACGGGCAGGCCCATCGTCTTCTCGATCTGCGTGAGCAGCAGGTCCAGCGCCGAGATCTGGCCCGCGTCCTGCACCTTGGGCAGCATGACGCAGTCCAGGTTCTCCCCGGCGCCCTCCACCACGGTGATCACATCGCGGTAGGTCCAGTGCGTCGTCCAGTCGTTGACCCGCACCACCCGCGTCTTCCCGCTCCAGTCGCCCTCGTTGAGCGCCTTGACGACGGAAGTCCGGGCGCTCTCCTTGACCAGGGGGGCGCAGGCGTCCTCCAGGTCGAGGAAGACCTGGTCGGCCGGCAGGCCCTGGGCCTTCTCCAGAAAACGGGGGTTGCTGCCGGGAACGGCCAGGCAGGAACGCCGGGGTCGCAGCCGGTTGGTGCTCATGGGGAAACCTCCAGGGGGTCGAGCCGGTGGGCGGCGCGGATCTCGTCGACGATACGGCCGATGATCTCCGTGATGCCGAAATCCTTGGGGGTGAAGACGGCCGCGACGCCGGCCGCGCGCAGCGCCGCCGCGTCGGCGGCCGGGATGATCCCGCCGACCACCACGGGGATGTCGCCGCCGCCGGCCGCACGCAGTCGGGCCAGGACATCGGGCACCAGCTCGGCGTGCGAGCCGGACAGGATGGACAGGCCGACGCAGTGGGCGTCCTCGGCCACCGCCGCGCCCGCGATCTCCGCCGGTGTGAGCCGGATGCCCTGGTACACCACCTCCAAGCCGGCGTCCCGGGCGCGCACCGCGATCTGCTCGGCGCCGTTGCTGTGGCCGTCCAGACCCGGCTTGCCGATCAGCAGCCGGAGCCGGCCGACGCCCAGCTCCCGCGCGGTGGCGGCCGCCCGGTGCCGCACCTCCGCCAGGCCGTCGCCGAGTCCGCCGGCCGGCGCGGTCACCGGCGCGCCGCCGACGCCCGTGGGGGCGCGGTACTCGCCGAAGACCTCGCGCAGCGCCCCGGCCCACTCGCCGGTGGTGACGCCGGCCCGGGCGCAGGCCAGGGACGCGGGCATCAGGTTGTCCGGGCCCTCGGCGGCCCGCCGCAGCGCGTCCAGCGCCCGGCGCGCGGCGGGGCCGTCGCGCCGTTCCCGCCAGTCGCCGAGGGCGGCGATCACCCCGGCCTCGGCGGTGGGGTCCACGGTGTGGACCGCGGTGACGGGGTCGGCGGTGAGCGGGCTGGGCTCCGTCGAACGGTGGCAGTTGACGCCGACGACGCGTTCCTCGCCGGACTCGATGCGGGCCCGTCGAGCGGCGTGCGCGGCGACCAGTTCCGACTTGAGGTAGCCGGAGGCCACGGCGGCCATCGTGCCGCCCATCTCCTCGATCCGCCCGATCTCGGAGCGGGCCAGCGCGGCCAACTCCTCGGTGCGGGCGGTCACCACCTCGCCGCCGGTGAACAGGTCCGGGTACTCCAGCAGGTCGCTCTCCTCGGCCAGCACCTGCTGAACGCGCAGCGACCACTGCTGGTCCCAGGGCCGGGGCAGGCCCAACGCCTCGTTCCAGGCGGGCAGTTGAACGGCCCGGGCGCGGGCGTCGCGGGACAGGGTGACGGCCAGCATCTCCAGCACGATGCGCTGGACGTTGTTCTCCGGCTGCGCCTCGGTCAGGCCCAGCGAGTTGACCTGCACGCCATAACGGAACCGCCGCTGCCGCGGGTCGGTGACCCCGTAGCGTTCGCGGGTGATGCTGTCCCACAGCGTGGTGAACGCCCGCATCTTGCACATCTCCTCGACGAAGCGCACGCCCGCGTTGACGAAGAACGAGACGCGCCCGACGACGTCGCCGAGCCGTTCCGGCGGCACCTGGCCGGAGTCGCGCACCGCGTCCAGGACCGCGATGGCCGTGGAGAGGGCGTAGGCGATCTCCTGGACGGGTGTGGCGCCGGCCTCCTGGAGGTGGTAGCCGCAGATGTTGATGGGGTTCCAGCGCGGCAGGTGGTGCAGGGCGTAGGCGATGGTGTCCGTGGTCAGCCGGAGCGAGGGCCCGGGCGGGAACACATACGTGCCGCGCGAGAGGTACTCCTTCACGATGTCGTTCTGCGTGGTGCCGGCCAGGGCGGCGGGGTCGGCGCCCTGCTCCTCGGCGGTGGTGCGGTAGAGGGCGAGCAGCCACATGGCGGTGGCGTTGATCGTCATGGAGGTGTTCATGCGGTCCAGCGGGATGTCCTGGAACAGCCGCCGCATGTCGCCCAGATGCGCGACCGGCACGCCGACGCGGCCCACCTCGCCGCGGGCGAGGACGTGGTCGGGGTCGTAGCCGGTCTGGGTGGGCAGGTCGAAGGCGACGGACAGGCCCGTCTGGCCCTTGGCGAGGTTGCGCCGGTACAGCTCGTTGGACGCCTCGGCGCTGGAGTGCCCGGCGTAGGTCCGCATCAGCCAGGGGCGGTCGCGTTTCCCGGCCATGTCATTCGCCTCCGTCGGCGCGGAAGCGGTTGATGGCGGCGAGGTGGCGCTCGCGCATCGCGCGGTCGCGGACGCCCAGCCCCTCGGCCGGGGCCAGGGCCAGGACGCCGACCTTGCCCTGGTGGCGGTTGCGGTGCACGTCGTGGGCGGCCTGCCCGGTCCGCTCCAGCGGGTAGGTGCGGGAGACGGTGGGGTGGATGCGGCCCTTGGCGACGAGGCGGTTGGCCTCCCACGCCTCGCGGTAGTTGGCGAAGTGCGAGCCGACGATGCGCTTGAGGCTCATCCACAGGTAACGGTTGTCGTAGACGTGCTGATATCCGGAGGTGGAGGCGCAGGTGACCACGGTCCCGCCGCGGCGGGCGACGTAGACACTGGCGCCGAACGTCTCCCGCCCGGGGTGCTCGAAGACGATGTCCACGTCCTCGCCGCCGGTCAGTTCGCGGATGCGGGCGCCGAACCGCCGCCATTCCCGGGGGTTCTGGGTGTGCTCGTCCTTCCAGAAGCGGTAGCCCTCGGCGGAGCGGTCGATGATGGCCTCGGCGCCCATGGCGCGGCAGATGCCGGCCCTCTCCGGGCTGGACACCACGCACACCGGCGTCGCGCCGCCGGCCAGCGCGAGTTGGGTGGCGTAGGACCCGAGGCCGCCGCTGGCGCCCCAGATCAGGACGTTGTCGCCCTGCTTCATGGCCGCGCCGTTGCGGGAGACCAACTGCCGGTAGGCGGTGGAGTTCACCAGGCCCGGTGCGGCGGCCTCCTCCCAGGAGAGGTGGGCCGGCTTGGGCATGAGCTGATTGGCCTTGACCAGGGCCAGTTCGGCCAGGCCGCCGAAGTTGGTCTCGAATCCCCAGATGCGCTGCTCCGGGTCGAGCATGGTGTCGTCGTGCCCGTCGGCGGATTCCAGCTCCACGGACAGGCAGTGGGCCACGACCTCGTCGCCCGGGCGCCAGGAGTGCACGCCCGCGCCGGTGCGCAGCACCACCCCGGCCAGGTCCGAGCCGATGACGTGATAGGGCAGGTCATGGCGCTTGGCCAGCGGCGAGAGCCTGCCGTAGCGCTCCAGGAACGCGAACGTGGGGACCGGCTCGAAGATCGAGGTCCACACGGAGTTGTAGTTGACGGAGCTGGCCATCACGGCGACCAGCGCCTCGCCGGGCCCGAGTTCGGGCACCGGGACCTCGTCCAGGTGCAACGACTCGCGCGGGTCCTTCTCCTCGGTGGGCAGGCCGTCGAACATGGCGGCCTCGTCCTTGTGCACGGTCACCGCGCGGTAGGACTCGGGCAGCGGCAGCGCGGCGAAGTCCTCCGGTGTGCTGTCCGAGCTGTCCAACGCGGTGATCGCGTCCAGGATGTGCTTCACGGGTGCCTCCGAACGCAAGGCTTTGACGACAGGAACGCGGCGCGCTGCCGCGAGAACCGCTGTGCCGTCGGTCCGGCGGAGCTGCTGTGGCCGTGCGGGATCGCACGGGGGGCCTGTGACGCAAGCCGTGCCGGGCGCCCGCGAGTTGCGGTGGGACTGCGCCCGGACACCCTCACGTTATGGCACGGCGTGCCAGTCGACAAGACACTGCGTGCCAACAATCTCGCTCATCAGTCACCACGTCGCGCACAGATGAGCAGGTCGCCGCCGGCGGATCCGGCCCACATCGGGGCGCTGTACATTCGGAGTTTGCTCGCGCGAGAGGAGATGGTGGAGATGGCCACGCAGGCCGGTGCCGTCCCGCGGCCCCGCGCACCGTTGAACCGGGAGCGGGTTCTGGGCGCCGCCGTCGCCCTGGCCGACGAAGGCGGAGTCGACGCGCTCAGCATGCGCAAGATCGCGCAGGCGCTCGGCGTCGTGCCCATGGCGCTGTACAAGCACGTGGCCAACAAGAACGAGCTGCTGGACGGCATGATCGACGTCCTCGTCGGTGAGATCGACCCGCCCGCCCGCGACACCGACTGGAAGACCACCGTTCGCCAGCGGGTGCTGTCGGCCCGCCGCATGCTGCTGCGCCACCCGTGGGCGCCCGGAGTCATCGAGTCGCGGATGAAGGCGCGGGCCGCCCCGACCCCCGCGGTCATGGAGTACCTGGACTCGATGATCGGGATTTTCCGTGCCGGGGGATTCTCGATCGACCTCGTCCATCACGCGATGCACGTGATGGGCAGCCGTCTGCTGGGCTTCTCCCAGGAGTTGTTCGAGGACAGCTCCGGCCGCGAGCCGGATCCGGACGCGTTGCCGCCCGAGGAAATGGCCGCGCGCTACCCCCACATCACCGAATTGGCCATGGCGGTCGCCCACGACCAGGAGTCCGTCGTCGGCTCGGGCTGCGACGACCAGTTCGAGTTCGAGTTCGCTCTGGACCTGACCCTGGACGGCCTTGAGCGGCTGCTGGGCGCGACCGGGTCCAAGGGCTGAGCGCCTCTCTCTCCGTTCCATCTCTCCCTGCCCGTTGACGGGTGTACGCCGTACACCTACCTTTGTGGCATCAGAGGTGTACGCCGTACACCTCCGGAGGGGATGGGGACGACTGATGAAAGCGATCGTTCAGGAGCGGTTCGGCCCGCCGGACATCCTGCGGCTGACGGACACCGACCGGCCCGAGATCGGGGCCGGTCACGTGCTCATACGGGTGCGTGCCGCCGCGCTGAACCCCTATGACTGGCACATGATGCGCGGCGATCCGTACGTGGCGCGGCTGATGGGAGCCGTGGGGCTGACCCGGCCGAAGTCCCGGGTGGCCGGAATCGACGCGGCCGGACAGGTCGAGGCGGTCGGCGCCGATGTGCGAGGACTCCGGCCCGGCGACGAGGTCCTGGGCTTCTGCCCGGGCTCCTTCGCCGAGTACGCGCGCACCACCCCGGATCTGCTGGTGCCCAAGCCCGCGAGCCTGACGTTCGAACAGGCCGCGGCCGTGCCCATGGGGGCGGTGACCGCCCTGCGCGGCATTCGGACCGTGGGCCAAGTACGGGCCGGGCGGCATGTGTTGGTCAACGGGGCCGCCGGTGGCGTGGGCACGTTCGCCGTTCAGATCGCCGCGGCCCTGGACGCGGAGGTCACCGGGGTGTGCAGCGCCCGCAACGCCGACCTGGTGCGCTCACTGGGCGCCACGCACGTCATCGACTACACGCGGGAGGACTTCACCGACGGGCGCGTGCGCTACGACGTGATCCTCGACAACGTGGGCAACCGCCCGCTCGGCCGACTGCGCCGGGTACTCACCCCGACAGGGACCCTGGTGGCCAACGGCGGTGGCTCGCCCGGCCACGTATTCGGGGCGGTGGGTTCGCTGTTGCGACTGATGGTGGTCAACCCGTTCGTCCGGCATCGGCTCCGCCCCATCATCCCGTCGGCCCCGTCCGGGCCGACCCACGCGGACCTGCTCGCCGTCACCGCGCTCATCGAGGCCGGCAAGGTCACGCCGGTGGTCGACCGGACCTACCCCTTGGCCGACACGGCCGAGGGCGTGCGCCACGTGGAGCAGGGCCATGCCCGCGGCAAGGCCGTGGTCACCGTGCCGTGAGAACCCCTGCCCGGACCGGGGGCGGCGTCGCTGCCGGTGTGTTGCCACGTGGCCCACGGCTCCCGCGCCGCCCGCCACGAGCACGGTCCGGCCCGTCGGGGCGCCGGGGGCCGTCCCCGCGCGCGGAATGCCGATGACGGCGGGCCGTGTCGAAGTCGACGCCGTCCGGCGGCTTTTCCACGCCGACGGCCATGCGGGCACGGGACTCCCGCCCTCAGAGCACTGTCACGCCCCGGTGGTTGGCCCACGCCTCGGCCGCCTCCGCCAGCGCCTTGCGTGACGGCCTGTCGGGCCTCTGCCAGGCGAGCTGCCACCACATGCGCGTCTTGGCGGCGGCGAAGGCATCGATGGCTTCCGGGTCCGCGTTCGCCCATGCCTCGCAGTTCGCCGCCCACGCCTCAGCGGCCCGAGGGCTGTGCCCCGCCGCGACGAACTGGATGACGAGCATGGCCGGGTCGATGAACGCCGCGCCCCGGGTCGGCCAGCCCCAGTCGACCGCCCAGGCGCGTTCCCCGATGAGCAGGTTGGTGTGGTTGATGTCCGCGTGGAGCAGTGCGTCTCCTCGGAACAGCTCCGCTTCCGTCTCATCACCGGTGAACCGGTCCCATCTGGTCTCGTGCCAGTCTCGGGCGATCTCGGGCAAGCCGAGTTCCCCGATCTGGTTGAGAAGATCGACGATCGCTGGCAAGTCCGATGATCCCGGCCCGATGTCCGGCTGTCTGCCGTCCACGACCTCGAAGCCGAGCGCGATCCACTCCTCGTCCTCCGCCGTCCACAGAAGTGCTGGGCAGATTGGCTGAACGAAAGGATTGATCAGCTTCTCGCGGATGATGGAGTCATAGCGGCCTCCAGGTCGGTTCCGCATCGCCTTGACGAAGAACGGTCCCTTCTCGCACTCCACCACGGTCGTAAGGTCGGAGAAGTCTCCGCGCGAGGTGTGCCTTGTGCCCGCTGGATCTCCGGTGTGCGGGTGAATCAACGCCCAGAACTCCGGGCCGGGATTGCGGGTCATCTTGTCAGTATCCGTCTGGGAAGCACTTATCGGTTTCGTAACCAGGATTGCATTGATTCATGGGGGAGCACGGCGTGGGAGGGGCTTGGTCCGGCGCGCAGGGGCCTTGAGCCGGGTAACAGGGGGTCTGGTCGGGGTAGCACTTTTCCTTGTCGGGCCGACACTTCCTTTCCGCACGGGCGGAGGTGCGGATGGTTGCGCTGGCGCTGGTCATGGCGGTGCCGCCGAGGATAGTGGCCAGGGGATCGTCGTGGACGTTGCCGACTGTCATCCAGCCGGAGAGGACGCAAGGGGAGACCTCGCCGTTGGGGCCGATCGCGGCCCTGCCGTCACCGCAGCGCCCACAGAGGCCGGCGGGGTCCGGGGCCTGGTCCTGGGCGCCCCGTCCGAAGGGGCGGACGTGATCGGCGCCGATTCTGGTCACGCCGAGGGCTTCGAGGTCCACCCGGGCCGCGCTGATGCGCTGTGCGCTCGGCGCGGTTGGACGTATATGCAGTTCGGCCGGGCCTACGAGCAGGCGGCCCGTGAGGTGTCCGTCGCGACGGGCGACCCGTCGATCGCGTCGGTCACCGTGGCGGAGCAGACGTTCCGGCGGTGGACCTCCGGCCGGATCCGGACTCTGCCGAACAGCCCGGCACCGGCGATCCTGCATCACCTCTTCAAGCGTCCGGCGACTGAGCTTCTGGCACCGCCGCCCGAGGAGATCCCGCCTCTGCCCAGCGCACCCGCAATTGATGAAATGGAGATCAGGATGACCGCACGGGATGCAGCCGACCACGCCGGCGAGGCAGCCGCGCAAGCTTTGCCTGACCTGACCATCGACCAGATCGAAGATGACGTTCGAGGGCTGGCGAGGCGGTATCCGAGCACCTCGCCGCTGGATTCCTACCAGCGGGGACGCGAGCTGCTGCGGCTGGCGCAGGCGATGCTGGACCGCACCCAGCGTCCCCGCCAGCGGGAACGTCTCTATCTCCAGGCGGGGGCCACGGCGGCGTTGATGGCCTCGGCCTCGTTCGACCTGGGTTCCCTGTCCCCCGCCGTTCAGCTAGCGCGTACCGCGGCGCTGTACGGCGAGGTGATCGACCACGGCCCGCTCCAGGCATACGCGCACGGAGCGCTCGCCTACCTGGCCTACTGGGACGGCCGCCCCACCGACGCCGTCCGGCTGGTGGCGACCGCCCAGCAATTTGGGGGACTTGGCGATACAGCCGGCGTGCGGCTGGCCACCATTGCAGCACGTGCCCACGCCCACCTGGGAAACGCTGACGCCGCGCGGCGCGCCATCCGGGCGGCTGGTGAGTGCGATTCCGGCGTCCGGGATGACCTCCATGACGATGTGGGCGGCGAGTTCGGCATGCCCTTGGCTCGGGCGGCGATGTCCGCCGCCACTACCTATCTTCTGCTGTGCGATGCACCCGGCGCCGAAGAAACTGCCTCCCACGTTTTGGATCTGATGGATGCCCAGCCATCGCAGGAGCAACCCGGGCTGCGAGGGAAGGCGGCGGTGGACCTGGCTCGCGCCCGCGTTCTGCGCGGCGAACTCGACGGTGCCCTGGCAGCGGTGGAGCCGGTCTTCACCCTCAACGGGTCCTGGCGCACCCTCGGTCTCGTCCAACGCATGGTGGGCCTGAGGGCCGATCTGACGAGCGGCGGCTTGGCCGGGGCCACAGCCGCCCGTGAACTCGGCCAGCGAGTCGAAGACTTCACCGCTGGAGCCGGGGCGCGCAGTCTCGGTCCCGGTTCGCCGTTGGCCGCTCTGGGCGGGTAGCGGTCACTGGCCGAGTGCGGACAGGATCGCCGTTTCCCGCTCCGGCGTGATGCCGTGCTCGGCCCATCGTGGGTGTTCCACCGGCATTCCCCCGTCCCGCAGCCAGGCCCATGTGTCGGCGACTGTCTCCGCCAGTGGTCGGCACCGCAGCCCGGCCGCCGTCGCCTTGGTGGAGTCCACCGCCCATGCCCCCGGGGAGGTGCGCCACAGCGGTAGTTCGGTCCACTGCCGCACCCCGTGCTCCACCAGGACCTCGTCCGGCATCCACCGCAGCTCACCGCGCGCACCGGTCACTTCCAGGCAGGCGGTCAGGAAACCGCCCATGGTCTCCCGGCCGATCGGCGCGGCGACGTTGTACGCACCGCCATCCCCGGCCGTGGCCCGGTCCAGGGCGAACGCCGCGACGTCGCGGACGTCCACCGGCTGGATGGTCCGTGTGGGATCGCCGGGCGCGAGCACCGTGCCGCCCCGGTGGGCCCGGCGCAGCCACCACGGCAGCCGCCCGACATACTCCCCGGGCCCCAGAATGACGCCCGGCCGCAGGAGCACCACACGTCCGGCACCGAACGTCTCCTCGATCGCTCGTTCCGAACCCGCCTTCTGTGTGCCGTAGTAAGCCGCCGGGGAACCGGTCCGGCCGAACTCCTCACCGGCGTCCGCCGGCGCGTCCAGTAGTTCCGAGGCTTCCGAGAGGGGTTCGTTGGGCCAGCCCCGGTAGGCGTTGACCGTCGAGAGGTACACATACCGCCCAACTACCGGGGCAAGTGCCCGCGCCCCGGCCAGCACGGTGCGCGGAGCGAAGTCGGCGGACGAGGTGTCGATGACGGCATCCCACGGCCCGGCCTCGGCCAGCCGCGCCAGGTCGGCCGTCACCGTGCGGTCACCTCGGACCGGGACGACGCCCGGCACGTCGTTCCCCGAACGCCCGCGGCTGAATGTGCTCACCTTCCACCCACGCGCCACGGCCTGCTCGGCAACAGCCCGCCCGAGGAACCAGGTACCGCCCATCACCAGAATCCGCATGCGCCGATCCTGCCCGCGCGATGCCAGCGGACACCAGCACGTCCTGTCGTGTCTCGGGGGCGCGGCTGCGTCCGCGGCGACGACCGCTGAGCCGAAGGGGTCCTTGACGCGCCCGCCACGCTGTCCGAAAGCGCTGCCCGCCGGCGCGGTGACGACCTGCCCGCCGGCCGCGGTGGCCCGTTCGAACGCCAACACCACGGTGTCGTCCACGCGGATCCCACCGTGACCGATCAAGCCGTCCTCGATCGCCAGCACGCCGGGCGCGGCGTGGCTCACTCGTGGAGCCAGAAGCCCGTTCGCTCCAGCCATAGGCCGAGCAGGGCGGTGTCGCCGGAGACCTCGACCCGTTCGTCGACGGGGCGGCCATAGACGAGCAGCAACAGGTCCGCGAGCGGACCGGAGACGGTGACGGCCGCGTCGCCTCCGGTGTGTTGCCACGTGGGTGCGTCACCGGTCAGGTCGACGAGCCACTCGTCGGCCGGCTGGTCGGTGGCCCGGAAGTGGAGAGTGCGGCCGGCGCCGAGCAGCGGTTCGGCCGCCGCGACGTCGTACACCTCGGGGAGCGTGCCGAACCCCATCCACTCGTCGAGCCCGTCCCGCGCGACCGCCGCCTCGACCTCGTAGCGGGCTCCCAGGGTCCAGGCGGCGTCGGCGCGGTGGACGACGGTCTCGAACAGCATGCGCCGTGCCCAGAACGCCAGGGGCTGGTCGGGAACCACGGTCCATACGCGGACATCGGGGCCGGCCTCGGCCAGGGCTTCGTCAAGCGCCCGAGCGCCGTCCGCGAGCCATGCGTCGAGCACGGCCGGGTCCTTGTCGCCGTAGCCGAAGACATCGTTGACCAGATCGTCGGGAACGAGTTCGGTGGCCCGGGTACGGACGATGGTCTCCGCCCACCGGTGGGTGCCGCCGACGTGCCGCAGCAACTGGCCGAGATTCCACTCAGGACAGGTGGGCACGCGGACGGTGGGATCGGAGTCCTTCACCAGGGCACGCAACAGGTCGGTCTGGGCGAGGATCTCGGCGCGGTAGCGGTCCAGGCTCCAGCGAGGCATGAGGCCAGGCTACGAGTCCACGTCGCGCTCCCGCGCGCCAATTACCTGTGCTGCCGCACGTATCGCCGCCACGCCTGCGCGGTCGCCGGATACCAGGCGGCCCCATCGCGCCTGTTCGGCTGGGCGACCTGGGCGACGATCCGCTCCATGTGGGCGCGGACCGTCGGCACCCGCCACAGCTCGGACATCGCGATGCTCGTCACCCCGTGGTGATAGGTGGTGCCCTGCATGACGGCCCGCCCATCGAGCGAGGACATCACGAACTCCGGCCGTCCCGCCGCGGAGCCCAGCAGGCCCGTGGCCGCGCCCGCGCCGAACAGGTCCCAGGTGTCGAGGAGCTTCGCGCGGCGCCACTCGGCGTCCTCCTCCGTGGTCGGCACGCCCAGCAGGAACTCGCGCTCCGTCGGATCGAAGAGGCCGTGTTCGCGCGCCAGCGCGAACCAGCCCTCGTTGGCCGCGTCGACAAGCCCCGGGTTCTCCTCGTCCACCCAGCCGTCCCGCCGGCCCTCGTCCGGCCTGCACGCGACCAGCATCCGGACGGCGGCCAGGGGCGGTGGAGCGGGAGGTAGCCCGCCCGAAAGGAGCAGCAGCCCGGCACGACGCAACAGCGCCGCCGGCCGCTCGTCGAGGTGCTCTGCCTGCATGAGTCGACAACTGCCGTTTCGCTAAAAAGAGTTAGGGGTGTTGTCCGCTGGGGTGGTCGCCCCCACCGACTCCACAGCGTGCGATGCCATTCGTCGGCGTCCCAGTTGGGGAGCGGGCCGTCGGCGACGAAGGCGTGGACTTCGGGTCTCATCCGCGAATGATCCGCTGACGCGACGGGGTCGGCAAGGGCTGCCAAGGTGCCCTCGCTCACCGCGAGTTCCCACTGGGATGTTCTCGCCATCCGGATGGTGAGTGTATCGTGGCGGTGTGGGTGGAGCGAGGGGGACCTCATGGCCCGATTGACACGCGCCCAGCAGCAGAAACGCACCCGGGCGGCCGTACTGGCCGCCGCCGCGGAGGAGTTCGGCGAGCGCGGCTATGCCGAGGCCAAGGTCGACCGGATCGCGGAGCGGGCCGAGCTGACCCGTGGTGCCGTGTACTCGAACTTCCCGAGCAAGCGCGCGCTTTACCTGGCGGTGCTGCTCGACTCGATCGAGCCCCCGGACGGGAGCGAGCCGCCGCCCGCACTCGAACTGGCCGAGGCGCTGGGCGCGTTCGCCCGTGTCTGGCTCGAACGGCTGCCGCTGACCGGCGACACGGACGCCCGGGGGCACCTCCGACTGCGGTCGCTGGCCGGGGTGTTCGACGACGAACGGGGCCGGACCGCGCTGGCGCGGGTCCTCCGGCTGGAGGGGCTGCTGCTCGGGCGCGCCCTGGAGTCCCGTGCCGCGCACCGGCCGGGCGCGCGGCGGGTGCGGATGGCCGAGCTCGTTCTCACGCTGCTGAACGGAGCCGGTCATCTGGCGGCGGCGGCACCGGGGTTCGGCGACCCCTTCGACGCGGTCCGCGCCTGCCGGCATCTGGCCGGACTCGACCTCGCCGACGCCTGGGACCCGCCGCACCTGCCCTACATCACCCCCGCCCAGGCCGTCCGGGACGCCTGGCTGCCGCCGGCCGGGCTGTCCGACCGGCTCACCGGCCGGCGGATCGCGTTCGACAACGACGGGGTGATCGCCGTTCTCGGCACCGGCCGGCTGGCAGCGGCCGAGGAAGCCGTCCGCGCCGCCCGGCCCGGCGAGCAGGTCGCCGTGGCCGTGGTCACCGATGACCCCGCCGAGATCGGGCGTCTGGTGCGGCTCAGGATCGGCGATCTCACCGGGTGCCTGCGCCGCGTGTTCGGAACGGATGCCTGGCCGTGCCTGCGCCTCGTCCTCGACGACGACGCCACCGCCCTCGCCACCGCCCTGGGCATCCGGGGCGGCGACGACACCGAGGCCGCCGTGCGCGTCCGGGCGGGCACGGTCCTCGCCCGGGCCGAGGGGCGCGGTGCCGGCCACGCGGTGGCGGCGGCGGGCGACTTGGCCATCCGGCACTCCGGGGAGGCCGCACGATGACCCGCGTCGACGTGCCGGACCCGCCCCACCGTACCGGCGCCGACCTGCTGGTGCTCCACGCCCTCCGGTGCGGCGGGTTCGCCGGTCTCGCCGGCGTGTCCGACGCGACCGGACTTCCCGAGCCCGACGCGGAGTCCGCGCTCATCGACCTCGCGGTGGCCGGCCTGGTCACGCACGTGCCGGGCGACCTCGGCGGCTGGGGCCTGACCGAGGCGGGCCGCGCCGCCGACGCCGAACGGATCGCGAACGAGCTGGCCGCCACCGGCGCCCGGCCCGTGGTGGCCGCGGCGTACGACGAGTTCCTCGTGCTCAACCCGGAGCTGCTCGACCTGTGCGCGGCGTGGCAGTCGCGGCCGGCCGACGGCGCCACGATCCCCAACGACCACACCGACGCCGGCTACGACTCCCGGGTCCTGGACCGGCTCGCCGACCTCCACCGGCGCGCCGAGCACGGCTGCGCGGAACTGTTCGCGACCATGCTCCGGTTCCGGCGGTACCGCACGCGGCTCGCCGGCGCGCTCGCCCGCGCCCGGTCCGGCTCGCGCGCCCATGTCACGGACAGCACCGACTCGTACCACACCGTCTGGTTCCAGCTCCACGAGGACCTGCTCGCCACCCTGGGCATTCCACGGCCGTGGCACGCCACCGAACCGCGCTACCGATGACCTGGATCCACCCGCTCTCGGCGGGAGTTGACGCGACCGCGAGCGTCCTCGGCGGCAAGGGGCACGGCCTCGTCACGTTGCGACGCCTCGGTCTGCCCGTGCCGCCCGGGTTCGTCATCGGCACCGCGGCGTGCCGCGCGTTCCTTCGTGACGGGCGGCTCCCGGACGGCTTCGACGGTGAACTGGCGGCCGCCGTCCGCGATCTGGAGGCCGCCTCGCGACGGCGCCTCGGCGGGCCGGGGCGGCCCTTGGCGGTGTCGGTCCGCTCGGGAGGCAGCGTGTCGATGCCCGGCATGATGAGCACCGTCCTCAACGTCGGCCTCACCACGCGGGCCACCGAGCGGCTGGCCGCCGAGACCGGCGATCGGCGGTTCGCGCTGGACGCGCGTCTGCGGTTCCTGTCCGGCTTCGCCGCCACGGTCCTCGGGGTGCCGCCGGAGCGCCTGGACGCCGTCACCCGCGCGGCGACCGAACGCGACACCGGAGCCGGGGAGATGGGCCTCGCCGACGCGATTCACCGGGTCGAGGCCCTCGTCCGGGAACGGACCGGGCGGCCCGTCCCGGACGACGCCGGGCGGCAGTTGGAACTGGCCGTCACCGCCGTGTTCTCGTCGTGGAACGCGCCGCGCGCCACCACCTACCGCGTCCTGCACGACATTCCGCACGAACTCGGCACCGCCGTCACCGTGCAGGCCATGGTGTTCGGCAATCGCGACAGCCGCAGCGGCACGGGCGTCGCGTTCAGCCGCGACCCCAATACGGGCGAGGACGTTCCGTTCGGCGAGGTGCTGTTTGTTCGCCAGGGGGAGGACGTCGTCTCCGGGCGGTCCGCGACCCGGCCGCTGTCCGAACTGGCCGACCGGGAACCGGCGGTGTGGGCCGACCTCCACGACGCCCTGCGCCGGGTCGAGGAGCACTACCGCGACATCTGCCAAGTCGAGTTCACCTTCGAGAGCGGCCAACTGTGGCTCCTTCAGGTGCGGCCCGGCGGTCTCGCCGGGCGCGCCGCCGTCCGCGTCGCGGTCGACCTGGCCGACCAGGGCGTCATCAGCCGCGGCGAGGCACTGCTCCGGGTCTCGGCACGGCACCTTCAGCGCGCTCGCACACCGCGCGTGGACACATCCGGCGGAATCGGCGTCCTCACCCGAGGGCTCGGCGCCTGCCCGGGGGTCGCGACCGGCAGGGTGGCGACCACGGCCGACAGCGCCGCCCGGATGGCCATGGACGGTCCGGTCATCCTGGTCCGTCCGCACACCTCCCCGCTCGATCTGCACGGCCTGGCCGCCGCCGCGGGAGTCGTCACCGCCAGCGGCGGCCCGGCCAGCCACGCGGCCGTGGTCGCGCGAGCGATGGGCAAACCCGCCGTCGTCGCGGCCGCGCGACTCACCGTTGACGTTCCCAACGCCCGCGTGCGGGCGGGTGAGCACACCGTTCCGGAGGGCGTGCTCATCACCATCGACGGGACCAGCGGAGACGTCGTCCTCGGAAAACCCCGCGTCGTCACGGCCGCGGCGGACCGCCGGCTGTCCCGATTGCTCACCTGGGCCGACGCGGTCTCCGGCGACGGCTCGGACCGCGCGGACACCGAACGTCTCGGCGCCGCCCACTCCGTTCTGCGGGGCGAGGCGTCCCCGTGAAACCCCCGCTGACAGTGCCGCTTGGCATCATGCCCGCATGGATTTCCACCTCGCCCCGCCCACCGGCGTCGGCCCGCTGCGGATCGGGATGTCCCGGCACGAGGCCGGCGCCGCCCTGGACTCGCTTCGTGATCCCGCCGCGCCCTCGTCCTCCGACCGGCCGGGGCAGCATGTCTTCCGCCCGAGCGGGCTGATGATCAGCATCGAATGCGTGCGCGACGAGCTGATAGCGATCGAGATCGGGCGCCCCGAGACCCCGACGGACCGGGTCGGCTTCCGCGGCGTGGACGTGTTCGGGCCGCCGGCACGCGAGGTGGTCACGCTCCTGCGCGCACACACCAGGGTCGAGGAAGACCCGGACGACGACGCCTCGTTCATCGCCCCCGACCTGCTGCTGAGCCTCTGGCGGCCGTTCGCGGCCGACGACGAACCGGACGACGCGCAGGGCTATTACTTCGACTCCGTCCTTGTGGCCCGCCCCGGCTGCTACGACACCCCGGCCGAGGCCGAGGCACGACTCAAGGCGACTTCCTGAGCGCGCTTCGGTACCTCTGGCGGAACCCGCGCGCGCCCGTGCGCGTTTGAGGGGCATGGTGCACGCGGCGTGGCTCGTCGCCGGGAGCGCGGCGGCCGTCTTCCTGGCCGACCGTCTGCTGCTGGCGATGGAGGCGCGGGGCTGGGTCCACTGGCGCAAGGGCAAGGGACTGTCGTCCATCGGTGCCGACCTCATGCGGGAGGGCGATCCCGGATCACAAGCGCTGCGGCGCGCCATGGAGCAGGAGCGGGTCCGCAGATGCGTCCGGCCGGCCGAGGAGCCGCCCGTCCAGGTGGACCTGGACGCCGGCATCGTGCGGATCCGCCGCACCGTTATCAACGGGCCGCCGCCGAGGGAGAGATGACGACGTGAACGAGCTGGTTTCCCTGTTGGTGATCACCGGCTGCCTCGCCGTGGTCATGGGCTCCTTCGGCTGGCTCGCGGCCCGTGTCCGGCGCCGGGGGACCGCCAGGGACGCGTTCCAGGTGATCGTCGGGACCTACGACTCGCTGTACCACTCGTCCGCCCAGGAATCCCACTACGAGATCAAGGCCCAGGCCGAACGCAAGAGCCCGCTGTCCTCCTCCGACGTCCCCTGGCGCCCGGCCGGTGAGCTGGGCGCCCGCGCCCTCTCGGACACCGGGCGCTCCCGTCGGCGCCGCTCGTGGCGGACGCCGCGCCGCCGGCGGTAGCCACTTTTTTGTGGGTACTTGTCGCCGGGCGGTGGCGGGGCGAATCTGGTGCTGGGCGGTCGCGGGGCCGCGCCGGATCGTGTGAGACGGAGGACGGCGATGGTTCAGGAGGCCGATCGGGCCTCGGCGAGCTTCTCCAGGCGGCGATGGCCCCAGTCGGAGAGAGGGGCCAACGCCTCCGAGAGCTCGCGGCCGAAGGCGGTCAGGGAGTAGACCGTCTTCAGCGGTAGCCCGGCGTGCACCTCCCGGTGCACCAGTCCATCGGCCTCCATCTCGCGGAGGGCCTGAGTCAGCACCTTCTCCGTGAGGCCCGGCAGCCGTCGGCGCAGCTCGCCGGGGCGGTGCGGGCCGGACTCCAACTGCCAGAGAAGAACCGTCTTCCACTTGCCGTCGATCACGGCGATCGCGGCGGTCACTCCGCAGACGTTCGTGTCCTGGGCACGACTGCGCGTCATCTTCGCCCCATTCGTTACTGTTTGTCGATTTTCCACGGGAGTTGAATCATGTCCACCCGCTCCGAACAGTCTGCCGTCACCGTGCTCGGTCTGGGGCCGATGGGCCGGGCCCTCGCCGGGGCGTTCCTGGACGCCGGCCTGCGGACCACCGTCTGGAACCGGACGCCCGGCCGGGACCGCGAGCTGGTCGAACGAGGCGCGGTCGGCGCCCGATCGGTCGAGGAGGCGGTCGCCGCGAGCGCGCTGACCGTGATCTGCGTGGTGAACTACGACGCGGCGGACGCCATCGTGCGGCGCGACGCGGTCACCGACGCGCTCAAGGGGCGCACCTTGGTGAACCTGACCGCCGACACCCCGGACCGGGCCCGGGACACCGCGGCCTGGGCGGCCGGGCACGGCATCCGGTACCTGGACGGCGCCATCATGACGCCGACCACCACGATCGGAACGCCGGACGCGGTGTTCATCCACAGCGGCCCGGAGGAGCTCTACCGGGAGCACCGGCCGGTGCTGGACGCGCTGGGCGGCACCCACACCCACCTCGGCGAGGAGATCGGCCGGGCGGCGGCCTACGACATCGCGCTGCTGGACATCTTCTGGACCGCGATGGCGGGCTATGCGCACGCCTTGGCGGTGGCGAGGGCGGAGGGCGTCACCGCGCGCGAGCTGGCCCCGTTCGCCCAGGGCATCGGCGCGATCCTGCCGCCGATCTTCGAGGGGCTCGCGGAGGAAGTGGACAGCGGCAGTTTCTCCGGCGACGGCAATCCGATCACCTCGGCGGTGTCGTCCATGGCCCACATCGTCCACACCTCCGAGGCCCATGGCATAGACGCGGGCGTGATGCGGGCGGCGGAGGGCATGGCGCGCCGCGTCATCGGACTGGGCCATGGCACGGACGGGTTCATCCGCGTCGCGGAGGTGCTGGGCCGCCGCTGAAAGCGCCGGGGCACGGCGGGGTGCCCCGGCGCGGCAGCCGCGGTCGAGCGGTCGGCGAACGACGCGCATCCGCCCCCGGCTCGCGAGGATCCGCTCCCCACCGCGGAACCACAACGGGTGCCGGTAACTGCCAGACGCTGCCGGTGCGTTCACCATGCCAGGTGGCGCAGTGGGGGGCGTTGCCGGCGGCCGGATATTCGCCTGCCCGGGGCCGGGCGCGGCGCTAGTGTCCGGTGCCATGCGACTGACGGTGCTGGGTGGTTGTGGCGCGTGGCCCACCGCGGCGCAGGCGTGCAGCGGTTACCTCGTCGAGTACGCCGGATTCCGGCTGCTCATCGACCCCGGGTACGCCACGCTGCCGCGTCTGCTCGACCACGGTACGGTCGACGCCGTCGACGCCGTGCTGATCAGCCACGGGCATCCCGATCACTGCGCCGACCTCAACCCGCTGCTGCGCGCCCGGGCTCTGGGCGAGGCCCCGCCGCCCGCCCTGCCGGTCTATGCCCCGCACGGCGCGGTCGACGCCGTTCTCGCGCTCGACAAGCCGCGCATGCTCGCGGACGCGTACACCCTCCACGAGTTCCGGCCCGGCGACCGGTTCGACATCGGTCCCTTCACGACCGCCACCTGGCTCCTGCCGCACTTCGTGCCCAACGCCGGCATCCGGCTGACCACGCCGGACGCCGTGTTCGCCTACACCGGCGACACCGGGCCGAGCCCCGACATCCCGCGTCTGGCCCGGGGCGCCGACCTGTTCCTGTCGGAGGCCACCTACGTCCACGAGGTGCCGGCCGCCGACGCCGCCCATCTGCTGACGGCACGGCTGGCCGGCCGTTATGCCCGCGAGGCGGGCGTCGCCCGGCTCATGCTCACCCACCTGTGGCCGGGAACGAAGCGGGAGTCCGCGCTCGAAGCGGCCGCCGAGGCGTTCGACCACCCCATCGACGTCGCGCTCCCCGGCCTCGTCACCCACCTCACCCAGGAGGACCCGCGTGACTGATCACGCGCGGCACGACTCCGTGCGCCGCAGCTATGACACCGTGGCCGAGGAGTACGCGGCCCGGCTGCACGACGAGCTCGCCGGGAAGCCGCTGGACCGGGCTTCTCGCCGCCCTCCTGGAACAGACCGAACGGGACGCCGCGATCGCCGACCTCGGCTGCGGCCCGGGGCATGTGGCCGCCTGGCTCGCCGAACGGGGCGCGCACGGTGGGGATCGATCTGTCACCGGGCATGATCGAGGCCGCCGAAGCCGGTTCGGGCAGGTGGAGTTCCGGGACGGCGACCTGCTGGAACTGCCCGCGAAGGACGGCGAGTTCGGCTCCGTTGTCGCCTTCTACACGATCATCCACCTGCGTCCCGGCGACCTCGGCCGCGCCTTCGGTGAGGCGCGGCGCGTCCTGCGCCCGTCCGGACTGCTGCTCCTCTCCTTCCACGTCGGCGAGGAGATCCGGCACCTGGACGAGTGGTGGGGGCACGAGGTGGACGTCGACTTCCGCTTCCTCGACCCCGCGCACATCGCGGGACTGCTCGGAACGGCCGGGTTCACCGTGGAGATGCGCATGGAACGCGCCCCCTACGCCCACGAGGCCGAGACCCGCCGGGCCTACCTGCTGGCCCGCCGCGCCTGATCCCGCCCGCGACACGTCCGCGGCCCGCGCTACGACCGGTGGTGCAGGGCCTGTTCGATCGTGCGCATGACCTCGCTGAGCGGCGCGTCGGTCCGGGCCACGGTCACCAGCACCTCGCCCTGCGCGGAGGAGACGGCGGCCGGCGCCGCCTCGGCGATGGCGGGCAGCGCACCGAAGGTGCGGCGGACGATGGCGAAGGCGTGGTCCAGCTCGGCCTCCACATCGCCCTGTCCCTCGCGGCGCAGCCAGCGCCGCAGCACGTGATTGTGCGCGGTGACCACGGCGGCGGCGGCGACCTCGGCGAGCAGCGGCTCGTCGCCGTTGTGCGAGCTCTCGTCGAACTGGCCCAGCAGATAACGGGTGAAGAGCCGCTCGTAACGGGCCACCGAGGCGATCTCCCGCTCCCGCAGGGCCGGCACCTCGCGGGTCAGCCGGTAGCGCTGCACCGACACGGCGGGGGAGGCCGCGTACATCTTCATGACCTCCTTGATGCCGCGGCACACCGTGTCGATGGGGTTCTCGTGGGCGGGGGCGGCCTCCAGCACCGCCTCCGCGCGCACGAGCGTGTCGTCGTGGTCCGGGAAGATCGCCTCCTCCTTGGACCGGAAGTGCCGGAAGAAGGTGCGTCTGGCCAGCCCCGCCGTGGCGGCGATCTCGTCCACCGTCGTGGCCTCGTAGCCCTTGGTCGCGAAAAGCTCCATCGCCGCCGCCGCGAGCTGGCGGCGCACCTTCAGGCGCTGGGACGAGATCTGTGGGCGAACGGTCTTCGCGGGCTGGGCCATGGAGCGAACGTACTGCATGGGCCACTTCCGGTGCGCGCGCGTATCACGTGCTCAGACGCGCGCGGGGTACTCGTGGAAGCCGCGGCCGGTCTTGCGGCCCAGGCAGCCGGCGGCCACGAGCTGGCGCAGCAGCGGGGCCGGGGCGAGCGAGGGATCGCGGAACTCCTTGTGCAGCACGTCCTCGATGGCCAGCGACACATCGAGTCCAACGGCGTCCAGCAGCTCGAACGGGCCCATCGGGTAGCCGCCGCCGAGCTTCATCGCGGTGTCGACGGCGTCCGGCGTGGCGTAGTGGTCCTGGACCATCTTCACCGCGTTGTTCAGGTACGGGAACAGCAGCGCGTTAACGATGAAGCCCGCGCGGTCGCGGCAGTCCACCGGGTGCTTGCGCAGGGCCCGGCACACGGACCGGACCGTGGCGTGCGCGGCGTCGCCGGTGAGCACGGTGCGCACGACCTCCACCAGCTTCATCGCCGGAGCGGGGTTGAAGAAGTGCATGCCGATGACGTCCGCCGGGCGGCCGGTGGCCCGCGCGCAGGCGATGACCGGCAGCGAGGAGGTGGTGGTCGCGAGCACCGCGCCGGGCTGGCAGACGCCGTCCAGGGCGGCGAACAGCCGTTGTTTGACGGGCAGTTCCTCGACGACGGCCTCGACCACCAGGTTCACGTCGGCGAGCGCGTCCAGCGAGCCGGCGGGAACGATCCGGGCCAGGGCCGCGTCGCGGTCGCCGGCCGAGAGGCGGCCGCGCGCCACCGAGCGGCCCAGCGAGGCGGCGATCCGGTCCAGCGCGGCCAGCGTCTTCCGCTGGTCGCGGCCGGTGAGGACCACCGGGTAGCCGGCCCCGGCGAAGACCTGGGCGATCCCGGCGGCCATGGTGCCCGAGCCGACGACGCCGACGGCCGCCACCGGGCGCGGCTCGGCCGCGACCGGTTCCGCGCCGGGGGTGAGGGCGTCCGGCACGACGGCGGCGCTGTCCGGTTCCCGGTAGGTGTAGAAGCCGCGGCCGGCCTTGCGTCCGGTCATCCCGGCCTCGGCGAGCTGGCCGAGCACGGGCGCGGGGGCGTGCAGCCGGTCCCCGGAGCGTTCGTGCAGCGCTTCCAGAACGGTGCGCGCCGTGTCGATGCCGATCAGGTCGAGCAGGGCGAGCGGGCCCATCGGCAGCCCGCAGCCCAGCCGCATCGCGGCGTCGATGTCCTCGCGGGTGGCGTAGCGCGACTCGTACATGGCGGCGGCCTGGTTGAGGTAGCCGAACAGCAGCCCATCGGCGACGAGTCCGGGCCGGTCCCCGGCGAACAGGGGCTCCTTGCCCAGGTCACGGGCGAGTTCGGCGACGGCGGCCACGGCGTTGGGCGCGGTGAGGACGCAGGACACGATCTCGACCAGCTTCATCGCCGGGGCCGGATGGAAGAAGTGCAGGCCGACCACGCGCTCGGGGTGCGCGGTGCCGGCGGCGAGGCGGGTGACGGGCAGCGCGTTGGTGCCGGTGGCCAGGATGGCCGTCGCTTTGACGATGCCGTCGAGTTCGGTGAGGACGGCGAGCTTGCGCGCGTAGTCCTCGGGGACCACCTCGATGACGAGATCGGCGTCCGCCGCGGCGCGCAGGTCGGAGAACACCCGCAGCCGGCCCAGGATCTCGCGGCGCCGCTCCTCGGTGAGGCGGCCCCGCGCGAGCGAGCGGGCGGTGGCGGCGTCCAGGGCGGCCACGGCCCGGCGGGCGGCGGTGTCGCTGATGTCGATGCCGATGACCCCGCGGCCGGAACGGGCCAGGGTCTCGGCGATGCCGGTGCCCATGGTACCGAGGCCGACGACGGCGACGGTGGGCAGCGGAACGGGACGTGGATCGGGGGCGGAGACATCCATCGCGGACTCCAGGGTGACGACAAGGCCGAGCAGAGCTGTCGGCAGGGGGCCGCGGCGGCCCCGTCCCGGGGGCCTGCCGGTGAAGTCGTGCGGCGAGCGCCGGACCGACGGCGCTCCTGACGGCTGCGTCACCAAACCGCCTGAGCGGACAACCGCTCTGATGAGCAGGCTAACTCGCGGGTAACCGGGGCGCCACCCCCGGGTCCGCCTCTCTCGGTGTGGCGCGCGTCACTTCAGGATGGCGCCCTCCTCCGTCAGCAGGCAGGAGTACCGGACCTCGTCGATCGTGGCCCCCGCGAGGACCTCCGACCGCTCGGCACCGTCCGGCACCAGTCCGGACCGCCCGTAGAAGCCGCGGCCGAGGGCGTTCTCCCGCAGCACCCACAGCCGCATCCGCCGGTGCCCCTGTCCGGCCAGCCAGCGCGTGGACGCGTCGAGCAGCGCCCGGCCCACCCCGGCGCCGATGTACCGGGGCACTAAGTAAAGGGCGTACAGCTCCCCCCAGTTCTCCGTTTCCTCCTCCTCCTTGTCGACGGTCTCGTCCGGCCGATAGGTGCCCGGGTGCGCCCAGCCGATCACCCCGGTGCCCCGCAGGTCGGCGACCAGGTGAACGCGCCCCGGCGGCTCGGCGGGCAGCGCCGCCCGCAGCCGGGCCGCGAACAGCTCCGGCCGCATCCCGTCCAGGAAGTCCTTGGGCACCACGCCCCGGTAGGCGTGCCGCCAGCCCTCGATCCGGGCCCGCCCGACCCCCTCGATATCCGCGTCGGTCATCTCGCGTATCTCAATCCGCATGCAGCGCAGCGTAGTTCCCTCATCGGGGCACAACGGCGCCGGTCAGCGGGCCGGACCCTTGACCCGTCGCGCCTCCGCTCCTACCTTCCGGGAAGGGGCGCTCGTTGAAACCTTTCACGCGCCTGAATCCCCCACGAGGAGTCCCACGATGTCCCTCGCCCCGAGCCGCAGAACCGTCGTCCGCGGTGCCCTCGGCGCCGCCACCCTGGCCGGACTCCCGGCCGGCCACCGCCCGGCCGCCGCCGCGGCGGCCGGCCCGTTCGCTACTCACCGGGGCAGCACCCTGCTCGACCCTGCCGCCATCTACTTCGCCTCCTACGACGGCCTGGTCAACAACAACGCCTTCCAGAAGAACGGCCTGCTCACCCACAACGGCCACCAGTACGCCGTCTGGTACACCGGCGACCGCAACGCCGTCGTCGCCCGCCGCGCTCTCGGCTCCACCACCTGGGCCACCGTCCGCGTCGGCCACACGCTCAGCGCCAACAACTCCCACAACGTCATCTCCGCCGGGGTCTCGCCCACCGACGGCCGGCTCCACCTCGTCATGGACGCCCACAGCAGCGGCTACTACTACGTTCGGTCTCCCAGCTCCGCCGGGGTCTGGCCGAGCTGAGGGACATCGCCGCGGCCGAGGGCCTGCCCCCGCTGATCTGGACCCACGCGGACGGCTACCAGTTCTGCGGGGACCTGCTGGAGCTGAAGGCATACGAGCGGGCGCTTTTCCGCCGGAAGCTGACCGAGATCGGCCGGCTGATCACCGGCACGATCGCCCCGCACGCCTCCCTGCACCCGGACGACGAATGGGTCCGCCTGGTCCTCGCCCAGCTCAACGGCGTCCGCGCCTCGCTCGACATGCTGGTCACCGCCCGCCGATCGCGGTGAACCGCACGTGCGCCGCCGCCGCTATCCCTCCGACACCACCGCCGCGGAGTGGGCACTGATCGAGCCGCTCCTGCCGGTCCCGGCCTGCCGGACCAGGGCCGGCGGGAGGCCGGAGAAGTGGCCGCGGCGCACCATCGTCGACGCCATCCGCTACATCGTTGACAACGGGGCGAAATGGCGGGCCTGCCCGCGGACTTCCCGCCCTTTCTGTGGAATCCGATCCGTCAAGTGGCTCGGAGGATCCCTGCGGGTCGATATGTGTTGGCCGTTTGGACAGAAGGCCGAGAGACTCAGGCTGTGGACATGGGGATCTCCGGTTTCGAGCCGTCCTTCCTGGTCGGGTTCGAGGCGATTCGGCAGGCGCACGGATCACGTCTGGCGACGCTCGCCGGTAGGCGGTTGACCGGCTTCGCCGTGGTGCGTTTCGCCGAGGACGGGGACTGGTTCTCCGACTGCCCAGTGGTACTGGACTTCGACGGCGTCCAGGTGGAGGTCTGCCACGGGAAGCTCGACGAGCTCTCGATCGGCTGGGACACGATCGACACCGCGGTGGGCATCGCCGGGTGGGAGTGGTTCGAGCTGACGCCCCAGTGGTCTCAGCGCGATGAGCGCCTTGAGTCGTTCGTTGGCCAGGAACTGCGCGAGGTCGCGCTCCTTGAGTGGCGGCCAGCAGGCCGTGACCTGGCGGCTGGAACCGTGGCGGTGGAGTTTGCCTTCGCCGGGAACTGTCTGCGGATCGCTAACGGACTTGACGAGAACCGCATCGAGGTCGGCGGGGTCCAGCCGGACCACGTTCGGCGCTGGCCGCGCCGATGAGGGCTACTGCCCCGCGGCCAAAGAAGTCCTCTGGCGGCTTCGTCTCACCCACCCGCAGATTACCCAGGTCTGGGCCGATTCCGCCTACGCCGGCGCTCTGGTCGGCTGGGCCGAGGACCGCCTCTGGCTCACCCTGCGAACTGTCTCCCGCCCCAAGGGCGCCAGGGGCTTCATCGTTCTCCCCCGCCGCTGGCGCGTTGAGCGCACAATCGGCTGGCTGATGAACGCCCGACGCAACGCCAGAGACTACGAGAGGCTGCCCGAGCAATCCGAAGCGCACCTGACCTGGGCCCTCATCACCCTCATGACCAGGCGCCTCACCCGCAAAAGAACCGCCATCGCCTGGACGAAGAAGACTCCGATCCAGCCCACGCCGTCCGATCAGCCGGCGCCCGAGCCCTGTACCTGACAGGGCTGTCTCACCAGTCATCATCGACATCGTGGCGGTGGGCGCCGACTCTCATCGGGGTCGATCCGAGTTTGGATTCAGCGTTCTTGGAGTCCGAGCTGGTTCTCGGCAGCTTGCACGGTTTGTGCCAGCAGGACGGCGATGGTCATCGGCCCGACTCCACCCGGAACGGGCGTGATCAAGCGGGCACGGGTGCGAGCGGCGTCGAAGTCCACATCGCCGACGTTGCCCGGGTTGTACCCGGCGTCGAGCACCACCGCGCCGGGCTTGATGTCCTCGCCGCGGATCAGCCGGGGCCGTCCCACGGCCGCTACCACGATGTCCGCCTCGCGCACGATCGCTGGTAGGTCCGTGGTGCGGGAGTGGCAGTACGTCACCGTGGCATCCTTCGCGAGCAGGAGCATCCCGACCGGCTTGCCGAGGATGGCGCTGCGGCCGACCACGACGGCGTGTTTGCCAGCGAGTTCGACGTCGTACGCGTCCAGCAGCTGCATGATCCCGCCGGGTGTGCAGGACACGAAGCCCGGCAGTGCGAAGCTCATCGCGGCGAAGGAGTGCATAGTGACCCCGTCGACGTCCTTCTCCGGAGAGATGGCCTCGAACGCCGCCCGCTCGTCGATATGTGGGCCACACGGGTGCTGGAGCAGGATGCCGTGCACGCCCGGATCCCTGGACAGCGCGGCGATCGTGTCAACCAGTTCCACAGTCGTGGTGGTGCTGGGCAGAGGGATATGGCGGGACTGGATGCCGGCCTTCGCGCATCGGGCCCGCTTCATGCGAACGTAGGTGACCGAGGCGGGATCCTCGCCCACCAGCACCGTCGCCAGACAAGGCGCGGTCCCTGTGAACCGTGAGATCTCGGCCGCCTTGGTGGCGGTCTCCTCGATGATGCGCCGGGCGAGGCCAGCGCCCTCCATGAGCTGGGCCGTCCGAGTCGTAGACATCATTGCCTCCCAGGCGTTGCTGACCACTCGCCCAGGCGCACGGCATCGACCTCTCGTCAGGCCGCTCCCCGGTGGTACTCCACCTCAGCGCCAGTCACGGCCCACAAGGCACTGTAGTAGACGCAGTGTGCACATGCCTGCCCTTCGATTCGGTGCCCTGGTCGGGTTCTCAAACAGCTTCTCACCTTGCCTTTTAACGTCCCTGGTCGAATGGTCCCTCGAACTTGATCACTCGCGGAGGGATCCGCCGGACGCGAGAACGGCCTTCGTCTGATCCTGTGCTCCGTCACAGAGGCGACCGAATCAACGAAGGCCGTGAGGGTGAGTCTGCTGTATCAGGACGTCGGGCGTGAGCCGTTCGCGCTGCTGTCACGCTTCCGGGCCGAGCTGTACGCGTCGCTGACCGCGCGTGCGGACGCCTTGTTCGAACTCACCGACGCCATGCTGTGTGCAGACGGGCCGGTGAAGACACTGGTCGGGCTTGCCCTGGCCCCGGAACATCGCCGGGGGCACGGCGCTTTGTACGACGGGCTGAACCAAGGACGCGTGGACGTGGGCCGGCTGCGGCGGGCCCTGGTCTCCGTGCCGTTGCCGAAGGCGGCCGACGGCCGCCTGGTCCTGGTGGTGGACGTCTCCCCGTGGCTGCGCCCCGACGCGGACACCGCCCCTGACCGGTGCTTTTGCCACACCTACGGATACGGCGAGAACAAGCACCTGATGATCCCCGGCTGGCCGTACTCGGTCGTCGCCGCGCTGGAGACCGGGCGGACGTCGTGGACGGCGATCCTGGACGCCGTGCGGCTGGCGCCCGGCGCCGACGTCGCGGCGGTGACCACCGCGCAGCTCCGGGAGGTCGTCGAGCGGCTGGTCACCGCGGGCCAGTGGACGGACGGCGACCCAGATGTCCTGGTCGTGGTCGATGCCGGTTACGACGCGCCGCGCCTGGCTCACTTGCTGGCCGATCTGCCCGTCGAGATCCTGGGCCGGACGCGGTCGGACCGTGTGATGCGACGGCCGACGCCGCCGCGGGTCTACGACCCCAAGGTCGGCCGGCCGCCCAAGCACGGCAGCGAGTTCGTCTTCGGCCTGCCCGACACCTGGGGCCCGGAGCGCGTGGTGACCGTGACCGGTACCCGCCTCTACGGCAAGGCGACGGCCCGGGCCTGGGACCGGCTCCACCCGCGGCTGACCCGCCGGGCTGCCTGGATCGACCACGCGGCCGACCTGCCCATCATCGAGGGCACGGTGATCCGGCTGGAGGTCTCCCACCTGCCCTCCGGCGCCGCCCCGAAGCCGCTGTGGCTGTGGTGGTCGAAGACCGGCGCCACCACAGCGGACGTCGACCGCTGCTGGCAGGCGTTCCTGCGACGGTTCGACGTCGAGCACACGTTCCGCATGATGAAGCAGACCCTGGGCTGGACCGTCCCGAAGCTTCGCAGCTCACAAGCCGCCGACCGCTGGACCTGGCTCGTCATCGCCGCACACACCCAGCTCAGGCTCGCCCGGCCGCTCGTCCAGGACCTGCGGCACCCCTGGGAGAAGCCGGCCCCGCCCGAACGGCTTACCCCAGCACGGGTCCGGCGGGGGTTCAGGAACATCCGCCCGACTGCCGCATCCCCAGCCGGTGCACCGAAACCTTCCCGGTCCGGCCCCGGCCGCCGCCCGGAGCCAGGAACCGGCGCCGCGCCACCCGTCACAACGTCGGCAGAGTCCTCGCCACTGGACAGGCGTTCAGCGGCCCCACCCACCACAAGCAAGGGACCAAGCCACGGCGCACCGGCTGAGGATCACAACCCGGGCCGACGGATGATCAGTCCGGCCTGAGGCTGTGGAGCGTAGAAGTCCTCGACCTGGTCGATCTGCTCGGGCGTGCAGCGCCAGAACAGTTTGACCTCGGCATTTTTCCTGAACGGGTCAATCGTGCACGCCACGGCGGTGACGTACGCGGCCGGTCCCGTACCGACCCACACATCGACGCCTTCTCCGTCTCCACCCCGTGTTCCGTCGATGTATCCGTAGTCCACGGGATAGACGAACTCAGGGTGCCCCGGATGAGAGGTTCCGCCAGGACGGTCAATCACCAGGCGCCCCTCCTCAACGAGCAGATCAGCATGCCTCCACACATCCATATCAGACCAAGCGCCAGTCACCACCGGAGCGTAACCACCACCACGACACCGACCACGATCAGGCCACCCACAGGTTAAAAGGCAAGCTCACCAACCACGACACGGTCCACGTCCGCAGCACCGACGCGGGCCGCTCCTGGACCAACGCGGCGGGCACCGTCGTCGGGACCACCGGCGGCAGCCAGGTGTCGGTCAACTCCCCGGGCCTGATCGCCGATCCGCTCAACCCTCTCTGACATCGTTGGGTGAGACGCCCCGAATTGATCAGATATTGTGGGCGGGCACGACAGGAGCATCGCCCGTATGACCAGCAGCAAGCCTTCCGAGCAGGATCCCGCGCCGCGGCCGAGGCG
>NZ_JAVREL010000017.1:0-165747 GCF_031845365.1 Streptomyces litchfieldiae
GCCTCGGCCGCGGCGCGGGATCCTGCTCGGAAGGCTTGCTGCTGGTCATACGGGCGATGCTCCTGTCGTGCCCGCCCACAATATCTGATCAATTCGGGGCGTCTCACCCAACGATGTCAGAGAGGGTACTGGAAGCACTGCACGTCGTTCTCGGCCCCGGAGACCTCGGCGATCGACAGGATGTTGCCCGCCTGGTCATAGGTGTAGGTCTCGGACCGCTCAGTGCTCTCCGTACTGAGGGAGACGACGTCCATGGTGGAGAGGCGGTTGGTGCCCCGCTCCCAGTCGTTGCTGATCTCGGTGACCGGCGTGCCTTGGCCCTGGCTCAGCTCGAAGGTGTCGGGCCTGCCGAGGAAGTCGTAGGTGACGTCGGCTTCGTAGCCGGAGCCTGAGCCGAGGGTTTCGATGAGGCGTTGGGTCTCGTCGTACGTGTAGGACGTTGCCTGGCTGGGCAGGTCGCCTGCCGCGGGATGGGAGACGCCGCCCACCAAGTCGATGAACTCCAGATACGACGTACGCGACTCGTAGGTGCCGGCCAGGTGCCCCTCGGATTCGGGGATGGTGACCCGGCTGATGAGGGCCCTGTAGAGCGCGTCGTACTGGGGACTTCGTTGGTGTACGCCGCTCCGTTGTGGTAGCGGATGGACCGAGCGAGCTGGCCTTCGCTGCGGGAGACGGTGTCGTAGACCCACTGAGCGCGCAGTGTTCCGGTCGCGCTGCCTTCTCTGAGTTCGGTCTGTCGGCCGAGGCCGTCGTAGACGTAAGCGAGGGTGATGTCCCGCGCGTTGGTGCGGGTGGTGAGTTCACCGCGATCGTTGTAAGTGTTCTCTGTCTGGCCGGCGTCCGGGTCGGTGGTGGAGGTGGTGCGGCCGAGCTGGTCGTAGGTGTAGGTCCACCGGGTCCCGGCGGGGTCGGTGACCTCGGCAAGCTGGCCCGCCGGCGTGTAGGCGTAGCGCGTGGTGTCGTAGGCGGAGTCCGCGGAACGCGCGTGATGCTGGCGGAGTTCTGTTGTCTGGCCGCGGGCGTCAAGAAGTGTGGTCGTGGTGGTGGCGCCCACGGGCGGCACCGTAGTGGTGCTGTCGCCGTGGTAGCTGATACGGGTGTTGGCCAGCAGGTCGGTGCTCTCCCCGTTGCCCCTGAGATGCTGAGCCTCGGTTTCCCGGCCGAGAGCGTCGTAGGTGTGGCGGGTCTGGGATTCGACGTTGAGGGCGTTCTCGGGCAGGAAGATCGACCGTTCCGGCGGATCCTCGTTGTAGTAGGTCTCGAAGGTTCTGGCGACCAGCCCGCGGCCGTCGTAGAAGGTGTCCGTGAGGAGGCGGCCGCCTTCCGGCCCGGGTCGCTGCGACTGGCGCTCGCGCAGGAAACCGTCCATCAGCACGTGGGAGACCTGGTAACCGCCGTTGGTGTTCGGCGCGTACGTGGTGACCGCGACCGGCTGTTCCTCCTCGATGCGGTAGGTGAACTGGTAGGTCGCCTCGTCGATGGGCGCCCGGTCGGGCAGCCAGACGGCACTGGAGCGGCCCAGCGCGTCGTAGGCCAGGTTGGTGCTGCGGTTGTTGGTGTCCGTAATGCGGGTCGGCAGGCCACGTCTGACGTCATACGTGATGGTGGTCACCTGGGTGGAGGAGGCCAGGTTCGGGTTGGCGCGCGGTGTGGTCTGAGTGACGGTGGTGGCGTGTCCGGTGGTGGCGTTGTAGGCCGTGGTGGTGGTGCGGCCGTCCGTGCGGGGGGTGCGGGTGAGGGTGGAGCCGGTGACGGTGAGGTTGGCCGTGAGGTCGGTGGTGGTGAGCTGTCGGCCGTAGGCGTCGTAGGTGGCGCCGGATTCGAGGTAGGTGGCGGTGGTGCCATCGTGGTCTTTGAGGACGGCGGTGGCGGTGACGTTGCCGGCGGTGGGGGCCTGTCCGTGGCCACGGCCGTCATAGGCGTACCGCTCGTCGGCGATGACGTCGTCGGCGCGGTCGGGGATGGCGGTGCAGGCAACGGCGACGGTCTCGGTGCGGGCGGGCAGCGTGAGGAGGTTGGCGTCGGTGTTGGTGGCGTAGGTGGTGCGCGTGCACCGGTCGTCGTCGGAGATGGCGATGTCGGCGAGGTCGTTGACCTCGGTGACACGTCCCGCGACGGTGTCGAATTCGGTGTCGGTGCGGGTGGTGCGCCACTGACTGCCGCCGCCGTCGTCGAGTGAGGTCCAGGTGGTGGTGCGGGCGGTGCCGGTGAGGTCGGCGGTGATGGTGCCCCAGTCGCGGACGTCGCTGGCGGTCTCGTGATGCCAGGGCCGGGAAACGGTCTTCTCCAGGACGTTGCCGTCGACGCCGTCGTAGGTGACGGTGCGGTAGGCGAAGCCCTGGGTGGCGGGGTGGTCGGTGATCGGGTCGCCCTCTCCGGACGGGAGGGCGACGGACACGTCCTTGGTGCCGCCGTTCTCGTTGAGGCGGTCGCCGTCCATGCCGCGCAGGAAGTAGGTGTCTTCCTGGGTGACCAGACCATCCTCGCCCGTGCCGCCGGTCATCACCCGCACCTGGCCGTAACCTCGCCACTGCGACCAGGTCTTCTCCTCCTCGGGGACCAGGCCGTTGTCGTCGTCGAAGTGCCAGGCGGCGTCGCCCAGGTACTCATAGCGTGCGACCTGGTCGGGCGCCCCGCCGGTGCGGTCGGTGGCAATCACATCGGTGACGACGTATTTGTTGAACCACTCCAGATCCGGCGCAATGTCCACGCCGCCGCCGAGGTATTGCGGAAAGCAGCGGGTGGTGTTCGTCTCGGGAGTGGGAAGGCCGGAGTGGCTGCACGCCGGCTCGGAGTAGGTCACGTCGATCTGGCCGCCGTACTCGTCGGCGATGGTCGACAGGCGTTCCTTGATGAACGGCGCGTATCCGTCTCCGATCGCGTCCAGCCGGTTGGCGCGCTGAGTGTAGGTGAATGTCGTCTTCGGCAGGGTGACGGCCGGGGTGGCGGTGTGGCCAGTGTGCTGGATGCTGTCCAGCAGCAGTTGGTAGTCGACGTCCGCCATGCCCCAGCGGTGTTCCAGAGCCCAGGAGTCCACGTTCTCGTAGGCGCCGGAAACCAGAACCTGGGTGGTGACGCCCGTCAGCCGGTCGCGGGTCCAGAACGTCGGCGAGTAGCGGCCGGTATCGCAGTCGGTGCCTGCCTCGCAGTTCAGATCCCAGGGCGTGTCGTACCAGTAGAACTCGTTCGCATCGATGGACGAGGCCGCGCAGTCAACGCCATCCTGCGGGAGACACCGCGTGCCGCCGGTGAAGTCCACCCGCGCGAGAGCCTGGGCGCTGTAGACGGTGTCCTGCCGCAGCCCGTACTCGATGCGGTCCAGCGTGCCGCCGCGGGTGTAGCGGGCGTCGTCCGTCTCGTCCACGAAACGGCCGTAGGAGTTCTCCTCCTTGTCGTAGTAGTAGGCGATGGCGTTGCCGCGGGCGTCGACGACGTAGTCCAGGTTCCAGCGCCAGGCCTGGGTGCAGGAGGAGGCGGCGACGGTGGCGGCGTGGCAGGGTTCGCCCGAGTCGTTGCCGTAGACGGGGACGGTCCAGGTGGAGTCGGTGGTCTCCTTGCCCGAGGTCCAGCCGGGCAGCCGGTGGTAGCCGAAGTAGTACCGGGTGCCGTCGGGGGTGGTCATCTCCCAGTACTCGTTGTTGTTGTCGCCGTTGGCCCGGTCGTCGGAGGTGTGGTGGCGGATGCGGGTGCCGTCGTCCTGCTGGAACTTCCACTCGCCCTCCCCGGCCGGGACCAGCTCACCGGCCTGGCCGTTGAAGGAGACGAAGGCGTTGTCGTACTCCCAGCACAGGTCGCCGACCTTCTGCCCGTCGGCGTTCTCCACCCCTTCCTCCGCGCAGGACTGGTACTTCCGCTCGATGTAGCCGGGCCACAGGTCGAAGCCGTCGCCCACCCAGGACGCCTGGTTGTTCGTGCCCCCGGTCTGGCCGTCGATCGACCCGGAGGAGTACGACAGCCCCACGTTCGGGGTCAGGCCGCCGGGCACGTCCGGCACCGGCATGTCGTACGACCAGGTGAAGTCACCGGTGTTCAGGCCGACATCCCAGGTCGAGGACGAGGACAGCTCGGTCGCGGTGTAGTCACTCTCCACGCTCTCCTCGTCGGCCACCGCCGCCAGCACAATCGGGCCCGAGGCGGACAGGGCGATGCCCTCGGTGCTCAGCATCTGCGTCTCGGTGTCGTTGTGCGCTTCCAGCGGCAGCGAGGTGCTGCATTCGGCGGCCTCCGGTGTCTCGAGCACGCAGGCCGGCAGCTGGTGGAAGGTGAGCCGTGAACCGTAGCCGCCGCCAAAGGCGCCCGCGAAGTCGCTGTAGTCCAGGGTCACGTCGACCGCGCCGGCATCCGAGCCGGGTGCCGGGCTGAGGGTGAGGAGCACGCCGTTGACCCGTGCGGCTTCCGTGGCGTCGCGGTCCAGGACAGCGACGTTCGCGGTCACGTCCGTGCCGTCCGAAGCGGACCGGAGCCGCACGGGCAGATCGCCCACCTGGCGCGCTGTCGCCATGTCGCCGGGGCCCAGTTCGACCCTGGCCTCTGCTGCCCTGGGCCAGGTCGCACGCGGGTCTTCCTCAGGCACGCGAGGAGCGTCTTCGACCGGGCGTGGCTGTACTGGCAGCCCATCGCTACCCGCGACAGGCTGCGCGGTCGCCGCGTCTCCGGAACGGTCGCCACCCTGCGTGGACGTATGCGACGGCGACGCCGCCTGTAGCAGTGATGTCGCCATCAGCGCGGCCAGGGCCAGACCCAGCCGCGCCCGCCACCTGGTCACCGTGCGTCCGTGTGCTCTGCCGCTCATGGGCGTTCTCAATCCCTCACTGTTTGAGGCTCATCCCGGTGTGGACACGCTGGGTTGGATCAACGGGGGTTGGGGATCTCCGTTGGAGCGTCGCTCCATAGCGTGGAGAGCAGGGCCACCTGGCTGGGACTGAGCTTTCCCTGGAAGGCCCACAGGTCGTCGATGGCTCCGGGCCAGTACTCGGTCCATGCCGAGTTGGAGCGGCTCCGCCCCACCTGTAGCGAGTGCCTCGCCCGGAAGGACAGCACGTTGTCGCTCCAGGACAGGCCCCCGCAGGGGTCGTCCAGCTCTTCGTGACAGGTGTCTTCGATCCGCTGCCCGTTCACGTACAGCTCCACCTCCCGGCGGAACCCGTCGTAGACGATCGCTACGTGATTCCAGTCCAGGACGTCGTAGTACCGGGGATTGGTCACGCTCACCACCGACGCCGATGCCGAATCCGCGTCCGGGACGGTGATCTCCCACTGCCCCCAGCCGGGCGCCTCCGAGGAAGGCAGGAATCGGACGGCGAAGGCACTGCGTTGCTGCCCGGCGGCGCTGAACAGCGTGACCCCCTCCTCGGGCATCGCCGCGGCCTGCACCCAGCCCGCGACGGTGAAGCTGGCGGTGGTGTCGACCGGCACCGTGGTGGTCTGCGCGTAGTCGTCCACGCCATCCAGGACCAAGGCGCCGGAGTCGATCCACCCCGGGCCGACGGCCGCGCCGCCGCCCAGCGTCAGCGAATTGCCGGGCCGTGAGGAATCCGGGGTAGTGACCGGCGAGGTGCCCTGAGTTCCCTCGAACTGCCAGCGGCCGGTGATCAGAGGGCGCTGCTCATAGAGCTGCCGCACCTCCTCAGCCGTGATGACACGGTCGTAGAAGCGGACGTCATCCAAGAGGCCCTTCATGTGATTGCGGATGCCGTCAGGGGAGTCGGAGGCGCCGAGCATGACGGGACCGGTCGCGTTCCAGCGGTAGGTGTAGGGCTGAGAGCCGACCAGTTCGCCGTTGATGTATAGCTGCAGTCGCTGGCCATCCATGTCGTGCACGCCGACAACGTGGCTCCACGTGCCGAGACCCAGCCCCGGGCAGGCGAGCTCGCCTTCCAAGCAAGGGTTGTGGATCACTTCGACGTTGGGAGCGTCCGGCTCATCCGCCGTGGCCCGCAGGAACGACCAGCCGCCGCCGTTGGGCCGGTGATAAAGCGAGAAACCCCGGCGTTCCAGACCACCTTGTGTGGCAGCCGTCATATACACGTTCTCCTTGCCGGCCGGCAGCCAGGCCCACAGAGAGACAGCGAAAGACTGATGCGTGTCCAGCACCGGCTGAGTGGTCGCCGCGTAACCAGTGGAGCCGTCAAAGGACAAGGCGCCGGCCTGAATGCCGGTGACACCGGCCTCGGCACCGCCCTGCAACTGGGCTCGGGTCTGCTGACTGCGGCCCTGGACCGAGGTGGCATCCGCCGGCTCCTCCATGGCCCAGACGGCCACGGCCGGGCGTCCGCCTTCCGTGATGTCCTCGTGAGCACTCACTTGGGCGATCTGCGCGGCACTCAGGCCGTAGTCGTAGAACCGGACCTCGTCCAGATCGCCGGAGAAGAAGGAGCCCGGGCCGTCAGCGCCGTTCATGGCCGCGCCCAGCGTGGTGGCGCCGCGTGCCTCCCACGGGGGAACGGTCCAGGGCGCCGTGCCGGCCAGTCCCCCGTTGATGTACAGCAGTAGCCGGCTGCTGACGTTGTCGAAAACACCTGCCACGTGAGTCCACTCACCGGCCGCCGCGGGCTCGCCCTGCCGGGCCTCGAGGATCAAGGGGTTGGAGTCGCTGTTGGTCCGGGCAAAGGACCAGCCGGTGGCCGGGTCGGCAGAGATCCGAAAGGCCCAGGCATTTGTCCCGCTTTGGGAGACGGCGGTGCCCCGGGAAGTCACTCCGGCGTCGGGCAGGCGGGCCCAGAGGGACACGGTGAAGCTCTTCGAGGTGTCCAGCACCGGGAGTTTCGCCGTTGCATGCCCACCCTGACCGTCCAGACGCAGGCCGTCACCGCGAACGCCCTCCGCTCCAGGTGTCGCGCCGCCTGCCAGGGCTGCGCTCCAGGGTTCTCCTTCCCCCGTCACCGCCGGGACCCCGGCATCCTCGTTTAGGTCCCACACCATCCGCTCCGGCTCACCGGCACGGACCATGAAGTCGTACGTGCGGATCTCCGATGCGTTGTTCGCGGCATCGAGGGAGCGGACGGTGATGTAGTTGTCGCCCGGCTCCTGCGGAAGGACCTGAACAGTCCGTGCCGCGCCGCCCGAGGTGTTCACGGTGTTGGCGGCCAACGGATCGCTGTTGATCCCGTACTGGTAGGCGACCACATCGGAGTCCGGTGCGTCGAAGGTGAAGCTGCCGTACTTCCCCATCCCGTCATGCCAAGGATCGTTGGGATCATCCGGATTCGCCTCCGGATACTGCGGTGAAGACACCGCGGGAGCCTGAGGACGAGTCGGGTCGTAGATGAACGCACAGCGCTCCGCCGAGCCGTCGGAAGACCAAGGCGAATAGGAATGGCCGTCGTAGGCCCGGGCGAACCACTCCACCCGCCGATTGGTGGGGATGTTCGACGGCAAGAACATTTCGAAGAGAGACCCTGAGGTCTTCGAGACGGTTGTGGCCCGCCAGCGCATGATGTTGCCCTGGCCGTCCCCGGTGTCCCAGCGGGCACCGAACTCCACCCGGACGTTCTCACCGTCCGGATCGGTCACATCCCGGGCTGTGATCCGGCCCCGGGTACCGACGTAGGCCGGGCTGGAGGGGGGCTTGCAGACGCCGCCGTACTCCATCGACAACTGAGAGGTCCGGATCTGTGTGGGCCGGCGGTTGTAGGTCACGCTCAGGTAAGCGCGCTCTGAGAAACGCTTCCAGGTCAACGGGTCGTCCTCACTCGTGGCCCGCATACCCAGGGTGAGCGTGGACGCCCCGTTGGCCACCGACTCCCGCACCGCGGCAGTGACGTTGAACTCTGCATCCTTAGCGGCACAACCGTCCCAGCCATGGGCGAAGGAGCGGGTGTCCAGGTGCTCCGCCCAGAAGCCCGGCGTGTTCTGAGTGTCCCAAGTGGTTTGGGAGTTGATCGTCCAGGTCCGCCACAACTGCACCTCACGCGCCGTGCAGGAGGCCGAGTAGACATTGCCGACCGAGAACCGCGCCGAAATCACTTCCGTGCCCGCGAAGTGGGACACGGGCATGCGGTAGAACAGACGCTTGAGGTCGTTGGGCTTGCAGTAGTCCCAACCGCAGTAGCCCAGGCCCGCGTTGTTCTCACCGTTGAACATCCACTGCGGGCTGTCATGCCAGTACCGCGAGGCCATGGTCCACGCCGTCGCCCGCGGCGTATGCGTCTGGGGATCGATGTACACCGGGAACTCAGTGTCCGCACCGTGCAGGATTCCCGCATCCGGCGTCAGCACCAGCGCCTCGTCGGTGACCTCGACGCCCACACGAGCCTGCCGAGGCGAACTGGCGGCGTCGACCTCCGCCAGGCCGCTGGCCCCGTCCGCCGCGGGCGCGGGGCCCGAGCCGGAATCCCACATCATCGGCGCCGGGGCCTCGAAGACCGGCGAACCGGCGCCCTCGTCGACGGCCTCCAGCCCGCCCTCGGCAGTGGCCTCCATCGTCAGCCCCTGGGTCTCCAACCCCAGTGTCAACTCCGCCAGTTGCGGGCTGCGCGCCGCCTCCGGCGTGTGCACCACCAGCAGTTGGGTGTAGCCGTCCACCTGCGCCCCCATACGCAGATCGACATCCGGCAGCACGTCCTCGTAAACCGCCGTCGAGCCGTCCAGCGTCGGCGCGGGCAACGTCCCCGGCCAGTACACCTCCAGGCTCCGGCCGGCCCGCACCATCCGCACCAGCGGCGCATCCGCGCCCCCACCGGAGAACGCCATATCGACCGTCGTCACGCCGGGCCCCACCATGCCGTCCTCACGCGCCGCCAGGCCGGTGTCGACGTCCTGCCACTCCCCATCGACTCGCGCCCGCACGGGACGCAGATACTCGCGCGCCTCGAAACTGCCGTCCGGGGTGGCGAATACGTCCCGGCTCTCGCCGCGCAGCGACAGAACCTCCACGGACTCACCCGTGCGGGCCGCCTCGGTCAGAGCCTCGTCCTCGGAGAAGGCACCCCCGGCCTCGGTCACCGCCTCGCTTCCGGAGGAACTCGATTCACCGCCCCCGGCGCCCTCCGGCGTTGCCAAAGCCGGCTGTGCCCCACTCAGCAGCCCTGCCCCGAGGACCACAACCAGCGCAGCCGCCAGCCCACCACGGACTCCTGCCCCCATCACGCCCTCCCCTGGCCACACGACACCCACGTGCCACACGCAGACCGGAAGGAACTGTAAAGACCCTTCGCACGCCCGTCCACACCGCCAAAACGGGCAACACTGCCTCAAGTACCCTGCACTGTCGGAACGTTGCTTTCGGGAACCCCGGACTCCAGGCCAACGAGAGACGAGGGCGGGGAACATGCGCCGGCAAGCAGCCACGTCGGGGCCCGCATTCGCCGCAGGCCCGGGCACGGGCCCGCCCGGTGCCACTCAGCCCCGAGGATCTGACCGCAGGACCCACCGAACGGCCCTGCGACCTGCGCCTCGCCGAACTGTCCACCTGGCTCGCCGGCGGCGGACCCGCAGACGGCCGCCGGCCGGTGCATGCCGGTGGCGTCAACACGCTTCAGATGGCCGACGGTTCGGTGCTGATCGGCGCCGACACGTTCCCCGGGGACGTGGCGCGCCTGGCCGCCGAGTCGTATCCGTTCGTGCTCGTCGGCAAGCGGGATGGGCCCAGCGCCCGGGTGTCCGCCACCACCGCCGACCTCGCGGCCGGCACTGCGGCCGTCGTCACCGCGCTGGACGGCGACCCGACGGCCCCCGCCGGGATGACCGAACTACGCGTGCCCCGCCCGCGAGTTGGGCCGGGAGGCGGTGCGCCTGCTGCTCCGCCTCCTGGCCGAACCGGGCTCCGGCCCGCTCCGCACCGTGCTCTCGTGCACGCTGCACGAGGGCGACGCACTGGGCCCGCCGCCGACAGAACGCGCCTAGGATCGGCGGTATGTTCACCGAGGAACGGCGCCGGCGGGTGCGGGCGGGCCTGCTGGAGCGGGCGCGGGCGGACGGCCGTGTGGTCGGGGCCGCGCTGACCGGCTCGGCCGCCCGGGACGCCGAGGACCGGTGGTCGGACATCGACCTCTTCCTCGGCGTCGACGACGCCGTGCCGGTCGCCGAAGTCCTGGCCGACTGGAGCGAGTTCGCCTATGGCGAGCTGGGCGCCCTGCACCACTTCGACCTCTCGGCCGATCCCGCCGTGTACCGCGCCTTTCTCCTCGGCGACCTGCTGGAGGTCGATCTCGGCTTCGCGCCGGCCGCCGCGTTCGGCCAGGTGGGGGACGGGGCGTTCCGCGTCGTCTTCGGCGAGGCGGTGGCCCGCCGGCCGGCGGGCGCCGACCCCGCCCATCTCGTCGGCCTCGCCTGGCACCACGTGCTGCACGCCCGGGTCGCCGTCGAGCGCGGCGCGTGGTGGCAGGCGGAGCACTGGATCAGCGGCGTCCGCGACCACACCCTGGCGCTGGCCTGTGTGCGGCTCGGCCACCCGGCCGCGCACGCCAAGGGAGCCGACCGGCTGCCGCCGGACATCACCGGCCCGCTCGCCGAGGCGCTGGTCCGGAGACTCGACGCGGCCGAACTCACCCGCGCCCTCGGCGCCGCCACCCGCGCCCTGCTCGCCGAGCTCGCCGCCGGCGACCCGGGGGCGGCGCGCGTTCTGGAACGGCCCCTGCTCGCCCTGGCGTTCGGCACGGAGTTCAGCGCAGGGCGATGACGTTGCCGGTCACCAGGGCGGCTTCCTCCGACGCGAGGAACACGATGATCTCCGCGACCTCGGCCGAATCGGCGACATGGAAGTGCGTGGCGCTGGAGGCGACGAACCGGCGCACCTCGTCCGTGACCCAGCCGGTGTCGGTCACCGGCGGGTGCACCACGTTCGCGGTGATGCCCAGGCCGACCAGCTCGGCGGCGGCGGACAGCGTGTAGTTGGTCTGGGCGGCCTTCGCGGCGCCGTAGGAGACCTCGCCGGGGAAGCCGAGGTCGCCGCCCGACGTCAGGCCCACGATCCGCCCCCAGTCACCGCCCCGGGCGCGGTGGCGCCGGGCCAGCTCGCCGATCAGCAGCGCGGGGGCCATCGCGTCCACCGCGAACTGCCGGGACCAGGTCTGGGCGGAGACCGGGCGCAGCGGCCGGCCGAACTGGTCGGCCGGGTCCGGGGTGAAGGTGTCCTGGACCCAGCCCGAGGCGTTGTTGATCAGGATGTCCACCGGCCCGAGGCGCTCCTCGGCCAGGTCGAAGAGGACGCCGGGGATGGCGGGGTCGCTGAGGTCCGCCTCGAACGCCGTCGCGCGCCCGCCGGACCGGGTGATCTCCTGGGCCACGTCCTCGCCGGTGGCGGCCCGGTCGCGCCGGTAGCGCTCCTCGGTGTCCGCCTCCTCCGGCCCGTCCAGCCGGAGGTAGGTGCACAGGACCGCGACGCCGCGCCGGGCGAGGGCTCTCGCCGTCGCCGCCCCGATTCCCTGGTTCGCTCCGGTCACAAGGGCGACATGGCTGGTCCCTGGCAGTTGAGGCATACCGCCAGTCCTAGCAAACGAGGGCGGCGGCGGGAAACGGATATCCGCGGCGCGGCGGCTGCCGGCCGCCGCGCCGCGGGGGTCAGCCGGTCATGTCGTCGCCACGCAGGAGCCGAGGCGTGGGGTCGACCAGTCCCCGTTGGCCATCACGGTGAAGCCGAAGCTGGTCGAGGCTCCGGCCGCGAGACTGCCGTTGCCGTTGGGCCTCATGGTCATCACGTTTCCGCTGCTGTCCCAGCTTGGCGTTCCGTTCCAGGTCGCGGAGATGTCCTGGACGGAGTTGACGGTGACGGTCACCGTCCAGCTACGGATGGCCGAACTGCCCGCTCTCACGGTGACCTGGCCGTTGAAGCGGTCACCCCAGCGGTTGGTCTCCTGATACGTCACCGAGCAGGCGCCGGTGCCGGGGTTGCCGCCGCCGGGCGTGCCGCCGAGGGCGGCCAGCACCGCGTCATAGGCGGGCTTCTTGTTGTAGTTCCCGTCGAACAGCAGCGGGGTGCCGCTGGCGCGCCACGAGTACTTGTCGGTCACGCCCCACACGGTGATGCCGGTGCAGCGCGAGACGGCCAGGCAGGCGTTCACCACCCTGCGGTAGTTGTCCGCCTGCGCGGTGCCGGAGCCCTCGATGTCCAGCTCGGTGATCTGCACGTCCACGCCGAGGTCGGCGAAGCGCTGGAGGTTCTGCTGGTAGTCGCTGGGCACCGGCGACTGGCTGTTGAAGTGCGACTGGAAGCCGACGCAGTCGATGGGCACACCGCGCTGCTTGAAGTCGCGCACCATGTTGTAGACGGCGTTGCTCTTCGCGTTGATGCCGTCGGTGTTGTAGTCGTTGTAGCAGAGCTTGGCGTTCGGGTCGGCGGCCCGGGCGGTGCGGAACGCCTCCTCGATGAAGCCGTTGCCCAGCCGGTCCTGGAACGGCGAGCTGCGCCGCGCTCCGCTGCTGCCGTCCTGGAACGCCTCGTTGACCACGTCCCAGGAGTGGATCTGGCCGCGGTAGTGGCCCATGACCTGGTTGATGTGGTTGTTCATCGCGCTGCGCAGGTTGTTGGCGTCCAGCCCGCCCACCCAGCTCGGGAGCTGGGAGTGCCACACCAGGGTGTGGCCGCGGACCATCATGTTCTGGCTGCGCGCGTGGCTGACGATCCGGTCCGCGTTGGCGTAGTTGAACGAGTTGCGGGACGGCTCCAGGGCGTCCCACTTCATCTCGTTCTCGGGCGTGACGCTGTTGAACTCCCGGTTCAGCGTGGCCACATAGTCGGGCTCGCTGAGGCGGTTCGCGGCGACGGCGGTGCCGAAGTACCGCCCCTTCTCGGCCGCCGCGGCGCCGAGGGTGCTGGCCGCGTTGGCCGTGCCGGACATGGTGACGAGCCCGGTCGCGGTGAGCACGCCGATCGCGCCCAGGGCCGCCACCCGGTGCATTAACGTCCGCCACCGCGGGCGTTTCCGCCCGCGCGAGGAATCACTGAACATTGCTGCCCCTTCTGTCAGGGAATGGGACGGACGCACGAGTCCATCCGCTATGTGGTGATCTGCCGCGGCTCCAGGGATGCGCCGCCCCGGCAACGATCGAGGGGGAGTATCCGCCCGGCGGGGGTGGTCGTCAATGAGTTCTTCCGGAAAATTTCCGAGCCAACTCCCCGCTCTTACGGTGCACTTGACCGGCGTTGACCTGCGGAATGAAGGGCCCTGAGCAGGGCTTTATTCGCCATCGGAGAGAGACGGCCGAGTGTACAGCCTGAAAACTTCCGTACACTGCTTGAAAAGTTTTCAGAAAGGCCGTTCGAAGCGGCCGAGCTCACGGCTCACGCCTTAAGGGAAGGGGTTTTGGGGCCGTTGTCAGGCCGAATAAAGCGCATTATCTTCTCCAATGGCCCGCACGACAGGACAGCTTGGAAGGCAGCACCGCATGGCACCACTGGGCGTTCAGCTCTATACCGTCCGCGACGCACTCTCCGCCGACCGGGACGCGACGCTCGGCCGGATCGCCGAGATCGGGTTCACCGCCGTGGAGCCCTACGACCCGACCGCCGACCCCGAGGGCTTCAAGCGCGTCGCCGACGACCTGGGGCTGACGGTGATGGCCATCCACGCCGGGCAGTTGCTGGGCGACGAGCCCGAGCGCGTCCTCGACGCGATCGCCACCCTCGGCACCGACCTGGCCTTCGTCCCCGCGGGCATCCCCCACGAGGAGTTCACCACCCGCGACGGCCTGGCCCGCACCGCCGACCTGCTCAACGGTCTCGCGGGGAAGGCCGCCGGGCACGGCATCCGCCTCGGCTACCACAACCACTGGTGGGAGATCGAGCCGGTGATCGACGGTCGGCACGCCATCGAGATCCTGGCCGACCAGCTCGCGCCCGAGGTCCTACTGGAGCTCGACACGTACTGGGCGGCCGTCGGCGGCGCGGACGTGCCTGCCCTGCTGGAGCGGCTCGGGTCGCGCGTCGTCGCGCTGCACGTCAAGGACGGGCCGGTCAAGCGGGACGAACCGCATGTGGCCGTGGGGCAGGGCGCCATGCCGGTGCCCGAGATCCTGGCCGCCGCGCCCGGGGCCCTGCGCATCGTCGAACTCGACACCTGCGCCACCGACTTCTTCGACGCGCTGGCCGTCAGCCGCGCCTACCTGACCGAGCTGGAGGCGGCATGAGCGCCGGATCCGGCCCGGTCGGCGTCGGCATCGTCGGCGCGGGCGTCATCAGCGGCGAGTACCTGCGCACCCTGAGTTCCTTCCCCGACATCCGCGTGCTGGCCGTCGGCGACCTCGACACTTCGCGGGCCGCCGCCGCGGCCCGGGAACACGGTGTGCCGGTGGCGGGCGACCTCGCCACCGTGCTGGCCGTGCCCGAGGTGGAGATCGTCGTCAACCTCACGATTCCCACCGCGCACGCCGCGGTGGCCACCGCCGCCCTGCGCGCGGGCAAGCACGTGTACGGGGAGAAGCCGCTGACCGCCACGACGGCCGAGGGCGAGAAGCTGCTCGCCGAGGCCGCCGAACGCGGGCTGCTCGTCGGCAGCGCGCCCGACACGTTCCTCGGCGCGGGCCTCCAGTCGGCGCTGCGCGCGGTGCGGGCCGGGCGCATCGGCACCCCGATCGCGGCGGCCACGGCCGTGCAGAGCCTGGGCCCGGAGTCCTGGCACCCGGACCCGGCGTTCTTCTACCAGCCGGGCGCCGGGCCGCTGTTCGACATCGGCCCCTACTACCTCACCGCGCTGGTGGCCCTGTTCGGCCCGGTGTCGCGGGTGGCGGCCACCGTCGCCCGGGGCCGCGCGCGGCGGACCACCGGGTCCGGGCCGAAGGCGGGAGAGACGTTCCCGGTCGATGTGCCCACGCACGTCAGCGCGTTGCTGGAGTTCGCCTCCGGCCCCCGGGCCAACTCCGTCTTCAGCTTCGACTCGGCGCTGCCCCGCATCCAGTTCGAAGTGATCGGCAGCGACGGCACGTTGGCCGTTCCCGACCCCAACACCTTCCGCGGCCCGCTGCGGTTGCGCGGCAACGGCGACCAGGACTGGAGCGAGCTGCCCGTGGAGGGCGCGACCGCCGGCCGTGGTCTTGGCGTGCTGGAAATGGCGCGGGCGCTGCGCGCGGGCGAGCCGCACCGGGCCTCCGGCGCGCTGGGGCTGCACGTGCTCCAGACGATGGCGGCGATAGCCGAGTCCGGCGAACGCGGCGAGTTCCGCAGCCCCGGCGTCCCGACCCCCGGCGCCGCGGCCGTCACCGCCCCGGAGCCGCTGCCGCTGGGCTGGGACCCGCACGTGGCCCTCCTCGGTTAGCCGCGCTCTTCCGGCGGCGGCGGGCCCAGTGCGTCGCCCTCGTGCGCGGGAGCACGGTGCGGAGCGGGCCGGAGCCGGGGTCGGCCGTGAGGACCGTCCGCAGTCGAAGGCACACCCTCCCAACTGGGCATGCCAGCAGGTCAGAGGGCCTGAACGAGCCCCGCCCGCGCGCCAAACGACGCGTGAGCGGGGCTCACGGCATCATCGCCGCATCCACCTGCGGAGGCGCGGGTCGATGCGGCGGGCCGCCCACAGCACGGTGGTCGCGTTCAACGTGAACATCTCCCCGGTGGTGAACGCCAGGCGTTTGCGGCCGGGGCCCAGCGCGGTCATGTCGCTGACGGTGAACTCCTGCCCGCCAATCATTAATTGATCACCGCGCCGCACGGTGCGGGCGTCGACCTCGATGGAGACCAGGAGTGAGGCGCCTGGCGGAGTGGCTATGCGGTGTGCGGGGTGAGACGTCATGGGATGGGCACTCCGGTGTCGGAACGGATGGACGGTGGCTTTACGGGATGTGCAGGCGCCTCGGTCACGATGCTTCGGTCTGGGGTGCCGACTCGGGCGGACGCGTGGCCTCTTCACACGCCAGGCTCAGCACACGCTCTATGTCGCACGGCTCGTCAGGGGTGCACGTTCCGCACTCCTCCACGTGGTACCGATACGCGGCCTTGAGCTGTTCAACGTCCGCCGGACGGGGATACGCGGACACCTCCGGTTGCAGATCCCCGGGAAGTGCCTGCCACTCCTTACCCCCGCCCACCGGGCGGAGCATGGCGAAAGGCCCCGCCTCGCCCATGTACACGCCCACGCGGTTGGTGGCGTGATCTCTGACCAACGCCCCCACGTTCGGGTGAACATGGCTAGTCTTGCTCACGGCTGCCTGTCCTCTCAGGTGGTCCGCGCCCCCGGACCGAACGCACATCGGTTGCGGGGGAACTCGCGTCTTGGACCTGTGAGGTTCCTCGGGCAAGGACAGCAAAACCACTGTGAAAAGGCGGTACTTTGGCTGCATCGATGCTGCGTCAGCTAGGCTGACCAGGGCAAACGCCGTCCCTGCCGGAGGAAGATCATGGCCGCCAAGCGTCAGGAGTTCGCACGACGCCGGAAGGCGCGTGGCTTCACGCAGGAATCCATTGCTCAAGCCCTCGATGTCGATCGCACGACGGTGCAGCGATGGGAACGAGGCACGGGCGATCCGCAACCATGGCAGCGCCCGCGGATCGCTGAGCTATTGGGGATCACGCCCAAAGAGTTGGACCACCTCCTATCATCGCGCAACGAGCGCGCTACGGACGCTCGTCGATGGACTACGGCTGAGCCTGACTCCGACGGCGAGTTCGACGCGCTGGAATTAGCGAGTCGCGTGCAAGCGAGTGACGTTGGCTCGGAAACTTTAATTCGGCTGGAGCAGGCATTTGACGAGATGGCCACGGCTTATCCCGTCAGTCCTCCGCAAGAGTTGATGGAGCGAGTTCCCAAGTATTTGGCCTATGTCGGCCGCCTACTGGACGCACGCAAGACGCTCGAAGAACACAGGCGGCTACTGGTTGTCGGCGGGTGGTTCTCGCTCCTGGGTGCGACTCTCAATATCGATCTAAAACAGGAGCGCGCGGCAACTGGGAGGCTTAAGACCGCTGTCACCCTTGCTCAACATGCCGGGCATTCAGAAATTGAGGCATGGTGCTACGAAACCGAAGCATGGCGCGTACTGACGGATGGCAACTACAGTCGAGCCCTGGAGCTTTCTCAGGCGGCACAGCACACAGCGCCTTCCGGTAGCTCCGTCGCCATTCAGGCGACGGCTCAGGAAGGAAGAGCGCAGGCCCGCCTGGGGCGCCCCAGGGAAACGTATGCCGCAATTGACCGCGTGCAAAAGCTTTCCCTCTCTCTTGAGATGACAACGCGGCCAGAACACCACTATCAGTACGACCCTGCTAAGTCGCTCGCCTACACAGCCACGACACTTGCGTGGATGGGTGACTCGGCAGCGGAGACATACGCGCGGGAAGTCATCGCTCGACTGGCCCCTGAGAACGACGAGAGTAAGTGGCCGCGGCGAGTTGCATCAGCCAAGATCGATTTGGCTCTCACACTGCTCGCAAATGGCCGACTAGATGAGGCTTGTGACACGGCGCAAAGGGCTATACTGTCTGGCCGAATTGTGCCATCAAATCATTGGAGAGCCTGGGAGATTGTCAGGGCTGCCGAGGCTCGAAAATTGCCGGAAGCCTCAGATCTCCGTGACGCCTACGAAGGAATGAAGGCGAGCCATGGAATGAACAACAGAGTTTCACGCAAGCGCAGCTAGCGATGGCATACGGCAGAAATCCTTGGCGCCGGTTTTCTGGCCCGGTCATGTCGCTGCCCTCCCCGGCGGAAACTCAAGCAAAAAATCCCACCGACGCCCCAGGCCGCCTCAGCGCAGCAGCGCCGTCCAGCCGTCCAGGGACCGCAGCACGCCGGGCAGTCCGTCCGCGGCCATGGTGACCAGGCGGGCGCCGAAGGCGCGCCGTTCGGGGTCGTCGCCCCGGTGGCCCAGGGCCAGCCACAGGCACCAGGCGGTGACCGAGAGCTGGCTGCGCAGCATTCCGGCGAACGCGGAGACGTCGGCCGGACCGGCCGGTGCCCCCGTGCCGAGGTAGCCCTCGATCAGCGGGCGCACCACGCGGGGGTCGCCGTCGGCGACGGGGCCGTTGAACGGGGTGGCGAACCGGAACGCCACGTCGACCGCCGCCCACCAGGGCACCTCGGCGCAGGCCGCGTCCCAGTCGATCAGGACGTAACCGTCCGGCGTGGAAAGGAGGTTGGCCCGGGAGGTGTCCCCGTGGACCAGGACGGTGCGGGGACCCTCGCGCAGCGCGTCCGCGATCAGCGCGGTGGCGTCCTCGACGACGGGCAGCAGCGACCGGGCGGCGCCGGCGATCGGGAGCCCGGCGGTCTCGGCCTGCGCCACCCACTCGTGCCACTCGGCCACCGGGTGCAGGGGCCGCTCCTCGTCCGGGTCACCGCTCCCGGCCAGGCCGAGCAGCGCGACGCGGCCCAGCGTGGTGCCCAGCCAGCCGGCCGCCCCGCCGAGCGAGCCGGCCGGGTCGCTCTCGTTCACCCGCAACTCCTCGCCCTCGACCCACTCGCTCACCCGCACCAGTTCCTCCCCGGCCGGGTGGTGCCAGTAGCCGACGGCCGGGGCGGGCGGCTCGACCGGGCGGGGCATCGGGATCCCCGCCGCCAGGGCCGCGCTCTCCAGCCGGTGCGTCCGCTCGGCGCGCTTGTGCCACCAGTCGCCGAGCAGTTCGTCGGTCTTCACCACCCACCGGCCCCGGTCGGTGGTGAGCAGGCGGGTGACGGACGGGTTGTCGCCGTTGGCGAGGGGGCGCGGCTCGCCGAGCGGCTGGCCCAGGCCGAAGGCGGCGGCGATCGCGGGGGCGTCGAGGGGCATCCGCCCAGTGTGCCCGGTGGGGCGGGAGTGGGGCAGGTGATTTTCGGGCGCCCGGTCGAGGACTCCACCGCCGGATCGATACACGAGGTTCTCGCCTGGCGATCTTCGGCCGGTGTCCCGCTGGCCACCCACGGCGAAGGTGAGGCACACGGCGGTGCTCCGTTCACGGGGATGGGTACAGCGGGTTGGCCGGACGGGGGGGCGGGCGGTCGATCAGCCCAGCAGGCGCTCGGCGTTGCGCAGCGTGTGCGCGGCGACCTCGCGGCCCAGTCGGGCGCCGGCCACGTCGGCGGTCCTGGTGTGGATGCCGGACCAGACACGGGCGTCGATGTTCTCCAGGGTCAGTTGGCGCCAGGCGGTGTAGGTGCGGGTGACGCCGGGTGCCGTCGGGCTGGTGAGCTCGAACGGCGCGGTGCGGGCGCCGGTGAGCGCGGTGAGCACGGCCTCGGCCGCTCCGGCGTAAGTGCTGTGCCCGCTGGGGTAGTCCGGGTGCGACGGCGTGACGTGCAGCGGCGTCCAGTCGGTCACGCCCCCGGCGCGCAGCGCGGTGACGGGGCGCCAGCTCAGGTAGGCGTACTTGCTGTCGGAGGTGGCGATCTGGGTGTCCACGAGCGCGACGTGGAAGAGCGCGACCAGCGCGGCACGGTCCGCGGTGGCGGCGCCGGAGCGGGCCAGGGCCACGCGCAGCGGCTCGGTGTAGAGCACCTGGGAGGAGCCGTACCAGAACGCGGCGGTCTCGGTCTGCCGGGCCGTGCGCACGGTGCTGTCTGCGGCGCCGTAGTCCCGCACCTCCGCGAGGTCGGCCTCGTAGCGGGGGGAGCCGGGCGCGGGCGGCGGTTCCAGGCGGTACTGGTCGGCGCTCGCCAGCAGGAACGGGCGGGCGAACCGGTTGCCGGACTGGAGGCCGGGGCCATAGGCGGGCGGCGTCGGCTGCCACACGCCGGGGGCCGGATCGGGAGTCGGGAACGGCGAGTTGACGGAGACGGGGTCGAGGCCGTCGCCCTCCCGGTCGGCGAGCAGGGCGGCGGCCTCGGCGCGGCCCGCGGCCAGACCGGTGTCCTCGGCCCGGCCGTCCGGGATCCGGTCCAGCGTGGTCTCCAGCGCGGCGTTCAACTCGGTGGCGCGCGCGGGAACGAGGGCGCTCAGGGTGTGGTGGACGGCGCCGGCGAGGGCGGCGTCCTGGTAGTCGGGCGACCGGCCGCCATCGCGCAGCGCACGGGCGGCCGCGACCCAACCGATCGCCCAGGTACGGCTGTTGGTGATCTGCGAGGGTGCGCCGGCCGCCCCGATCGTCTCGGCGGTGACGTCGTACCACTCCAGGGCGACGTCGGTGCGGGCGGCCGGAACGGCGTCGGCCGGGGCGACGGTGGCGGCGACGGCGGCCAGCGCCACCGCGGGGGCGAGCAGGTAGGGGCGCCGGGACCGGCGCAGGCGTGAGATCAACGCGAGCTCCTGAAGCGAGAGTTGGCAGCAGCCGACTGCTCCTCGCACCTGCGGCGCCGCGCGGGAACGCGTCGCGGCCGGCCACGAGTTGCACGGTTGCGGGACTGGACGGAAAGCCGAACGAGAGGGAGGGGGGCCGGAATCGGCGGCCCGGCCCGGCGCGGGCCGGCGGCCGCGATCAACAGCCGGCGCTACATATCCCCGGCCGGTTCGCGTGGTGCTGCCCCACGCGGTGGCGTCCCCTGATCACGCGCTCATCCTCGCACGCGAACATTGCGGCGGTCTGACCCCGAATGAAGGCTGCGTATCACTCGTGCACCCGTTCACACGAGCGGTGAGGCGGGCGCGCCCGGCGTTCCGGCCGGTGCCGCGCGGCGCTCGAACTGGGCGGCCTGGATGCCGTACAGCTCGCTGAAGTGGCCGTCCGGGCGGGCCAGTAGCTCGCTGGGGCTGCCCGATTCGACCAGGCGGCCGTGGTGGAGGACGTGCACCAGGTCGGCGTGCCGAACCGAGGCCATGCGGTGCGTGATCAGGATGACGGTCTGCCCCGCGGCGGCCAGATCCCGGATCTGGTCGAAGACGCGCTGCTCCTCCTTGGCGTCGAGCGCCGCCGTGGGCTCGTCCACGATGAGGACGGGCGCGCCGCGGTAGTGGGCGCGGGCGATGCCGAGGCGCTGCCACTGACCGCCGCTGAGCTGGTGGCCGCCCTGGTAGCCGCGGGCCAGCAGCGTGTCCCAGCCGCGGGGCAGGTCCTCGACGACCGTGTCGGCGCCGGAGTCGCGCGCGGCGGCGCGCAACCGGTCCTCGTCGATGGGGATGTTGGGCGCACCGATGGTGATGTTGACGCGGGCGGTGAACCGCCAGCGATTGAAGTCCTGGGCGACCATGGCGATGCGGGCGAACAACTGGTGCCGGTCGGCCTGCGTGGTGGGCACGCCGTCCCAGGTGACGCTTCCGCTTTCGGGGAGGTAGAGCCCGGCCAGGAGCTTGACGAGGGTGCTCTTGCCGGAGCCGTTCTCGCCGACCAGGGCGGTGATGCGGCCGGTCGGGATGGTGAGGGTGACATCGGCGAGGGCGGGCGGGGCGTCGGTGCCGGGGTAGCGGAAGGTGACGTTCTCGAACGTGATGCGGCGCGGGCGGCGCGGGATGGGCCGGCCGCCGGTGGGGATGGCCCAGCCGGCGGCCTCGGTGCACAGCCGGTCCAGATCGGCGACGAACAGGCTTTCGTCGTAGAGGTTGTTGATGGAGTGGACCATGCCGGAGAGGCTGGCCGAGCCGGTGCGGATGGCGAGCACGGCGGTGCCGGCCACCGACATGGCCATGGTGCCGCCCCAGGCCAGTGCGCCCAGGGTCAGATAGGTCGCGATGGAGGCCAGGCCCGTCCAGGCCGAGGCCCACAGGCCGGTGCGCGCGTCCAGCCGGGCCAGCCGGGTCTGTTCGGCCTCGGAGCTGGCGGACATGTCGCGGAAGTGCTTGAGCAGGAACGGCCCGACCTGGTGCACGCGGATCTCGGCCGCGGTCTCGGTGGCGGTCAGCTCGCTGCTGAGCACCCGGCTGGCCCGGGCGTGCTGGACCCAGGTGCGGAACGACTGGTAGCGGCGGCGGGTGGTGACCAGGGTGCGCCACATGCTGGGCACGGTCATCAGCGCCAGCAGCGGCAGCAGCACCGGGTGCAGCACGGTCAGCACACTGGCCGCGGCGACCAGAGACAGCAGCGCGTTCACGACCCGGACGCAGTAGTCGATCATGCGGCGCGCGGAGGTCGCGCCGTACTGGGCGGTGTCCAGCAGCCGGTGGAACTGGTCGTCCTCGATGGCGGCCAGCTCCACCGCCGCCGCCCGCGCCAAGTACCGTTCGGTGGCGACGCGTTCGACCTTGGGCTCCAGGCGGCCCGAGCCATAGGTGGAGGCGGCGGCGAGCAGCGCGCCGAGCAGGGCGGTGACGGCGACCGCCACCAGGGCGGGCAGCGCGTCGCGCAGCCGGTCGGCCGCGGCGCCCTCGGCCAGCAGCGCGGCGAGCACGGTGTTGACGGCGACGAGGCCGATGGCCTGGGCGACGCCCCGGCCGAGCTCGGCGGCGGCGACGACGCGCAGCGCGTCCCGGTCGGCGTCCCGGGCCAGGCGGACGGTGGTGACGATCAGCCGGGGCAGGGTGGCGACCATCGACCACAGGCTGAGCCTGGCGAACGCGCCGTCGTAGCTGCTCCAGCCGGTGTCGTAGAGCAACGGCCCGCCGAAGAGGAGCTGTTCGGACTGGGAGATGCTGTGCGGCGGCCGCTCGGGCCCGGTCTGAGTGCTTTCCACGGTGCCACCTCAGTCGAAGACGTCGGCCTGGTGGTTGGGGGGACGGTGGCGCGCGCCGGGCTGTATCACAACGCACCCGGTGGGACGGCGCACAGGCCATCGGGGAGTTTTGAGACAGATCGCCCATCAGGGTTTGATTCCGGAACGCGGGCCGTCGGCGCGGGTGGGCACGCACGCCGATGTCCGCCCGCGCTGGCGGATCGCGGCGGCTCGGGGGCGGGCCGCCGCCCGGCGCCGGGCGAACCTGACTGGAATACGTCCGGCAGAAACGATCCCGCCCCCGGGCCGTTCCTCCCGATCGAATGAACGGCCCGGCGGCGCATTGACCATGCTGAGGCGGCACACCGAATGTGAGGGCTCGGTCGCCCGGGGAGAGCTGTCGCCCGCACAGGGTTTCGTATTACCGTCTGCGCATGCTGACAACCGGCGCGCCCGCGCACAACTGGGCAGGAAACGTCACCTTCGGCGCGGCGCGGGTCCATCGACCGGCCGCCCTGGACGAGCTGCGGAAGATCGTGGCCGGCGCGGCGCGGGTGCGGGCGCTGGGGACGGGGCATTCGTTCAACCGCGTCGCGGACACCGACGGCGACCTGGTGCGGGTCGACGGCCTGCCGCGCCGGGTGGAGATCGACGCGGAGCGGTCGGCGGTGACCGTCGGCGCCGGGCTGCGCTACGCGGAGGTCGCGGCCGAGCTGCACGCGGCCGGGTTCGCGCTGGCCAACCTGGCGTCGCTGCCGCACATCTCGGTCGCCGGGTCGGTCGCCACCGGCACGCACGGCTCGGGCGACGGCCGGCGGGGGCTGGCCTCGGCCGTGTCCGCGCTGGAGCTGGTCGGGCCCGAGGGCGACCTGGTGACGCTGAGCCGGGACGCCGACCCCGGCCGGTTCCCCGGCGCGGTGGTCTCGCTGGGCGCGCTGGGCGTGGTGACGGCCCTGACCCTCGATGTCGAGCCCGCCTTCGAGGTGGCGCAGTGGGTCTACAACGGGGTGCCGCTGGACACGGTGGCCGAGCGGTTCGACGAGGTCACCGGCGCGGCGTACAGCGTGAGCACGTTCACCGACTGGCACGGCGGCCTGGGCACGGTGTGGCTCAAGCGCCGCACGGACGTGGACGGCACCGGGCCCCCGGGGCCGGGCTGGCTGGGCGGCACGGCGGCCGACGCGCTGTGGCACCCGATCCCGGGGATGCCCGCGGAGTTCTGCACCGAGCAGTTGGGCGTGCCCGGGCCGTGGCACGAGCGGCTGCCGCACTTCCGGCCGGGGTTCACCCCGAGCCGGGGCGAGGAGTTGCAGTCGGAGCTGTTCCTGCCCCGGGCGGCGGCGCCGGCCGCGTTCGCCGCGCTGCGCGAGGTGGGGGCTGCGTTCGCGCCGGTGCTCCAGGTCTCGGAGATCCGCACGATCGCGGCCGACGAGCAGTGGCTGAGCCCGGCGTACGGCCGGGACACGGTCGCCGTCCACTTCACCTGGATCAAGGACACCGAGGCGGTGCTGCCGGTGCTGGCCGCGGTCGAGGAGCGGCTGCTGCCGCTGGGCGCCCGCCCGCACTGGGGCAAGCTGACCACGGCCGCGCCGGCCACGGTGGCCGCCCGCTACGAGCGGCTGCCCGACTTCCGGGACCTGGTGCGGGAGCTGGACCCGGCCGGCCGTTTCCGCAACGACTTCGCGGCCGGTCTCCTGGGCGACTGACCGGGCCTGGCGCGCGCCGTCACGCCCGGGCGGGCAGGGCGGCACCGAGGAACGCGTCCTTGTGGTCCAGGGCCCAGGCGGCGAAGGTCAGCGCGGGGCGGCCGAGGATCGTCTCCACCTCGTCGGTGACGAGGGCGGGCCGCCCCACGGTCTTGGCCTGGAGGGCGAGCATGCCGTCGATGAACGCCTCGGAGTGCGGGAAGCCGCCTCGCAGCATGGCCTCCTTGGCGACGTGGGGCGGGATCTCCTCGAAGCGCAGCAACCGGCCCCATGCGGCGCCGAGGATCTCGACCATCTCGCGGAATGTGAGGGAGCGCGGGCCGGTGAGCACGGGCCGCCGGCCCAGCAGTTCGTCGGTGAGCAGCGCCCGGGCGGCGACGCCCGCGATGTCCGTCTCGTGGACGGGCGCCCACGCGGACTCGGCGTACGGGCCCCGCACGGTGTCGCCGGCACGCAGTTGTCCGGCCCACATGCGCAGGGTGTTACTGGCGTACCAGCCGGATCGCAGCGCCGTCCACGCCATGCCGGAGGCGTCGAGGGCCTCCTCGACCTCCTGGTGGCTGGCGCCGCGGAGCCGGGAGGGCTGGTCGGCGAGGTCGTCGTCGACGTTCAGCGCCGAGAGCGCGACCACGCGCCGGACACCGCGTTCCCGGGCGAGGGCGAGCAGGTCGCGGTAGGCGTCCTGAACGGCGACCGGGTTGAGGAAGAGGGCTGCCACGCCCTCCAGGGCATCTGCCAGGGTCTCGGGGCGCGAGGGGTCGCCGCGCACCACGTCGGTCCCGGCGGGCAGCCCGGCGCCGGCCGGGTCGCGGGTCACGGCACGGACCGCGGCGCCCTGGGCGGTGAGCAGGTCGAGCAGGGGACGGCCGACGTTGCCGGTCGCTCCGGTGATCAGGATCATGTCTGCCTCTCGTTTCCGGGAAACGCAGTGGTAAGGGAGTTCAGCTCACGCGGGACAGCTTGTCCGGGTTGGTGACGGCGTAGATGCCGCGCACCCGGTCGCCCTCGGGCGTGGGGTCGAGGATGATGACGGCGAACGGCGAGTCGCCGGAGAGCAGCAGCAGCGACAGGTCGCCGTTGGCCAGCCGCTGGCGCACCGCCAGGCCCGGGATGGGCCGGGACGGGGAGGCGGCCAGCAGCTTGGCGATCTTGTCGCGGCCGTGCACGGGCCGCAGGCCCGCGGCGCGCGCCTTCCCGCCGCCGTCGGCCCACATGGTCACGTCGGGGGCCAGGATCTCCAGCAGCGCCTTGAGGTCGCCGCCCATCACGGCGGCGATGAACCGCTCGTTGAGCTGCCGTTTGACCCGCGGGTCCGCCTGCTGGCGAGGGCGGCGGGCGTGCACGTGCTCGCGCGCGCGGTGGGCGAGCTGGCGGATCGCGGAGGGGCTGCGGCCCAGGATGGCGGCGGTCTCGGTGTGCGGGTAGCCGAACACCTCGTGCAGCACGAACACCACGCGCTCCAGCGGGGTGAGCGCTTCGAGGACCACCATCAGCGCCATCGAGACGGACTCGCCGCGTTCGGCCGCGTCGGCGAGCGGGGTGACGACCGGCTCGGGCAGCCAGGGGCCGATGTAGGTCTCGCGGCGGCGGCTGATGGTGGCCTGGCGGGCGAGGGCCTGGTTGACGGCGATGCGCACCAGATAGGCGCGGGCGTTGTCGATGGGCGCGGCGTCCGCCGTGCGGTGCCGGGCGGCCCAGGCCAGCCAGGTCTCCTGGAGCACGTCCTCGGTGTCGGCGACGCTGCCCAGCATGTTGTAGACGACGGAGAACAGCAGCTCGCGGTGGTCGACGAACACGTCCGTGGCCGCGTCGGTCGTCATCCCCGGCGGAGAGTCGGGCATCGGGGCCCCCTTTCATGCGCTCGGAAGTGAGAGCGGGACACGCCCTCGGGATGTGACACCTCCGGCGCGGAATGTGATCCACGCCATAACTCCGCCGCCGGATACGCCGTGGCCCATCGCGCGGCGGAGACCGGCCATGCCCGCGGCAAGCGCGTCATCCGCACGGCCGGTCCCGCCGCCTCATGAACGAGACGCTCCTGACATCACGTCAGGAGACGCTGCACAGACCGCCGCTCAGCGTGAACTCGGCCGGTTCCGCGTTGGTGGCGCCCTTCGTCCCGGTGAAGCCCACCGTCACCGAACCGCCCGCCGGGATCGACGCCGTGTACGAGGCCGGCGTGACCGTCACCGAACCGCCGCTCTGCGCCGCGGTGCCGCCCCACATGTTGGTGATCGTCTGCCCGTTGGCGAACGAGAAGGCCAGCGTCCAGTTCGAGATCGTGGACGAGCCGGTGTTGCCGATGACGATCTCACCCTGGAATCCGCCGTTCCACTCCCCCACCACGCGGTAGCCGACCGAGCAGGCCGCCGGAGTGCCGCCGCCCGTCTGGGTGGTGACGTTCACCGTCGCCGAACGGGCCGAGCGGTTGCCCGCCGCGTCCTTCGCGTACACGGCGAAGGTGTAGGCGGTACCGACGCTGAGCCCGCTCACCGTCGCCGAGTTGGTCGAGGCGCTGGAAACCACGGTCTCGGTGGCGCCGCTCACCCGCACCACGTCGTAGCCCGTCACGCCCACGTTGTCGGAGGAGGCGGTCCAGGACAGCCGGACCGAGGAGTTGGTGACGTTCGAGGCCGTCGGCGCGCCCGGCGTCGTCGGGGCCACCTCGTCGCCCGGCGTCCCGCCGCCGTAAATGGTGGCCTCACGGGCCGTCTGGGCGATGCCGTTGGTGCCGTTGAACAGGCGCTGCCCCCAGGAGGTCAGCCGGTTGGGGTCGAAGCTCGTGACCATGTCCAGGTAGCCCACGTCGCTGCTGTTGCCGCTCCAGGACCAGCCGAGGTACCCGAGCCGCAGCTCCTGGGTGACGGCCAGGATGGCCTCCTCGTCCGGGTTGCCGTCCGAGTGGTTGTGCCCGAACTCACCGACCAGGATGGGCAGTCCGGCGTTCACGAAGGCGGTCAGGTAGTCCCGGACCTCGGCCGCCGTGTCGTACACGCCGTACATGTGCACCGAGAACATGGTGTTGCGGTCCGGATCCGCGTTGAAGACCGACCGGGCGTTGCTGCGCATCGTGCCCGACCAGTCCTGGCCCCAGTTGGGCGCGTCCACCATGATGGTGTGGTCGAAGCCGGCGTTGCGCAGCTTCTGGATCGCTCCCGTGGTCGCCGACGTCCAGCCCGCGGCGTTGTTGTTGCCATAGGGCTCGTTGCCGATGTTGAGGATGACGTAGTCCTCCTGGCCGGCCAGCGCGCTCTGGATGCTGATCCAGTAGTCGGCGGCCCGGTCCAGGGTGGTGGCCGCGGCCTCGTCGCCGTAGCCGGTGGTGTCGTGCACCTCCAGCACGCAGATGAGCCGGTTCTGCTTGCAGATGTTGATGATGTTGGACACGTCCGAGGCGCTGTTGCGGGTCCAGCGGTCCCCGTTCGACAGCACCACGCGGACGGTGTTGGCGCCCAGCGCCTTGATGTCGGCGAACGAGTCGGTCTCGTTGGGGTACCAGGTGTGCGCGTGGTTCACGCCGCGCATGACGAAGTCGTTGCCGTTGGACTCCAGCAGTCGGCCGGCGCTGACGCGCAGCCCGGTCGCGGCCGCCTCGACGGTGTCGGCCTGAGCGGCCTGCCCGAGGCCGAGCAGGCCGCTCAGCACGCCGAGCAGCGCGGCGAGGGCGATCCCGGCCCGGCGTCTGACGCCGATGCGCGGACTGGTTTCTCTCATAGCGGCTCCAGAGAAAGATGGGGAGGTTGGCACGTTGCAATTGGGAGCGCTCCCATAAACCCATCATGTCCCGCGCACGTCAAGACATCGGACGCGGCGACCCGTTGCCCCTCGCCACGCCCGGCCCAGCGGCCCCGCGCCGCCCGAATGGCCGCCGCCCGAATCCGGCACTAGCCTGACTTAATGGACGACAAGGACATCCTTGCCCGTGTCGGTGAGCTCGTGACCGAGGAGCGCGCACTGCGTGAGCGCGCCGTCGGTCACGGGCTCCAGGAGGATGAACGGACACGCCTGGCCGATGTCGAAGCGCGGCTGGACCAGTGCTGGGACCTGCTCCGGCAGCGCAGGGCACGCAGCGAGTTCGGCGAGAACCCGGACGGGGCGACGCTGCGCCCGGCGTGGGAGGTGGAGGGGTACGAGAGCTGAGCCGACGTGAGCGCCGGCTTGAAGGCAGGCTCGGGCGTCCGTTCAAGACCCGCGCCCCCGGACGGCTCCACGTGATCGGCTTGAACGCCGGCCCGGGCATCGATTCAAGACCGCCCGGGACGGCCTCCGCTGCTTGAACGCCGCCGTGACCGGCGTTCCGGCATCGAGGTGCACGCCGGCTCGGCACCAGGCTCCCGGGCCATCTCGTTCACCCCCAACCACCGCTCGGCGCCCCGGGGTTGACTGCCGGGCAGCCGCACCCGCGCAGCGCCGAGCCCGTCTTGCGCGATCGACATACGATGTTGCCCACGACGCAAGACAGTGGCGAGCTGGACAGCCTGGTGCGCAAGCGCATCCGCGCGCTGCGCGTGGCACAGGGCTGGTCCCTGGAGGACCTCGCGGCCCGAGCCAACGTCAGCCAGTCGACTCTCAGCCGCATCGAGAACGGGCAGCGACGCCTGGCCCTGGACCAGCTCGTCACCCTCGCGCGCCCTGGACACCTCCTTGGACCAGTTGGTCGAGAGCGACACGGACGACGTGATCTCCAGTCCGGTGATCGACGGCAGTCACGGGCTGATGCGCTGGACCGTCAAGGCCGACCCCGGCATGACCGTGGTCCGCCAGCGCATGACCGAACCGCCTCCGGACACCCCCTCGCGGATGCGCGCCCACCCCGGCCACGAATGCGCACCCCGGCCGTCACCGAGTCGGCGCTCACCGTGGGCGCCGTCGACAAGTCGGACGTACTGGCCGACTTCTCCTCGCGCGGCCCCCACTACCTCGACGGTTCCATCAAGCCGGACGTGACCGCGCCCGGCGTGGACATCGGCGCGGCGGCCTCGCCCGGCAGCAGGGCCGAGCTCACCAATCCGGCGATCGCGCCGGGGTATGTGGCGCTCGACGGCACCTCGATGGCCACCCCGCACGTCGCCGGCGCGGCGGCGCTGCTCAAGGAGGCCCACCCGGACTGGGGCGGCGAGGAGATCAAGGCCGTGCTCGCCGCGTCCGCGGTCCCGGGGAACTACAGCGCGTTCGAGCAGGGCGCCGGCCGCGTCGACGTCGCGGCGGCGCTGGAGCAGACGGTCGTGGCCGAGCCGGTCTCGCTCAGCTTCGGCAGCGTGGAGTGGTCGCCGGATCCGACGACCATCACCAAGGACCTCACCTACCGCAATCTGGGCGACCAACCCGTCACGCTCGCCCTGGAGTTGACCACGCGCGGCCCGAACGGCGCCGCGGCGCCCGCGGGCACGTTCACCCTCCGGGACAACGAGGTCACCGTGCCCGCCGGCGGCACCGCCAGCGTGCCCGTCGTCGCCGACCTCGGCCCGGCCGGCACCGGCCACGGGTTCTACGACATGACCGTCACCGCCACCGGCGGCGGGCAGACCGTCACCACGCCGGGCGCGTTCAGCCTGGAACATGCGCACTTCGACATCGACCTGGCGATCGTCAACGGCGACGGCGAGCCGGAGACCGTCTGGACCGCCTTCTTCGCGGACGTGCGCACCGGGCGGCTGTACCAGTTCTCCAGTGGCCTTTCCCGGGACATCGTCCTGCCGCACGGCAGCTACACCATGGACGTCTATGTGCGGGAGCGCGACGCGGCCGGGGGCAGCAGACCGGCGGGGTATGACTGGTCGACCCCAGCTTCGTCCCCGTCCGGGACACGACGGTCCCGCTCGACACCTCGGTCGCCCGGCCGATGTCCCTGACGGTTCCCGACTCCGGTGCCGAACTGGCCACGATCAGCGTCGGCTACCGGAGCGTGGGCGCGGGTGAGGGAGATCTCGGCGCGCGCAACTTCATGTCCGTGTCCCCGCTGGCCGATGGCATGCGCACCGCCCAGATCGGGGAGTTGGCGCCGGGCTGGGACTTCAGTGCCTACGCCAGGGCCGTTCTGCACTCGGACGGCAGGGAGTACCACCCGCTGGACCGGCGGGAGGGCTCGTTCTACACCGGGTTGCAGCGGGAGGTGCCGTGTCGGAGCTCGCCCGGCTCGACGTGGCCCAGGGCTCGTCCCTGCCCGACCGCGCCGGCGTCATCGTGGTGAAGCCGCCGGTGACGAGCTTCACCACACCGGTCGCGCGGCCCCTGCCCACCACGACGGAGGTGTGGGTGCAGGGCGACACCGGCCCCTGGAGCCTGGAGTTCCGGCAGACGCGGGGCAACTGGGACGAGGTCACCCTGGTCTCCGATCCGGTGGAGTACCGGGCCGGCGGGACGTATGACCACACCTTCAACACGGGCGTGTTCGGGCCCGCGCTCAGCGCGGGCGAGGGGCTGTTCCGGCAGGGCGACACCCTGACCGCCAGGCTGTACCTTCTCCGACGGCGCCGGGCACGGCGGAACGTCCTTCTACCGGGACGCCATCGCCACGCTCCACCGGAACGGCCAGGTCCACGACCGCATCTACACGCAGATCGACCGGGTGAGCTTCGAGGTGCCCGCCGACGAGGCCGACTACCGGCTGGTCTGGGAGTTCTACCGGGACGACCAGGACGGGGAGATCCCGCCGGCCGCGGTCAGCACCGAGGTGGTCCTCGACGCCACGTTCACCTCGGCCGGGGTGTCCGCGGACGCACCCGTCGCGCTGCCGGTCAGCGTGGTGCGGTACACGCCGGAGCTCGGGCTCGACTCGGCCCTGCCGGGCGGACACCCGGTCGGCATCCCGGTGACCGTGGCGGGCTCCGCGGCGAACGGCGGCCATCAGTCGCTGGCCGTCTCCTACTCAACGGACGGCGGGGCGACGTGGGCGCCGGCCCCGATCGTCGGGGGCGAGGCCCAGGTCACCAACCCGGCGGCCGGGGGCAGCGTCTACCTGCGCGCCGAGGTGACGGACGCCCAGGGCAACACCATGACCCAGACCATCATCGACGCCTACCTCACCTCCTGACCGGGGGCTGAAACCGGGCCACGGGTGCCGCCGGTTCGCGACCGTCCTCGGTCGCGAACCGGCGGTGTGCCCCGTCGGCCACGGGCCGGAACTCATCGCCCGCGGACGGGTTTCCCGGGGTCGGAGGCCGCGATCAGGCTTCGGATCATGCGGCAGGTGAGTGCCGAGGGCGGGTGGACGCCGATGCGCTCGGCTGTCCGGCCTATGACCTCGTTCCGCGCCTGCCGCGGGGTGTACACGCCTGTGTCGAGCAGGGCGATGGTGATGCGCATCGCCTTGAGCATGCGGTTGTGCGCGATGTACCACTCGCGGGGCATGCCCGCCGGGAGTGGCTTCTTGGGCAGGGATGTCGGGGCGTGCGCCACTGGCATGGGCGACCTCCTCGGTCCGGCTGAGCCCTGGCTTGGTATCTCCAATGATACGGCGTCAGACTGACAATCCCTCCTGGTCACGGGCGCTTTCGGGATACCAGTTCGAATCGCCGCGCCACCCTCAGGCGCCGCCCGGCGGAGCCGACCGGGCCCCAGAGCCGGCACCATCGCGGCGAAGGCCCGTATTCGCATCCTTCGTCCCACGGAATCCCGCGTTTCCGTTCCTGGATTCGAACTGCCCCATTCTTGGCACCCCCTTTCCGGGAGTCCACCGTGGCCACCTTCCTCCACCGGCTGGGCCGGTTCTCGTTCAGCGCCCCAGGCACCCAGTCGTAGCTGGAACAGCCGACCTGACTGCGGTCGGCGAGGCCACCCGCCGCATCGTGCAGTCCGGCGGCCGCTCCCGCGTCACCGAACCGGCCTGCTCGCCCTCGATGAGCAGGGCACTCCGACGGACGGACACGCGACTCACTCCGTTCGCGTCCTGACCGCGCCACCCGCACCCACGCCGACCTTGTCATCCCACGACGAACTCAGGTCACTGCTATCAGGGTTGTGGCTGCCAGGCAGCACCAGCCGAACCAGTCCCCCAGCCGACTGTAGAGAGTCGGGGCCGCAGCCAGCGGGACCCTGGCGTCAGCCGTCCCGCCCTCGGAGGTATCGGTCTCGGCGATCACTCGGCCGAACGCGTCGCTGACTGTGGCCCGGCCGGCACGGGCAACGCGCGCCACCGCGACGCCCGCCTCCACTCCTCGCACCACCGCCATGCGGCTGTGCAACCAGCCGTCATGGCCCACGTCCCACGCCGGGGCCAGCAGTATCCGCGCGCCGCCGCGCCGGTACGCCCGAACGAGCCGGGGAAAGTCGAGATCCTTGCAGATGAGCACCCCTACGCGCGGGTCATGGGGCAAGTACAGCAAGTCGCGGCCTGGTCGATAGGCGGCCTCCAGTCCCGGTACCAGGTGATGCTTCTCGTACTGGCCCGGCGACTCGCCGACGGCGCCGAGGACCACCGCGACATTGGCCGCACCGGTCTCACCCCGGCGGGCCACTCCGACCACGACGTCGACGCGCAGGTCGGCCGCCGCCTGCGCGAGAGGCCGCATCTGCTCAGCCATTCGACTCTCGTCAACGGCGAACGTCACCTCGGGCAACACGATGACACCGGCCCCCCGGTCTGCCAGCAGCCGCACCCCCGCCACGTAGCGAGAGACCAGTACCGCGCCCTCCGGTGAGTGGATCGGCACCGGGCCGCCCGACTGCTCAACCGCGGCAAGACCGACGTGCACCAGCTCACCGGAAATGACTCGCCGGTCGCGCGCGACGGCATGGCCCGCCAGCACGGCGACCACTGCCACGGCGACGAGGAGCACCAGCAGCCGTTCGCCGCTCGTGCCCTCCGGCGCCGTCACCGCGGCGGCAACACTGGCCGGCAACGCGAGCAACGCCGAGATACCCCAGACCCCGGTCAGCGAGGCCACCTGCGTGACGGCCGGGACGTCCGCCTGTGTATAGGCCACACTCCACCACGCGCCGTGCGGCGACGTGAGCGCCACGAGGAACTCCATGGCGGCCCACGCCATGGGCAGGGTCAGCGCCGCCTCCGCCACGTGACCGTCGACGAGGTGCGCTCGCGCGAGTCCGACGACGCACCCGACACCCGCGCAGCCTCCGACGAACTGCACCGCGACCGGCAGAGTAGGCATGCTCATGTCGCGGGTGTAGTACGACCAGAGACCGGACTGGCCGATGAGCCAGGCACTGGCGGCCACGCCGACGGCCGCGAACCACGGCACCCTCGACGCGAGCACGAGCAGGGGCAACGGCGCCACCCACATGGCAACGGGAACCGGCCGCAACCCTGAGCCCAGGCGATACAGCAAGCCGGACAGCACGGCAACGGCCACACACACGGCGACCTGCCCGACCACCGCCCCGTTCACGACAGATCCCAACAGCGCATCGGAGTCCCCCCGTTCACTGCTGCCAGTGCCCCGGATGGTACAGGCGGCGCATCAATTCACCGAATGGCCGGTGCTGGCGTTCGAACGCCGCTTCTCAGAAGAAGTCGTCCAGCCGCCGGTAGAAGGCCAGGCGCGCCTCGTCGGCCGACGCCCCGCCCCTGCCGTCGCCGAGGTAGCGGGCGAGGAACCGCTCGGCGTACGCGGGCCCGTACTGGGGGTTGAGCGGGCCGCTCAGGCTCCGGGTCATCAGCGCGAGGTCGGCGTGCCGGTCGGCGCGCCCGACGCGGCCGAGGTCGACGAGTCCGGTCACGCGCAGGGTGTCGGGGTCGAGCAGGACGTTGGGCAGGCAGTAGTCGCCGTGGCAGACGACCAGGTCCTCGGTGGCCGGGGCGCGCGCGGTCAGTTCGGCCAGTTCGGCCTCGCGCTCGGAGCGGCCGGGGCCGCGGTCGATCGCGCGGCGCATCGCCGCCAGCGTGGCGGCCACGCTCTCGTCGAACGGGCAGGACCCGGCGGGCAAAGCGTGCAGCGTGCGGGCCACGTCGGCGACCGCGTCCACGACGGCGGCGCGCCGGTCGGCGGGCCAGGGCTCGGCGGCGGACCGGCCGGGCACGGCGCGGGTCAGCAGCCAGGTGTGGCCCGCGTCGCCGCCCTGGTCCAGGACCTCGGGCACGGGTATGCCCCGCGCGGCCAGCCACCGCGTGCGCCGCGCCTCCTCCTCGAGCCCGGCGACGCGTGGCGCGATCTTGAGGTAACGGACGTCGTTCCCGTCGTCGAGGCGGTACACCTCGGCACCGGACATCCCGATGGTGACGGCGGTCCAGTCGGCCCCGGAGTGGCGGCGGCGCAGTTCGTCGAGCATCCGTTCATGATGCCTGGGGTAACCTGCTGATCGCTTCGGTGCTGATCTTCGGAGCGGTGTCAGGCAGGGAGTACGGGTGGCTGTCCAGCGGATCACGACGCGCAACGCCAGGTTTCAGCAGTGGCAGGCCCACCTCACGAACCGGAACAAGCGGCAGCGTGCCGAGGAGTTTCTCATTCAAGGTGTGCGGCCGATCTCGCAGGCCGTGGCGCACGGCTGGCCGATCCGGACGCTGATCTTCGATGTGAGCCGCCCGTTGACGCGCTGGGCGAACGAGCTGCTGCGCGACGTTCCGGCCGAGAAGGTCGCCATGGCGCCGGAGCTGCTGGCGGAGCTGGGGGGAAAGGACGAGGGCGCGCCGGAGCTGGTCGCGGTGGCGCGGATGCCGGCCGACGAGCTGTCGCGGATCGAGATCGGCCCGGACTTCCTGGGCGTCGCGTTCGACCGGCCGACCAGCCCGGGCAACATCGGCACCATCGTGCGGTCCGCCGACTCCTTCGGCGCCGGCGGCGTCGTGGTGACCGGGCACGCGGCGGACGTCTACGACCCCAAGTCGGTGCGGGCGAGCACGGGTTCGCTGTTCGCGCTCCCGATCGTCCGGGTGCCCGGCCACCGCGAGGTCGGCGACTGGCTGGCCGCCGCCCGCGAACGCGGCCGGCCGGTGACGGTGGTGGGCACCGACGAGCGCGGCGAACGAGACGTCGCGCACTTCGACCTGACCGGCCCGGTCCTGCTGGCGGTGGGCAACGAGACCCACGGCCTGAGCGCGGCGTGGCGCGACCTGTGCGACGTCCTGGTCCGCATCCCGATGACCGGCTCGGCCAGCTCCCTGAACGCCGCGAGCGCGGCGAGCGTCGTCCTCTACGAGGCGGCCCGCCAGCGCGCCACCGCCGCGAGCGACGACTGACGGCACCAGTGCCGGCAAGACGCACACCCGCAGGGGCGGCCCGGTGCGCCGGGTCGCCCCCGTTCGTGTGTGTGGGGGCCAACTTGGGCCACCGCCCCTGTCAGGGGTGACAACTCCCGGCGGAGCGGCGAGCATCGGTGGATGGCCCGGCTTCACGACATCGTCGTCGACTGTGCGCACCCCGCCTCCCTGGCCCGTTTCTGGGCCGCCGTCCTCGACGACTACGCCGTCGCCCCGTATGACGACGCCGAGTTGGCCCGGCTGGCCGCGCTGGGATTCGATGGGCCCGAGGACGATCCGACCGTGCTGGTCGAGCCGCGTGGCGGCGGTGGGCCCCGGTTGTGGTTTCAGCGGGTGCCGGAGCCGAAGCGGGTGAAGAACCGTGTGCACCTTGACCTGTTGGCCGCCGACCGGGACAACGAGATCGCCCGGCTTGCGGAGTTGGGCGCGAGCGTCGTGGAGCGCCATGAACGGCTGACCGTGCTCGCGGATCCGGAGGGCAACGAGTTCTGCCTCGGGGAGAGTTGAGGGCGCGGGACCGTGAACGGCCGGCGCAACCGAGCGCCCCCGAGATCAATGACGCGACCGCTCACGTCCCCCGTCGGCCGCGTGCGGGGAGAGGTCCCCGGCCTCACGCGGTAAAACTGCCGTATGCGAAGGATGCGGCGGTTCTTCCTGCTGTGCGTGGGCGTGACCTCGCTGCTCGCGTGCTGGCTGGTGGCGTTCGTGGTGCTTTTCGGCCTGCTCGTCAGGGCGTTCGGCCTGTGGGTGCTCATCGGCATACCGCTCGTGCCGGCCCTGCTGATGCTCGCGGCCTGGCTGATCCTCCCCTTCGTGGACGAGGTGGAGCCGGACGGCGGCCCGCTCCTCTACGTGCTCGCGGGGTCCGGCTGCGTCGCCGTCGCCGCCCTGTGGGTCGCGGGCGTCACGGCGGATCTCGCCGGGGCGCAGGTCTATCACGCGCGCTTCGGTGAGCAGACGACTGCCGTCGTCTCCTGGGTCGACCCCGTCCGCAACGAATACGGCAACGTCACGGAGACGTGGTACTACGTCGTCGATCCCACCACCGAGGAGCACCTCGGCGTGCTGGCGCAGGAGCCCGCGAACGGCACGGCGGAGGGCGACCGGGTCGAGGTGTCCGTGGACCCCCGCGGCTGGATGCCGCCCGTTCCCGTGGACCGTCTGGGCTGGACCACCGTCCCGACCGCCATCCTCGTCTGCTGCTTCGCCGCCGTGGTGCTCGCCGCCCTCGCCGTCGTCGCGATGGCGCTCGTCACTTGGGTGGCGCGGGTGACGCCCCGTCATGGGACCGGCAGCCTGTAGAGCGCGGCCGGGAAAAACCACTGGCCCGCCCCGGCGGTGGCGTGGCACGCTCCGTCCCCATGGACGCAGACGTGTGGAACGAGCATGTGGCGCGCGGCTACGACGAATCGTCCACGCACATGTACGAGGCCACGGTCCTGGACCCGGCGGTCGACTTCCTGGCGCGGCGCGCGGGGCGCGGGCCGGCCCTTGAATTTGCGATCGGGACCGGTCGGGTCGCGCTTCCGCTGAGTCGGCGGGGCATCGCGGTGGCGGGGCTGGAGAAGTCGGAGCCCATGGCCCGAGAGCTCCGCAAGAAGCCGGGTGCCGAGGAAATAGCCGTAACCATCGGCGACATGGCCGAGACGCGAGCCCCCGGGGAATTCAGTCTCGTCTATGTCGTCTACAACGCCATCACCTGCCTGCTCTCCCAGGACAAGCAGGTGGCTTGCTTCCGCAATGCGGCGCGGCACCTTGAACCGGGCGGCCGCTTCGTCATCGAATGCTTCATTCCCGAGCTTCAGCGTCTGCCCCCGGGGGAGACCGCCCGCCCCTTCCACGTCGGCGAGCACCACCTCGGTTTTGACACCTTCGATCTGGCGAACCAGCGGCTCGTCTCGCACCACTACCGGATCGTGGACGGCAAGGCCGACACCTTCCTCTCACCTCATCGCTTCGTGTGGCCCTCCGAACTTGATCTCATGGCGAAGCTGGCGGGCATGGCGCTGAGCGAGCGGTGGGCCGACTGGAAAGAAACGCCCTTCACGTCGTCCAGCACCTCTCATGTGTCCGTGTGGCGGAAGCCTCTCGAAGACTCTTCGTCCGACTGACTTCCGGGCGCACGGGGGTGTTGGCCGCGCTGACGGCGAACCCTCCTCACGCACTCCCCGGGTGCGCGAAAGCCTTTGCATTCTTCGCACGGGCACCCCAGCGTTCAGGGCCGGCGCACCCTGCGCCCGGTCCCATCCGCGCCGTCCGGAGGGGACAAACGGGACTCATCACACCTCCCGCACGGTCAACACAGCGGCCGCACGGAGCCACCGCGTCGGGAGAGGCACGGAGAGCACGCCACCCCGCGCACCATGATCCGGAAGCTATCTGAAAACTTTTCAGAAAAACATGCCGGAATCCCGGCCTTTTAACCTTGGCTTCAACGACCAACTCCCGACTCAACTCACTCGGAAAAGCCTGTGACCAGGTCCAACACATTCCCGGGAAATCCAGGGGCGAAGCAGAGCTTCCGGAATCCTTGCGGAAACTGTTGACAACTCAGAAGGCCGGTCCAACACTGCTGGCATCGACGGAGAGCTCAATCGCCGTCGGTCCAGGTCACGAGCCGCGACCTGGTCTTTCCGGTCGTCGACCGCCCGACGACCGGCCAAGCCCCGCCGCGTTGCACGACACCGACGCGCGGTCGGCATCACCCTGGCCACCGACAGGTCCGTCGGGTCGCATCACGCTGCCTGGCCTCGCGCCAGCCTTCACAAGGAGGAAGCATGGAGATGGACAACGCCCCCACTCACCCCGACAGCGCCCTCGAGCATCAGGAGGACGCCCCGGCCCGCTCGCTCAGCCGCAGGGGCTTCATCGGCGGTGCCGGTGCCCTGGCGCTGGCCACGTCCGCGCTGGTGCTGCCCGGCACCGCCCACGCCCAGACCATCAACACCAACCAGACCGGCAACCACAACGGTTACTACTACTCGTTCTGGACCGACGCCCAGGGGACGGTCTCCATGACCCTGGGATCCGGTGGCAACTACAGCACCTCGTGGCGCAACACCGGTAACTTCGTCTGCGGCAAGGGCTGGAGCAACGGCAGCCGCCGGACCGTGAACTACTCGGGCAGCTTCAACCCGTCCGGCAACGGCTACCTGTGCCTCTACGGGTGGACGTCCAACCCGCTCGTCGAGTACTACATCGTCGACAACTGGGGCACCTACCGGCCCACCGGTACGTACAAGGGCACCGTCAGCAGTGACGGCGGCACGTACGACGTCTACCAGACGATGCGGTACAACGCTCCCTCCGTCGAGGGCACCAAGACCTTCCCCCAGTTCTGGAGCGTCCGGCAGTCCAAGAAGACGGGCGGCACCATCACCACGGGCAACCACTTCGACGCGTGGTCCCGCTACGGAATGCGCCTGGGCAACTTCAGCTACTACATGATCATGGCGACCGAGGGCTACCAGAGCAGCGGCAACTCCAACATCACGGTGTACTGACCCCGCACAGCGCAACATCGCCCCGGGGGGGGGGGGGGCCCGGGGCCCCCCGCGCTTCCGCCCCATCGTAGAGCGCCTTCAGCAGCAGATGAACAGCCGCCCGGCCGGGTCCTGTTGGAGCGGCCAGGGGTAGCCGAGGGGGCAGCGGCGGCCGTCGTGGCGGTGCCAGAAGCGGGCCTGGGGGGCCACGCAGGACGGACACACCCACATCGGGGGGCGGCCCTGCACCGTGATGTCCGGCCACAGGATGCGGCCGCACCGGTCGCAGGGGAGCTGGCTTGGCACATGGTCTCGCACCCTCGGCATCCTTCTGCGCGGTGCGGGTCCATGCGGCCGACCAGGCCCCGCGTTCCTCCAAACGGATGACGGGCGGGCACCGCGCGGCGGACGCCTCGGGCTCTTGAGCGAACGCTCAAAACGGGGGGTACGCTGGGGTCTTGAGCGATCGCTCAAGACCCGGAGGAGGGGACCATGACCGGACGGACCGCCGTCGTCGTGGGCGGGGGAATCGGCGGCCTCGCCACCGCGCTGGCGCTGACACGGCGCGGTTGGGAGGTCGAAGTCCTGGAGCGCGCCGACGAGTTCACCGAGATCGGCGCGGGCCTGTCGCTGTGGCCCAACGCCCTGCGCGCCCTGGCCGCGCTCGGTCTGGACGAGCGCGTGCGGGCGCTGGGCGCCGTGGAGCGCGGCGGCGGGCTGCGGAGCCGGCGCGGCCGGTGGCTGTCGCGGTCGGACAACGCCGAGCTCGAACGGCGTTTCGGCTGGCCGCTGCTGGTGGTGCACCGGGCGGATCTGGTACGGGAGTTGGCGAACGCGCTGCCCCGGCAGGTGCTGCGGCCGGGCAGCGCGGTCCGCGGCGTGACGGCGGACGGCGAGGCGCTGGTCGTCGAGCACACGCGGGGGACCTCCCGCGCCGACCTGGTCGTCGGGGCCGATGGCCTGCGCAGCACGGTCCGCCGTCAGTGGTGGCCGGAGGCCGCCGCGCCGCGCTACGCCGGGCACACGGGCTGGCGCATGGTGACCGAGCCGCTCGCCGAACCGCCCCTGGAGGGCGCCGCGTTCTGGGGCCGGGGCGAGCGGTTCGGGTTCACCGCGTTGCCGGGCGGGCGCGTCTACTGCTTCGCGACGGCCACCACCCCGTCCGGCGGCGCCGCCCCCGGCGGCGAACGCGCCGCCGTGCTGGACCGGTTCGGCTCCTGGCCCGACCCCGTTCCCCGGCTGCTGGCGGCCGTTCCCGAGAACGCGGTGCTGCGGCACGACATATACGACCTGCCGCCGCTGCCCGGCTACACGCGCGGCCGCGTCGCGCTGCTGGGGGACGCGGCGCACGCGATGACACCGGCCCTGGGCCAGGGCGCCTGCCAGGCCCTGGAGGACGCGGTGACACTCGCCGTCTGTCTGGCGGCGACCTCGGACATGGGCGCGGCCCTGGCCGACTACGACCGGCGGCGGCGGCCCCGGACCCAGGCCGTCGTCCGGCGCTCGGCCAGGCTGGCGGCGGTGGGCCAGTGGGCGTGGCCCCCGGCGGCGCTGCTGCGTGACATCGCCGCGCGGGCCACGCCCGTTCCGCTGTCGCTGCGCGCCATGGCGCCGGTCCTGGACTGGACCCCGCCGGCCGCCCGGGCCCGGGGGTAGCCGATGCCCGACTGGACCTACCACCCGCTGCGCGGGGCCGCCGCGCGTCTGCTCGGGGAGCGCCGGTCGCAGCGAGCCGCCCTGCGGGCCCTGGCCACAATCGGCTCGCTGCCCGGCGGCGGGCGGCTGATCGCATGGGGCTTCGGGCACCGTCATCCGCCCGCCGCGCTGGCCGGGACGGTCGCGGGCGTCGCGGTGCGCGCCCGGCTCGGGGCGCTGGTGCCGCCGGGGCTGGCGCGCGACGCGGTGCGCGCGTTCCCGCCGCTCGGGGCGGGCCTGGTCGTGGTGGCGCCGGTCGGCGCGGCGGATGTGCCGGTGGTGCGGCGGGCCGGCGTGTCCCGGTGGTGGTCCGCGCCGCCGGGGCGGACGGCCCGGCCGTGGCCCGGGCGCTGGCCCCGCATGTCGACGCGGTCACCCTGGGGCCGGAGCCCGGTCTGCTGTATGTGACGTCCCCCTCGCCGGCCGAGGCCGCCGCCGCGCTGGCCGATCCGGCGCGTGTCGTGGTGGCCCCGCCGGAGGTGCTGGTGCGGTCGGGGCCGGGCTGGTTCGCCCGGGTGACGGAGGCCGCCACCCCCACCGGCCCGCCGCCGCCCGCGGTGCTCGGCGTCGGGCGCGACCCGAGGCGCTGGCCGGCGTGGTGGTGGGGCGTGCTGACGGGTGTGGGCATGGTCGTCGCGGGCCTGGGCGCCGCCGCGATCGCGCTGGGCCCGGTGCTGCTGTGGTACGACCGGGCCTATCTGGGCCTGGACACGGGCCAGTTGGCCGCCGTCAACGCGCACCTGACGCACTTCCTGCGGCACGACCGGATCACCATGGCGGGCACGATGGTGACCATCGGCGTGCTCTTCGCCGGGCTCGCGGCCGGCGGCATGCGGCGCGGCTGGCCCTGGGCGCGGGAGGTCTATCTGCTCACCGGCTGGGTCGGATTCCCCACGCTGTTCTACTTCCTGGGCCTGGGCTTCGTGGAGCCGCTGCACACCGCCGTCACCGTGGTGCTCTTCCCGGTGTTCGTGGCCGCCACCCGCCGCCGCCCGGCCCGGCCCCGCTGGACCCTGCTGCCGGAGGGCCCCGAACGCGAACGCCACCGGGCGCTCCTCGGTCAACTCCTGCTCGTGCTGGTCGGGTTCGGGCTGTTCATCGGCGGGGTGGCGGTGTCGGCGGTGGGCCTCACCGGCGTGTTCGTGGACAGCGACCTGGAGTTCCTGGGGACCGACCGCGCGACGCTGGACGCCGCCCACCCCCGGCTGCTGGCGTTCGTCGCGCACGACCGGGCGGGGTTCGGCGGGGCGCTGATGGCGGCGGCCACGGCCGTCACCCTGCTCGCCGCGTGGGGCTGGCGGCGCGGCGAGTCCTGGGTCTGGTGGACGCTGGCCCTGGCCGCGGTCAGCGGCTTCCTGCCCGCGCTGCTCGTGCACGGCGCCATCCACTACACCGACTTCTGGCATCTGGCGCCGGTGTACGCGGCGGTGGCGGGCACCGCCGTGGCACTGGCGCTGGCCCGCCCGTATCTGTGTACGCGGCCCGAACGGGCGCCCCAACCTCCGCCCGCGCCACGGCGGAAGGCGGCGGCCGGCCACCGCGTACCGTGATGCGTATGGCGGACACCAGGCAGCGACTTCTCGACGGGGCGATGGAGACGATCCGCCGACAGGGCATCGGCGGCGCCTCCGCGCGGGCGATCGCCGCGACCGCCGGCGTCAACCAGGCCTTGGTCTTCTACCACTTCGGCAGCGTCGGTGACCTGATCGCGGCGGCCTGCCGGTCCGGCACCGAGGCCCGGATCGCGCCGTTCCTGACGCGGCTCCACGAGGTGGCCAGCCTGCGGGAACTGCTCGCCCTGGGCCGCCAACTGCACGCTGAGGAGCGAGAGTTGGGCAATGTGACGGTCCTCTCCCAGGTGCTGGCCGGCGCCCAGACCGACCCCCAGCTCGCCGAGGCCGCGTCCGCCGCGCTGCACCTGTGGATCGGTCCGATCGAACGGACGCTGGAGCGGCTGCTGGACGGCTCTCCGTTGGCAGAGGTCACCGATGTCCCGGGCCTGGCCCGGGCGGTGAGCGCCGGGTTCATCGGGCTGGAGCTGTACGAGGGGATCGACCCGGGGGGCGCGGCGGCGGCGCTGCACGCGCTGGAACAACTCGCGGCGCTCGCCGAGGTGATGGACGACCTCGGCCCGGTGGCCCGCCGGGCGCTGCGGGCGCGGCTGCGCAAGTCGGCGGCGGCGAGGTGACACCCGCAACCGCGTTGGCGCACGCCCGCGTCTACCCAGGGTGATGCTGACCGAACGACGTTCGACGTTCCTGCTGTGGCCCGCACTGGCCGGCTGCCTGCTGGCGGCCGGGTGGCTGGCGTTCGAGGCCCTGACGACCGACGCGCACTTCGTGTACGGCGGGCCCTGGCCGGATGTGCCGTCCGGCATGACCTATCCGTTCGCGTGGTGGCCCTTCGCGCTCACCCTCGCCGGCGCGCTGCTGACCCGCGGCCTGGTCGAGTTCGGCGGCGAACGGGCGGGTTCGCGGCCGCTGTTCGTCCTCGGCGCGGCCGGCGCGACGCTGATCGCCGTCTCGCTCGCCGTGCCCCACACCTATGCGAGCGTCTGGTCCGGCGACGGGACGGCGCTGGAGTCGCCGCTGGCCCGCGGCGGAATCGGCTTCGGCGCCCCGTTCGTGGTGCTGGGCGCCGTCCTGCTGCTCGCGCGCATCGTCCGGCCGCGCCTGCGCCTGGGCCGGATCGGCGTGCCGTGCGGCGTGCTGGGCGTGACCATGCTCCTGCTGGGGCCGCCGCTGATGGAGTCGGCCGGGACCGACGGCAGTCCGCACATCGCGGGCCCGGCCGTGCTGCTGGCCACGGCGGGGGTCGCGTTGCTGTGCGCCGCCCTGCCGGCCCGCTGACCGGCTCACTCGTCCGGACGATCCTCCCCTCCCCCGTGGCCAGATCGCCGGTCACGAACTCCACGCCGTCCTCCGGCGCGTGGCCGTGCCGGCTCAGCACCCGCACCTCGCGGCCGGCCTCCCGCAGCAGCGGCGTGACCAGGCGTCCCAGGGTGCCGGTGCCACCGGTGAGCAGAACGATCGATGTCATGATTCCTCCAAAAGCACTCGGACTGGGTGGTCTCCAGTCGCATCAAGCAGGGGCTCTACGGCTCTGACCCCCCGCGAGGAAGGAACGTGACACGGTGGACGAGCGCGCTGGGCGGACGGAGCGTTTCGAGGAACACCGGTCTCATCTGCACGCGGTGGCCTACCGGATGCTCGGCTCGGCGAGCGAGGCCGATGACGCCGTCCAGGAGGCCTGGCTGCGGCTGAACCGCGCCGACACCGACGACGTGGCCAACCTGGGCGGATGGCTGACCACGGTGGTCGCGCGGGTGTGCCTGAGCATGCTGCGCACGCGCCGGACCCGGCGCGAGGAGTCCCTGGAGGCGCAGATGTCCGACCGGGCCCTCGGCCCGGGGGACGGGCCCGATCCCGAGCGGGAGACGCTGCTGGCCGACTCGGTGGGGATGGCGCTGCTGGTGGTGCTCGACACGCTGGCGCCCGCCGAGCGGCTGGCGTTCGTGCTCCACGACATGTTCGCGGTGCCGTTCGACGAGATCGGCGCGATGATCGAGCGTTCCCCGGCCGCCGCCCGGCAGTTGGCGAGCCGCGCCCGGCGCCGGGTCAAGGGGGGCACCCCGGTGGCCGACGCCGATCTGGCCCGCCAGCGCCGAGTCGTCGACGCCTTCCTGGCCGCGTCCCGGGGCGGGGACTTCGAGGCGCTGGTGGCGCTGCTCGACCCGGACGTGGTGTTCCACGCCGACCGGGCGGCCGGCCCCACGCGCCACCCCATCGTGCTGCGCGGCGCCCACGCCGTGGTCAAGGGCGCGTCCGCCGCCTCGGCCCGGGCCCGGCTGTCCCAGCCAGCGCTGGTGAACGGCGCGGTCGGGCTCGTCATGGCCCCGCGCGGACGCCTGATCCTGGCGCTCGCGTTCACGGTCCGGGACGAGAAGATCACCGCGATAGACGTGATCGCCGACCCGGAGCGCCTGCGGGAGCTGGACCTGGGCGTGCTCGACATCTGACGCGGCTCACCGCGGGGTGGCCCTGGCGGGCCGCCCCGCTCCCCACACCCTAATATCGAACACGTGAACGAGCTGCCATCCGATCTGCCGCGCCTGCGCACCCTGGCGACCTGGCTGGAGCTCCAGCTCACCGCGGTGCGCGGGGCCATCGACGAGGCCGAGGAACGGGCCGGTCCCCGCTGGTGGGTGCAGTGGATGCGCACCGCGGCCGGGGAGCCCCGGCGGGGGGTGCTGCACCGCGCCGGGTGCTGGTGCCCGGGGGCGCCGGACCTCCATCTCGCGGACGCGCGGCGGGTGGTGGCCGAGCACGGCGGCCGGATCGAGACGTGCCTGGTGTGCCGGGCCGAGGTGCGGGAGGAGAAGGACTGACCGAATCGGAGGCGGACCGGCCGAGTCAGTCGAGGCTGGTGATCTGGACGGGCGTGATGCGCCGGTTCTCCGGGTTGATGAGGACGACCAGCAGCCCGGTCGCGAAGGCGGCGGTGTACATCGGCCCGTCGCCGAACCCCATGGGCACGGCCATGGCGTGCGGGTCCTCCTCCAGCCGGCGGAAGAGCCGGAACACCGCGCCGCGCGGGGACTCCCCGAGGCCGGTGAGCATCTCGAAGGTGTGCTCCGAGATATGGACGTGCCAGGTCACGAGGCTCCCTGCCCCTCCAGGCGGTTCTTCCACTGCTCGTACATGGCCACGCCCTCGGGCGACTCGGCCTCGTACTCGGCCGGCAGCCGGCCGTGCTCGTCGAAGTACTCGACGAGCCGGGTGAGTTGGGAGCGGCCGGCCTCGAACGCCTCGGCCAGGCGCCGCCACCGCTGGAGCACGGCGGGCAGCAGCCCGATCTCGCTGAACGTCGCCTCCCGCAGGAACGTGGCACGCAACTCCGGGTGCGGCAACGCGTGGGCGATGGCGTCGATGGTCCACTTCGTGCTCATCGGGGCCTTTCGGGCGTTCACGGATGGCTCCGAGATTAGCGGCCCCGGCACCGGCCCCGGCACGCGCGTGCCCGGTCGGCGGGTGCGTGGGGTAACGCGCCGCGCCGGGGGCCGGGTTGAGGCGCCGGCGTCACACGCCCGGCGCGGCCGACGCGCTGTTCCTGTCGCCGACGGCCTTCGCGAGAACGCCCTTCAGCAGGGAGCCGGCCGCGGCGAGCCCCGCCGCGCCGGCGGTCTCCCACATCGACGCGGAGAACAGGCCGGCGGGGCCCGCCGCGATGGCGACGCCCGCGGCGGACACGACGAACGTCGCGACCACGCGCTCGGCGAGGTCCATGAGATAGGTCCGCGCGGTGCGCAGGACGCCGGAGGGTGATGGGAGAGGTGATGTCACGTCCTGCTCCGATCCATGGGTAACTGTCCTGGGATTCCTACCCGTTGAGCAGTCGGTTGGCGACGCCGAGTGACATGGTTACCCCTTCGATCACCTGCCCGATACCGGTCGCCGGTCCTGCCCTGTTTCGATCCCCTCGGCCGCCCTATTCGGTGCGCAGGGCCGTGGCGGTGCGGGTGCGGGCGGCCCAGCCCGCGGGCAGCAGCGCGCCCAGGACGGCGATGAGCAGGCCGCCGAGGGCGAGCGGGACCACTTCGGCCGCGTCGTAGACGGCGATGACGGAGTCCGGGAGGGTCAGGCCCGCGCCGTCGCCCATGGCGGGCATCACCCAGCCGTGCAGCGCCACCCCGATCGGCACGCCGAGGGCGCCGCCGGCCAGTCCGGTCACGACGACCGAGGTGACGACCATCGCGATGACCTGCCGGGGAGTCATGCCCAGCGCCTTGTGAACGCCCAGTTCCCGGACGCGTTCACGGGTGTCGAGCACGACGCCGTTGAGCACCCCCAGGGCGGCCACGGCCACGAGCAGCAGCGTGAGCATCGTGGCCAGCGCGTTGAGGGTGACGACAACGTCGCTCTCACCGCCGTCGCCGCCGGTCCGGGCGACGACGCCGAGCGGGCTCAGCTCCGCGTTCAGCGCGTCGATGTAGTCGGCCACGTCCGTGCCGGGCGTCACCGCGATGTGATGGCTCGTCGGTGCGAGGTCCGGCTCGGTCGGGGTCAGCGTCGCGGCATCGGTGAAGACGTCCATGCCGTCGTTCCGGGTGTCGAAGACCTCGCCGACAATCCGCACCCGGACCTCACCGCCCCGGCCGTTCAGCGTGACCGTGTCCCCGACCCGGGTGCCCGTCGCGGTCAGGAACGGAGTTGGCACCACGGCCTCGCCGGGGCCGTCGAACCAGCGGCCGGAGACCATCCGGTAGCCGCCCCAGGAGGCGTCGCCGGTGAACCCGAAGACCGTGAGGGAACCGGACGTCCCGGAGACGGTCGCCTGCGTCGTCGCGGCGCCGTAGTACGCCCGCGTGCCGGGCTGGGCGTCGATCGCCGCGGTGACCGCGGCCGGGTCGGCCGCCTCCGCGGGCCCGGCGCCGGGGCCGTTCGGCCGCGGACCCGCTTCGGGGTCGCCGATGGTGACGTCGGCGGCGTTGTGCTCCCGGGCGGTCAGCACCTCGCTCAGCGACGCGCTCAGACCGAAGGTGAACGTGACGGCGATCGTGCCGAACACGACAGCCGTGCCCGTGGCCAGCGCGCGCGCCGGTCGGGCGAAGGGGCGCGTGAGCCCCAGGCCGACCGGGCGCGGCAGCGGGAGCCGCGCGGCCACCCGGGCCGCCCACCGGCCGCGGCCGGGCAGCCGGGCCCGCCCGACGGCGATCGCGTCGACGGTGCGCAGCCGGCCCGCGCGCCACGCGCTGGCCCACGCGGTCACGGCCACCACGCCGAGCACCCCGCCCAGCACGACCGCGTCGACCCGGGGATCGACGCTCAACCCCGTGGAGCGATAGGCGGTTTCGGCCTGGGAGAGCACCGGGACGGCCAGCAGGTGGCCGACGACGGCACCCAGCGCCGCGCCGACCGCCGCCGGGATCAGGGCCTGGCCCATATGGGCCCGGACGACCTGTCCCGGGGTGAAGCCGATCGCCTTGAGGATGCCGATCCGGCGCAGCCCGGCGCCGACGGTGCCCGCGACCACGTTGCCGACGATGAGCGCCGACATGACCAGTCCCAGGACGCCGAACGCGATGAGGAACGGGACGAACAGCGCCGTGTCGCGTTCCGCGCGCTTCTTGACGGCGAGCCAGGACTGCGCCCCGGCCGCCGCCTCCGCCGGGACGCCCGCCGTCACGGCCTCGCGGCCCGCGGTGACCTGGGCGGCGGTGTCCGCCTCGGTGAAGCGGTAGAGCATCTGATACCCGCCGACCGTGCCGGGCGCCGTGAGCGAGTCCATCTCCGAGGGGACCACCCAGGCGTCGGCGGTGCGGCTGACCGAGCGGGCCAGGCCGACCACCGTCAGCGTCGGTTCGCCGGGCAGTTCGGGGAACGCCAGCCGCATGCCCGGCGGCACGAAGAGCCCGGAGTCGGCGGACAGCACGATCTCGCCGGGGCCGGTGGCCCACCGTCCCTCGGTCAGCGCCACGTTGTCGACGGGACCGCCGGGATCGGCGCGGCCGACGACGGTCATCGGCTCCCCGGGTATGCCCCGCTCCGGCTCGGGGGTGACCGACGCCGTGCGGAACGGGCCCGCGGTGGCGGTCACTTGGGGGGCGTCCGCGGCTGCCGACAACTGGTCGGCGCCGGTTTCGCCGGCGTCGAACTGGAGGGACAGGTGTGCTCCCTGCTGCCGGGCGAACGCCTTGTCGAACGGCGCGCTGGAGGCCACGAGCAGCGAGCCGCCGAGGACGGACGCGGCCACCGCCATCAGCGTGGCGAGGCCGATCACGACGGTGGGCACCCTGCGGCGTCCCACGCCGGAGCGCACCACCCGGCCGAGCACGCTCATCGGACCGGCTCCGAGGCGAGGTCGGCGGAGACCCTGCCGTCGACGAGCTGGATCGTGCGCCGCGTGCAGGAGCGGGCCAAGCCGAGGTCGTGAGTGACGACGACGACGGTCTGGCCGTCGGCGTTGAGGTCGGTGAGCAGGCCGCAAACGTCCTCGCCGGCGGCCGTGTCCAGGGCGCCGGTCGGCTCGTCGGCCAGCAGCAGGGCCGGCCGGTTCATCAACGCCCGGGCGACCGCGACCCGTTGCCGTTCCCCGCCGGACAACCGGCCCGGGTAGGCGCGGGCATGCCGGTCGATGCCGAGCGTTTCGAGCAGCTCCGCCGCGCGGCGGTGCGCCTCGCCGCGTGCCATGCCCGCCAGTTGGGCGGGCAGGACGACGTTGTCGGTGACGGTCAGGTCGTCCAGCAAGTTGAAGAACTGGAAGACCATCCCGATCCGGGACCGCCGGTAGCGCGCGGCCGCGGCCTCGCCCAGTTCGTCGACGCGCACGCCGTCCACAGTGACCGTTCCCGAGTTGGGCCGGTCCAGGCCCGCGATCAGGTTGAGCAGCGTGGACTTGCCGCTGCCGGACGGCCCGAGGATCGCGACGGCCTCGCCTGCCGCCACGGTCAGCGACGCGTTCCGCAACGCGGGCGGCCCGTCGTCGTAGCCGCGGCTCACCTCGCGGATCTCGATCAGCGGTGTGGTCATGAAATCTCCTCGGTCACTGCGTCGTTGGCGCGTTGGACGTTAGGAGCGCCGCCGGTCCGGGCGCGTCGGCCGCGCGAGGCACTTCGCGTACCGCGCCGGGCGGAGGGCGGCCGGTGTCATCCTCGCGATGTAGGCGACGGGTGCAGGCGGGCGCGGCCGGGGGGCGGCGGGGAGGATGCCGCAGACCCCGGCCGCCGGTGAGAATGGGCCGGTGATGAACGTGTCCGCGAGGAACCGGGCGCGCGACTGGGCCCGTTCGCTGCTGCGCCCCACCGGTCCGCTGCCGCGGCCGACCCGGCGCAACCTGGCCTTCGACGCGGCACTGGCGCTGGTCCTCGGCCTCGGTGCCGTCGAGTACGCCACGGGCTACGGGGAGGACGTGCCCTCCGAGGGAGGTCCCCCCGAGCTGCCGCCTCTCCCCATGGACTACCCCGAGCCGGCGCCGATGGAGCACGGCGGCTGGCCGGGGCCGGTGGCCCTGGCGGTCCTGGCCGCGGCGCCCCTGGCACTGCGCCGCCGGTATCCGCTGGCCGTGCTGTGGATCGTGACGGGGGCGGCCTATCTGACGCCGGACGCCGGGGCCAGGCTCACGTTCTACGCCCTCGTCGTGGCCGGCTTCACCGCCGCGGCCTACAGTCCGTACCGCGCGCCGGCCCTGGCCAGCGTGCTGGCGGCCAGCATGGTCCCGGACTCGGTGGGGCCCCTGGTCGACAACGACTACCTCACGCCGCTGATCCTGGTCCCGATCGTGGTGATGGCCAACGGGCTGCACACCTGGCAGCTCCGGGCCAGCGAGAGCCAGGCGCGGATGTCCGCGCTGGCCCGCGAGCGGGCCGAGGAGCTGCGGCGCGCGGCCGAACAGGAACGCGCGCGCATCGCCCGTGAACTGCACGACGTGGTGTCCCACAACGTGAGCGTGATAGTCATTCAGGCGGGCGCGGCCCGCACGGTCATGGCGACGGCTCCCGAGCAGGCCGCGGAGGCGCTGCTCGCGGTCGAGGCGGGCGGCCGGGCGGCCATGGCCGAACTCCGCCATGTCATGGGGCTGCTCACGATGGACAGCAACGGCCCGGACGCGGCCGACACGGCGGATCTGGCGCCGCAGCCGGGCCTGGACCAACTGTCGGCGCTGGTCGGCCGGGTGCGGGGCACCGGGGTGCGGGTGGAGCTGACCGTGACCGGGGAAGCACGTGCCCTTCCGCAGGGCGTCGAACTGGCCGCCTACCGGGTGGTCCAGGAGGCGTTGACCAACACGGTGAAGCACGCGTCGGGCGCGTCCGCGACGGTGACCGTCGCCTACGGCGGCGACCAGTTGCGGGTGGAGGTCACCGACACCGGCGGCCCGCCGGGCGCGGGCGCCGCGACGGGCAACGGCCGCGGGCTGATGGGGCTGCGCGAACGGCTGGCCGTCTACGGCGGCACCCTGCACGCCGGGCGGCGCCTGGGCGGCGGGTACCGTGTCCGGGCGCTGATACCCGTGGAGGCACCGTGACCGAGCCGCTGCGCGTGGTGCTCGCCGACGATCAGACGCTGGTCCGCACGGGGTTCCGGATGATCCTGACGGCCGGCGGCATCGACGTGGTCGCCGAGGCGACCAATGGCGCCGAGGCCGTGGACGCGGTCCGGCGCACCCGGCCCGATGTGGTCCTGATGGACATCCGGATGCCGGAGCTGGACGGCCTGGAGGCCACCCGGCGCATCCTGACCGGCACCCCGTCCGAGCCGCGCGTGCTCATTCTGACGACGTTCGACCTGGACCGTTACGTCTATGCCGCGCTGTCCGCCGGGGCCAGCGGCTTCCTCCTCAAGGACGTCACCCCGGAGCACCTGGTCGCGGCCGTCCGCATGGTCCGCTCCGGCGACGCGCTGCTGGCTCCGGCGATCACCCGCCGCCTGGTGGCACGCTTCGCCCGCCGGGACAGCGACACGGTCACGCTCCACCGCGACCTCGCGGCGCTGACGCCACGCGAGTTGGAGGTGCTGGAGCTGCTGGCCCGGGGCCTGAGCAACGCCGAACTGGCCGGCCGCCTCACGCTGTCCGAGTCGACGGTCAAGACCCACGTCGCCCGCATCCTGGCCAAACTCGGCCTCCGCGACCGGGTGCAGGCCGTCATCGTCGCCTACGAGACGGGCCTGATCGGCATCGGCGACCCCGGCCCGGCCCGCCCCTGAGCACCCGCGCCGTCGGCGGCGTGCGGGTAGGCGACCCGCAGGACCTGAGGAGGCGTCATGTATTCGCCCGGCGTTGACAAGTTCGGATCTGTGGGGCGCTTTCGGAAGCACCCGGTCGGTCGTCGTGGGTCTCTGGTGATCCTTCTCATCTGCCTCGCGCTCTGGGGCGGCTTCCTGGCCTTCGGGTTGTTGGTGCTCGCTCCCTGAGACCGGGAGAAGACCGCGCGGCTCAGCGGATCTGGCGGCCCGAGATGGCGCGGGAGATGACCAGGCGCTGGATCTCGCTGGTGCCCTCAAAAATGGTGTAGATCTTCGCGTCGCGATACATCCGCTCCACCGGGTGTTCGCGGCTGTAGCCCGCGCCGCCCAGGATCTGGATGGCCTTCTCGGTGGCGGTGACCGCGAGTTCGCCCGCGCGGAGCTTGGCCATCGAGCCCTCGCCCGCCGTGAACTCGCGCTCGTTGCGCGCCATCCAGGCGGCGCGCCAGATCAGCAGGCGGACCGCGTCGATCTCCGTGCGCAGGTCGGCCAGGGCGAACGCGATGGCCTGGTTCTCGATGATGGGGCGGCCGAACGCGACGCGCTCGCCCGCGTAGTCCAGCGCGTACTCGTAGGCGGCGCGGGCGATGCCGAGGGCCTGGGCGCCCACCGTGGGGCGGGAGACCTCGAAGGTGGCCATGGCCGCCTGGCCCTTGGCGCGGTCGCCCTCGCGGGCCCTGGCCAGCCGGCGGTCGAGGCGTTCCCGGCCGCCGAGCAGGCAGTGCCCGGGGACGCGCACGTCGTCGAGGAAGACGTCCGCGGTGTGCGAGGCGCGCAGGCCGAGCTTCTTGATCTTGCGGTTGCCGGTCAGGCCGGGGGTGCCGGGCGGGACGACGAACGCGGCCTGGCCGCGCGCGCCGAGGTCCGGCTCCACGGAGGCGACGACCACGTGGACATTGGCTATGCCGCCGTTGGTGATCCACGCCTTCTGGCCGTTCAGGACCCATTCGTCCTTGGCCTCGTCGTAACGGGCGCGGGTGCGCATCGCGGAGACGTCCGAGCCGGCCTCGGGCTCGGAAACGCAGAACGCCGCGACATTGGGCTCGGACTCGTCGCCGAAGCACTGCGGGACCCACTCGACGAGCTGGTCGGGGGTGCCCGCGGCGAAGATGCCGGCCACCGCGAGGGAGGTGCCGAACAGGGCCATGCCGATGCCGGCGTCGCCCCAGAACAGCTCCTCGTTGGCGATCTGGAGGGTGAGCCCGCTGGGGTCGCCGAACATCTCGGCCAGCGACTCGAAGCCGTAGAGGCCGATCTTGGCCGCCTCCTGGATGACGGGCCAGGGGGTTTCCTCGCGTTCGTCCCACTCCGCGGCGGCGGGCCGGACGACGTCGGCGGCGAAGCCGTGCACCCAGTCGCGGACGTCGCGCTGTTCTTCGGTGAGGTCGAGGGAGAAGCCGCTCATGAACGGGATCACTCAGCCCTTCGGGATGTCGAACAGCCGGGTCAGGCCGGAGGCGAGCCCGATGTCGCCGGCGACTTTCAGCTTGCGGGTCATGAACATCGTGACCGGGCTGCCGTTGCCCGAGACCAGCTTGAGGAACTCGGCGTCGCCCATGGTGAGGGTGGCCCGCGGCTCGGCGTCCGAGCGGCCCTCGGTGACCGTGCAGGTGCCGTCGGCGATCGTGGTCTCGTAGACGACGACCGGGTCGCCGGTGACCTCCCAGCGGATGACGGCCCTGAGCGAACCGGCGCTCTCCGGACGGAACTGCCGCTCCATCCGCCCGAACACCTCGGCCAGCACGCGGGTGCGCAGCTCGCCGCGCATCAGCCCCGAGATCTCCTTGGCGGACAGCCCCTTGACCAGGGCGGCGAACTCCCGCGGCGTCACGCTCGCGAGGTCGAGTGCGGCCAGATCGGGGGTGGGTTCTGCCATCGGGCTTCCTCACTCTGCGCGTGCTCGGAGCCTGCTCCGAGACCTTACTCCGAAGTAGACTTACCAAGAAGTAAGATTAGAGTCCGCGCAGGTAGGCTGGCAAGAGTGACCGACAAACGGAGACGGCGGCTCCCCCGGAGCGTCCGCGAGCAGGAGATCATCGACGCGGCGCTGCACGTCTTCTCCAAGCGCGGCTACCACGCGGCCGTGGTGGACGAGATCGCCGAGCTGGCGGGGATCTCCAAGCCGATGGTGTATCTCTATCTGGGCTCCAAGGAGGGCCTGTTCGTCGCCTGCGTCCGGCGCGAGTCGGAGCGTCTGGTGGCGGCCTTCCGGGAGGCCGCGCAGGCCGGGGACTCCCCCGAGCGGCGGCTGTGGGCCGGGCTGTCGGCGTTCTTCGCGTTCGTCGCCGAGCACCGGGGGAGCTGGGTGGTGCTGCACCGGCAGTCGCCCGGGCAGGGCGAGGCCATCGCCGAAGAGCTGGCGGCGGCCCGCCGCTCGGTGATGGCCGAGGTCACCGGGCTGGTCCGGGACGGCATCACCGAGGGCGGCGGCGCCGTTCAACTCGGCGACCAGGACGCCGACTTCGTGGCGCACGCGCTGGTGGGCGCGGCCGATTCGCTGACCGACTGGATGGAGCTGCACCCGGAGCAGGCGCCGGGCGGGGTCACGCTGCGGCTGATGAACATGGTGTGGGTGGGCATGCGGAACGTGCTGGCCGGCGAGGTGTGGGCGCCGCCGCACGACGAGTGAGCGGACCGGCGGTCAGTCGGCCGTCACCCGGCCGTGCAGGTGGCGTCGACCGCCCTGGGCGGCCCGGAGCTCGAACGACCGGTCGGGGCCGGCCGGTCCGGCGTGGAAGGTGACCTCGGCGGGCAGGCGCACCGGCGCCCGGAAGGCGACCTCGGCGGTGAACGCGTCGGGCAGCGCGTCCTCAAGTGCGGCCAGACAGCGGGCCTTGGTCCACATGCCGTGCGCGATGGCGCCCGGGAAACCGAACAGCCGGGCGGCCAGCGGGTGGAGGTGGATCGGGTTGCGGTCGCCGGAGACGGCGGCGTAGCGGCGGCCCGTTCCGGCCGGCACGCGCCACGGCGTTCCGGGGCCCTCGACCGGTCCGGGCGCGGCGTCCCCGGCGGGCGCGGCGCCCGGACCGGCCGCGCGCCGGCGCAGATAGGTGCTGGCCGACCGCCACACCGGGGTGCCGCCGCCGTCGGCGGCCTCGGCGGCGATGTCGAAGGCGGTGCCCCGGGGGTGCGGCACCGGCCCGGCCGCCCACACGTGGTAGGTGAGGCGTTCCGCCGGGGCGATGGGCCGCGTCTGCTCGACGCGGTTGGCAACATGGACCAGCCCGGGCAGCCGGAAGGGGAAGTCGCGCCGGGTCATCAGGTCCATGGCCAGCGGGAACGCGACGAGGTGCGGGTAGGTGACGGGCAGCCGGTCGGTCCGGCGGAAGCCGCAGACCTCGTGGTAGCGGGCGAGGCGGGCGGGATCGGCCGCGGTGGCGGGGAGTTCGAGCCGGTGGCCGGGCAGCGGGCCCTCGCCGCGGCGGGGCAGCAGCAGGGCGCGGGCGTAGGAGCGGAGCACGCGGTCACGCCCCCAGCAGGGCCTGGCCGCAGACCCGCAGCACCTGGCCGGTGACCGCGCCGGTGCCGGGCGAGGCGAAGTAGGCGACGGCCTCGGCCACGTCGACCGGCTGTCCGCCCTGGCCGAGGCTGTTCATGCGGCGGCCGGCCTGCCGTATGAGCAGGGGCACGGCGGCCGTCATGCGGGTCTCGATGAAGCCGGGGGCGACGGCGTTGACGGTGATGCCGCGGGCGGCGACGGCCGGGGCCAGGGCCTGGACCAGGCCGATCAGACCGGCCTTGCTGGCCGCGTAGTTGGTCTGGCCGACGTTGCCCGCGATGCCGCTGATGGAGGAGGTGGCGACGATCCGGCCGCCGTCGCGCAGGGCGGGCAGCAGCGCCTCGGTCAGCCGCTCGACGGCGATGAGGTTGACCCCGAGGACGGCCTGCCAGCGGTCGGCGCTCATCCGGGCGAGGGTCTTGTCCCGGGTGATGCCCGCGTTGTGGACCAGGATGTCGAGCCCGCCGTCGTGGTCCTCGCGCAGATGGTCCTCGATCCGCCGCCCGGCGTCCTCGGCGGTGATGTCCAGGGCCAGCGCGGTGCCGCCGAGCCGGCCGGCGACCGCGGTCAACTCCTCGGCCTGGCCTGGCACATCGAGACAGACGACGCGGGCGCCATCGCGGTGCAGGACCTCGGCGACGACTGAACCGATGCCGCGGGCGGCGCCGGTGACCAGGGCGGTGCGGCCGGCCAGCGGGCGGTCCCGGTCGGCCGGCTCCGCCGCCGCCGCGCCGCCCGGCGCCAGGCGCAGCACCTGTCCGGAGACATAGGCGGAGCGGGCGGAGAGAGCGAAGCGGACGGTGGATTCCAGCGCGTCCTCCGCGCCGGGCGCGATCAGCAGCAGGTGCGCGGTGGAGCCGTCGCGCAGCTCCTTGCCGAGGGAGCGGACGAAGCCCTCCAGCGCGCGCTGCGCCGCCGCCTCGCCGGGCGTGGCCGCCGCCTCGGGCGGGGTGCCGAGCACCAGCACCCGGCCGCAGGGGGCGAGAGAACGGACGCGGGGGTGGAAGTAGGCGTGCAGCTCGGCGAGTTGGGCGGTGGAGGTGATGTCGGTGGCGTCGAAGAGCAGGGCGTGCGGCCGCACCGGGTCCGGCTCGACGGCCGCGCCCAGGGAGTCCAGCACGGCGCGCAGCGGCTTGACGGCGCGGGCGTTCTCCGTGTGGCCGAGCGCGACGGGGCCGGGGACGGGGGGCGCGCCGGGCTCGTGCCGCCGCAGCCGGACGGGGCGCGGCAGGCCCAGCCGCCGGGCGAGGAGGGCACCGGATCGGCTGGCGACGAAGGAGAGGTAGCGGTCGGCCATTGATTTCCTCCTTACTGAAGGGTAAGTCTACTGGGAAGTTAAACCAGAGAGAGGGAGACTGCCATGACAGCGGTCGGTCGCCGGGTGGCGATCCTCGGCGGGAACCGCATTCCCTTCGCCCGCTCCGACGGGCCGTACGCGACCGCCTCCAACCAGGAGATGCTGTCGGCGGCGCTGGCCGGGCTGGTGGAGCGGTTCGGGCTGCACGGCCGGCTGCTGGGCGAGTTCGTCGCGGGCGCGGTGCTCAAGCACAGCCGGGACTTCAACCTGGCCCGGGAGACGGTGCTGGGCAGCGCGCTGGACAGCCGCACCCCCGCCTATGACATCCAGCAGGCGTGCGGCACCGGCCTTGAGGCCGTCATCCTCGTCGCCAACAAGATCGCGCTGGGCCAGATCGACTGCGGCATCGCGGGCGGCGTGGACACCGCCAGCGACGCGCCGCTCGCGCTCAACGACGACCTGCGCCAGGTGCTGCTGCGCGCCCGGCGTGAACGCACGCTGCCGCGCCGACTGCGCGCGCTGGCCGGGGTGCGGCCCCGGCACGTAGTCCCCGACATCCCGCGCAACGCCGAGCCGCGCACCGGCCTTTCCATGGGCGAGCACGCCGCGCGCACCGCCGTCGAGTGGCAGGTCACGCGCGCGGATCAGGATCTGCTCGCCGCGGCCAGCCACACGCGGCTGGCCGCCGCCTACGAGCGCGGGTTCTTCGACGACCTGCTGACCCCGTTCCGCGGTCTGACCCGGGACCAGAACCTGCGTCCGGACAGCACCCCGGAGCAACTGGCGCGGCTGAGACCGGTGTTCGGCCGGAGCCCGGACGCCACCATGACCGCGGGCAACTCCACGCCGCTGACCGACGGCGCCGCCACCGTGCTGCTGGCCTCGGAGGACTGGGCCGCCGAGCACGGACTGCCCGTCCTCGCCCACCTCACCCATGTCCGCACGGCCGCCGTGGACTTCGCCGACGGGCCGGACGGACTGCTGGCCGCGCCGGTGTACGCCGTGCCACAACTGCTGGCGGACGCCGGGCTGGAGCTGGGCGAGGTGGACCTCTACGAGATCCACGAGGCGTTCGCCTCCCAGGTGCTGGCCACCCTCGCCGCCTGGGCGGACCCCGGCTTCTGCGAGCGGCGGCTCGGCCGGGACGGGCCGCTGGGGACGCTGGACCGGGACCGGCTCAACGTCACCGGCTCGTCCCTGGCCACCGGCCACCCCTTCGCCGCCACCGGCGGCCGCATCGTCGCCACCCTGGCCAAGCTGCTCAACGAGCGCGCCCGGACGCAGGACGGGCCGGTCACCGGGCTCGTGTCCATCTGCGCCGCGGGCGGCCAGGGAGTCACCGCCATCCTCGAAAGTCGCCAAGGGAGCTGACACATGGGCGCACACCACGACCTGCGGAAGGCGCGGCGGCGCGGCGATCTGGCCCGCCGCGCCACGCCCGAACTGATCCGGGAGAACGGCGTGGTGCGGGAGGTGCGCGTCCCGCCGCTGGTCGCCCCCGCGACCGAAGGCAGCACCGCCGACATCCCGTTCACCAACGCCGCCGAGGCACCCGACGCCGTCGTCGTGCGGCGCAAGTCCGGCGACCGGTGGGTGCCGGTCACCGCCGCCGCGTTCGCCCGCGAGGTCACCACCGCCGCGAAGGGCCTGATCGCCGCCGGCCTCGAACCCGGCGGCCGGGTCGCCCTGATGGCGCGCACCTGCTACGAGTGGGCCGTGCTGGACTTCGCCATCTGGGCGGCCGGCGGCCAGAGCGTGCCCGTCTACGCCACGTCCTCGCCCGAGCAGATCGAGTGGATCCTGCGCGACTCGGGCGCGGCCTCGGTCATCACCGAGACGGCCGGGCACGCCGCCGCCGCCGAGACCGCCGTCGCCGCGCTCGGCGCGGACAAGCCGCCGCGCCTGTGGGTGCTGGAGCACGGCGCCCTGGACGAACTCGCCGCGCTCGGCGGGGAGGTGGCCGACGAGGAGGTGACGCGGCGGCGCGCCGCGCTCGGCCCGGACACCGCCGCCACCCTCGTCTACACCTCCGGCACCACCGGCCGGCCCAAGGGCTGTGTGATCAGCCATGGCAACCTGCACGCCGAGGCGGCCAACCTGGTGGAGCTGCTGAAGCCGGTCTTCGAGGAGGTCACCGGGCAGACGCCCGCGACCCTGGTGTTCCTGCCGCTGGCGCACATCCTGGGCCGGACCATCCAGATCGCCTGCCTGTCCGCGCGCATCGAGATAGGCCACTGCCCCAGCGTCAAGCCCGCCGAACTGCGCCCCGAACTGGCCTCCTTCCGGCCCACGTTCCTCGTTGGCGTGCCCTATCTCTTCGAGAAGATCCACGACACCGGGCGGGCGATGGCGGAACGGCTCGGCCGCGGCGCCTCGTTCGACCGGGCCAACCGGATCGGCGTGGCGTACGGAGAGGCGGCGCTGCGCGCCTACCACGGCACCGGGCCGGGCCCCGGCCTCGGGCTGCGGGTGGCCAAGGGGCTGTACGACGTGCTGGTCTACCGCCGGATCCGCAGCGCGCTGGGCGGGCGCGTGCGGTACGCCATCAGCGGCGGCTCACCGCTGGACCGGCGGCTGAACCTGTTCTTCTTCGGCTGCGGCATCGTCGTCTACGAGGGCTACGGCCTCACCGAGACCACCTCGGCCGCCGTCCTCACCCCGCCGCTGGCCCCGCGCCCCGGCACGGTCGGCCACCCCGTGCCCGGCACGGCCGTGCGCATCGCCGACGACGGCGAGGTGCTGATCCGCGGCGGCATCGTGTTCGGCTCCTACTGGGCCAACGCGGCGGCCACCGAAGAGGCCCTCACCGACGGGTGGTTCGCGACCGGCGACCTCGGCAGTCTGGACGACGACGGCTATCTGACCATCACCGGCCGGACGAAGGACATCCTCATCACCAGCGGCGGCAAGAACGTCTCCCCCAGCGTGCTGGAGGACCGGCTGCGCAGCCGCCCCCCGATCGGCCAGTGCATGGTCGTCGGCGACGGCCGCCCGTTCATCGGCGCCCTGATCACCCTGGAACGGGAGGCACTTGACCACTGGCTGACGGTGCGGGGCCGCCCGCTGGACACGCCGTTCGCCGAACTGCGTGAGGACGACGAGCTGCTCGCCGACGTGCGGCGCGCCGTGGACTACGCCAACGAGGCCGTCTCCCGGGCCGAGTCGATCCGCGCGTTCACCCTGATCGAGGGCGAGTTCACCGAGGAGAACGGGCTGCTCACCCCGTCGCTGAAGGTGAAACGCAAGGCGGTCGCGGAGACTTACGCCCGGGAGATGGCCGAGCTGTACGCGGAGAAGTCAGGGGGCGCTCACTCGAACGCGGCGGCGGCCTCCTGAAGGGTGCGGGCGATCTCCTGCGGGTCGTAGGGCGCCGGCGGGCCGGGCGTGTAGGTCACGGACGTCAGCGCGCCGGAGTAGGGGAACGTGCCGTGCCGCTCGTACACCGGCCAGGACACCGGGGACTTGCGGTCGATGCCGACGCTGATGCCCTGGAACGGCGCCATGCCGATGAGCTGGTGCACCCCGTCCAGGGCGCCGGTCGGGGCGCCGTCCACCGAGAACGCGAACGACCAGCGGATGTCCGGCAGGGCGGTGGCCGTCACCTCGATGGTGTGGGGGCCCGCGGACAGCGGGCCGGCGTCCGTGTCGGTCAGTTCGCCGTACTCGTTATACGCGAACCGCAGCCGGCCGTCCGCCACATACAGGCTGTAGCCGCCGCCCTGGTCGCCGTGCGAGACGAGCACGCCCGCGTCGCCGGCCCGGTGCTCGGCCAGCCGCACGGTGATGGTGAAGGAGCGGAAGGCGATCAGCCGGGAGGAGCGGTAGCGCTCCAGCTCGGGGGTGCCCGGCAGCAGCGTCAGCGGGCGGTGCAGCCGCGCCTCGTCGGGGTTGCGCAGGGCGAGGGCGCCGCTGGCGTCGGGCAGCGGGAAGACGTCGTTGCGCCAGGCCGCCGCCTCCCACGCGGCGGCCAACTCCTTGAGCACATCCGGGTGTTCGGCCGCCACGTCGGTGGTCTCGGTGGGGTCGGCGCGGATGTCGTACAGCGCCCATTCGCTGTCGTCGTAGTCGTCGCCGGGTCGGTGCAGCGTCACCAGCTTCCAGCCGTCGCGGTAGTAGCTGCGGTTGCCCGTCATCTCGCAGTACTGCTCGACGTGCGCGGACTCGGCGGCGGCGTCGGCCAGCACCGGCACGAAGCTCGCGCCGTCCAGCTCCTGCACGGGCACGCCCCGCCGCTCGGCGGGCCGTTCGATGCCGGCGAGGTCCAGCAGGGTCGGGGCCACATCGGTCACGTACTGGTACTGGTCGCGGATGCCGCCGGCCAGCCCGGCGGGCCAGGAGATGACGAACGGCACCCGCACCCCGCCCGCGTAGGTCTGGCCCTTGTACAGCCGGAACGGCGTGTTGGAGGCCATGCCCCAGCCGCGCGGGTAGTGCACTAGGCCGCGCGGGCCGCCGATCAGCTCCGGGTCGCGGTACACGTCCGGGGTCCAGTCGGCGGGCAGGCCGGGGTGGCGGACGAAGCGGCTGAAGTAGCTGCGGGTGCCCTCCGCGCCGCCCTCGCCGGTGCCGCCGTTGTCGGAGGTGAAGACGACGATGGTGTTGTCGAGGTCGCCGAGCGCGTCCAGGGTGTTCAGGAGGCGGCCCAGGTTGGTGTCGATGTTCTCGACCATGGCGGCGTAGACCTCCATGTACCGGGCGTACAGCGCCTTTTGCTCGCCGGTCAGCTCGTCCCAGGCGCCCACCTCGTGGCCCGGCTCGCCGTTGCGCGGCGGCAGCTCCGTGCCCTCGGGGAAGAGCCCGGCGGCGAGCTGGCGGGCGAAGCGGTCACCGCGTACCCGGTCCCAGCCCTCGTCGTAACGGCCGCGGTGGCGCGCGATGTCCTCCGGTCTGGCCTGCAACGGGCCGTGGACGGCGTTGTGCGCGAGGTAGAGCAGGAACGGCTTGTCGGCGTCGTGGGCGCGCAGCGACTTCACCATGGCGATGGCCTGGTCGGTGATGTCGTCGGTGTAGTAGTAGTCGTCCGGGAACGCGTCGATGTCCAGCGGGCTGTTGTCGCGCACCAGTTGATGCGGGTGGAAGAGGCTGGTCAGCCCCTCCAGGACGCCGTAGTAGCGGTCGAAGCCCTTCTGCAGCGGCCAGTTGCGCCGGTCGTCGGCCGCGTTGGACGCGGAGTCGCGGGTCAGGTGCCACTTGCCGACGGCGTAGGTGGCGTAGCCGGCGTCGTGCAGCGTCTCGGCGAGGGTGGGTATGTCGTCGGCTATCTCCATGCCGTAGCCGGGGAAGCCGGGGTCGGCGTTGGCGACGAAGGAGTAGCCGACGCGGTGCGGGTTGAGGCCGGTGAGCAGCGCCGCGCGGGCGGGCGAACACAGCGGCATCGTGTGGTAGTTGGTGAGCCGGACGCCCTGGCCGGCGAGCCGGTCGAGCACCGGGGTGGGGATCTCGGCGCCGAACGGGCCGATGTCGCTGTAGCCCATGTCGTCGACCAGGACGACGACGATGTTGGGCGCGGGGTGGCCCGGGCGCCGCGGCTCGCGCCAGGCGGCCTCCGACTCGGCGAAGGTGCGGCCGATAAACCCGGCGAAGTCGTCGTAGGGGGTGCGGCGTTCGGGGGTGGGGGTGGTCATGCGGGCGTCCTCACGGCGGGGATGGGGAACAGGCGGGCGAGCTCCTCGGCCAGCGCGGTGAGCTGGGCGCGGGCCGGTTCGCCGGTGGTGGCGGCCAGTTGCAGCAGGGAGCCGCCGCCGCGGATGGTGAGCAGTTCGGAGTCGAGCAGCCCGGGCAGATGGCGGCGGACGGCGTCGGCGGCGGACGGCTCGGCGAGCAGTTCGGTCAGCGGGGTGCGCAGGTTGAGCCGGCCCTCGGGGAACCCGTCGACGCGGGCGGCCGGTTGGCGTGCCGCGGCGGCGGTCTCGCGCTGGGCGGCGACCAGGAGGTGTTCCTCGGCGACCTCCTCGGGGTCCCACGGCACGCCGAGGCGTTCGAACTGGCTGATGGGCGCGTCGTTCTCGCGCAGCGCCTCGACCAGCAGCCGGATCATCCGCAGCTCGGCGGCGTCGTCGGTGAGCGGCCGTTCCTGGTGCGGGTCGGTGGCCAGGTCGAACAGCAGGGTGCCGAAGCGGGCCGGGCCGAGGAAGGCAGCGGTGCGGGCGGGCACGCGCAGCGTCCGGACGCCCTTGGTGAACGCGAACGGCTCGGCGAGCTCGATGTCGGCCAGCTCCTCGGGGGTGAACCGGCCGCGGATGCGGGTGGGCATCAGCGTGTGCTCGTACAGGCCGTGCTCGTCGAAGGCGTCCAGCACCCGGCCCAGGGAGTGGTCGCACATGGACAGCAGGGCGGCGTACTCGTAACGGGCGTGGGCGACTTGCTCGTCGGTTTCGGTGACGCGTGTGTAGTCGGGCCAGTCGAAGTGCGGGCCGTGGTAGTCGTGCGGGTAGAGGTCCTTGTACCGCTGGTGGGTGAAGAACGGCTCGTGCGGGTCGAACGTCTCGATCTGGACGAACCAGTTGTCCTCGGCAGCGTTGTCCGTCAGGAATTCCAGGCCCGCGTCGAACGTGAGCGTCTGCGGCTGCTTGGCCTCGGTGTCCAGGTACTGGCGGTTGACCCAGTCCTGGCGCCAGATTTCGCCGCGCGCGGAGTGCAGGTCGGGCGGCGCGGGCGGGTCGGCGACGCGGCCCTTCCAGGGGTCGCCCTCCTGGCCCCGGAAGAACTCCCAACTGTTGTAGCGGGTGTGGTAAGTGGCGCCGCCGTCCTCCCAGTAGTGCTGGTGGTCGCTGACGAGGTGGGTGTAGACGCCGTGCCGCTTCAGCAGTTCGGGCATGGAGTCGTCGAAGGGCTCCAGCGGGCCCCAGCCGCGGTGCAGGAAGTTGTGCCGTCCGGTGTGGAGTTCGCGGCGGGCCGGCATGCAGGGCATGGACCCGGCGTAGCAGTTGTCGAAGGTGACGGTGCGCGCCGCCAGGCGGGTGAAGTTCGGGGCGTGGGTCCAGTCGGCGTCGTAGGGCGGCAGCAGGTGCCGGTTGAGGCTGTCGAACATGACCACGACGGCTTTCACGGGTGTCGTCCTTCCATGGGGACCGGGGCCACGTCCCGCGCGCAGCGGAACCCGCCGTGTCCGGTGGAGGAGTCGGGGGTGTTGGCGGAACGGGCCGCGACGCGGTAGCGGTTGCAGTAGGAGGCGTGGCAGAGGTAGGAGCCGCCCCGGATGACCTTCCGCCCGGGGGCGAACCAGTCGGCGCACCACTCCCAGACGTTGCCCGAGGTGTTGTACAGGCCGAAGCCGTTCGGCTCGTACGCCGTGACGGGGGCGGTGCCGGGCCGGCCCCGGGCGCCGGTGTAGCGGTGCGGGAAGTGGCCCTGCCAGATGTTGCACATCTCCCGTCCGCCGGGGGCGAGTTCGTCGCCCCAGGGGTAGCGCCGGCCGGTGGCGCCGCCGCGCGCGGCGTACTCCCACTCGGCCTCGGTGGGCAGCCGGGTGCCCGCCCACGCGCAGTAGGCGAGGGCGTCGTCGTGGGAGATGTGGACGACGGGGTGGTCCGGCCGGTCCTCGGCGCCGGAGCCGGGGCCCTCCGGGGCGCGCCAGGAGGCGCCGGCCACGCCGAGCCACCAGGGGGCGCCGGGCACCCGGCCCAGCACGTGCCGCTCGGCGCCGGGCGCGAGCAGCAGGTGGAACACGTAGGAGCTGCCGTAGCGTTCGGCGTCGGTGACATGGCCGGTGGCGTCGGCGAAGGCGGCGAAGTCGGCGTTGGTGACGGCCGTGGTGTCGATGGCGAACGGCGGCAGCGCCACCTCCCGGACCAGGCCCTCGGCGTCGGCGTGGTAGCCCTCGGCGAAGTGGTCGCCCATCAGGAACGTGCCGCCCGGCAGGGTCACTTGGGCCCGCTCAAGGCGGGCGGTGGCGGCACGCGGGGCGGCGGCCGGGCGCAGCGGCGGCTGTCCGTCCCGGGCCGGTCCGCAGCAGGCGGTCATGGCGCCACCGCCTCGGCGGCGGCCGGCCCCGGGACGGGCGCGGCGGCCAGGAGGGCGCGGGTGTAGGGGTGCGCGGGTCGTTCGCAGATGTCGTCGGCGGGTCCGGTCTCCACGATGCGGCCCTGGCGCATCACCGCGATGCGGTGGCTGACCTGGCGGACCACGGCAAGGTCGTGCGCGATGAACACCAGGGCCAGGCCGAGGCGTTGCTGGAGGTCGGTGAGCAGGTTGACGACCTGGGCCTGGACGGAGACATCGAGCGCCGAGACGGGTTCGTCGCAGATGAGGACGGACGGCTCGGGCGCCAGCGCGCGGGCGATGCCGATGCGCTGCCGCTGCCCGCCGGAGAAGTCGCGCGGGTGACGGTCGGCGGCGCCGGGGTCGAGGCCGACCTGCTCCAGCAGCGCGGCGACACGGGCGGGCCGGTCGTCCAGGCCGTGGGCGATCAGCGGCTCGGCGAGGATCCGCCCCACGGTCATGCGGGGGTTGAGGGAGGCGTAGGGATCCTGAAAGACCATCTGCACTTCACGGCGCAGCGCCTTGAGGTCGGCGCCGGTGGCGGTGGTGACGTCCCGGCCGCGAAAGACGACGATGCCGGAGGTCGCCGGATGCACGCGGACGATGGTGCGGGCCAGGGTGGACTTGCCACTGCCGGACTCCCCGACGATGCCCAGCGTCTCCCCGGCGGCCAGGGTCAGATCCACCCCATCGAGCGCAACGAGCGGATCACGCCGCCCGCCCCGCCCCCGCCGGGGGAACGTCTTGCGCAAGGCGGTCACTTCGAGCAACGCCGCCTCCGGCGGGGTGGGCCGCGCGACGCCGGGCGCGTCGTCCGCGCGCGCCCCGGCGGCGACGCCCTCCCCGGGCGAGGAGCCGACGCGCGAGGCGGGGACCCCGGCCGTCTCGGCACCGGCGCCCCGGGCCGAGGGCAGGACATCACCGCCCGAGATCGCCGCCGGCGACTGCCCGTTGACGGCCGGGCCACCCGCCGGGCGACGACCGGCCACGCGCGCCGCGAAGCGACGCACCCGTCCCGGGCCGGAGCCCCGCGCAGCGGGCGAAGAGCCCTCGCCGGAGGCGGCGGACCCGGCCCGCTCGGTGCCGAGGTCGCCGTCCGAGAGCGGGACGGGGGGCGACTGCCCGCCGGCCGCCGGGGCCAGGCGTGCCGCGAAGCGGCGGCCGTCGGCTTCCGCCGCAGGCGGGGAACTGTCGCCGGAAGCGGGGGCATCGGCCGTCCCCGGGCCGGAGTCCCGCGCCGCGGGCGCGAAAGTCACCGGCCGCCCGGCGGTACCCGCGCGTTCGGGGGACCGCTGCCCGTTGACCGCCGGAGGCAGCGTCACCCAGCACGCCGTGCTGACGCCGGTGTCGGCGTCCGTGACCAGTGGCGGGGCCGCCTGCGTGCAGCGGTCCTCGGCCAGCGGGCAGCGGGCGGCGAACGCGCAGCCGGTGAGGGAGCGGGCGAGGTCGGGCGGGGTGCCGGGGATGCTGTGCAGCCGGGTGCCGGACGGGGTGTCCAGGCGCGGCACGGCGGCCAGCAGTCCGGCGGTGTAGGGGTGCCGGGGACGGGTGAGGACCCGTTCGGTGGGGCCGTCCTCGACGACCGTGCCGCCGTACATGACCAGCACGCGGCGGGTGGCCCGGGCGACGACGCCCATGTTGTGGGTGATGATGACGAGCGAGGTGCCCGTCTCGCGGTTGAGCCGGTCGAGCAGGCGCAGGATCTGGTCCTGCACGGTGGCGTCCAGCGCGGTCGTCGGCTCGTCGGCGAGCAGTACATCGGGCTCGTTGGCCAGCGCGAGGGCGATGACGACGCGCTGCCGCTGACCGCCGGAGAACTGGTGCGGGTAGTCGCGGACGCGGCGGTGCGGCTCGGGGATGCCGACGAGGTCGAGGAGTTCGACGGCGCGCCGCGCGCGGGCGGCGCGGTCGCCGCGCCCGTGGGCGCGCATGGCCTCGTCAAGCTGTCGGCCGACGCTCAGCACCGGGTTGAGGGCGGTCATGGGGTCCTGGAAGATCATCGCGATGCGGGCGCCACGGGTCCGGCGCAGTTCGTCCTCCCCGGCGTCGGCCAGGTCCCGGCCGTCCAGCCGGATGGCGCCGCCAGTGATGCGGCCGGCGCCCGGCAGCATGCGCATCAGCGCCAGCGCGGTGGTGGACTTGCCGGAGCCGGATTCGCCGACGATGCCCAGGGTCTCGCCCGGCGCGAGCTGGAAGCCTACGCCGTTGACGGCCCGGACGCGGCGCGTTCCGGCGTCGAATTCGACGTGCAGGTCGGCGACGTCGAGCACGGGGGTGGCGTTCAACGGCGTACTCCCTTGTTCAGGGCTTCCGCGATGAGCGTGAAGCCGAGGACGAGGCCGGTGACCGTGATCAACGGGGCGGCGGCGTACCAGGGGTGGCTGGAGAGATAGGGCATGGACTGGCTCAGCACGCTGCCGAGCGTGGGTTCCGGCGGGCGGACGCCGACGCCGAGGAAGGACATGGCGCCCTCGATGAACACGGCGACCGGCAGCGAGATCGCGAGCTGCACGATGAGCGGGTCCACCGCGTTGGGCAGCACGTGCCGGATCAGGACACGGGCGCGGCCGGCCCCGCCGACGCGGGCGGCGACGGCGTATTCGCGTTCCCGCTGAACGAGGATGCCGGCGCGCAGGACGCGGCCGAAGCCGGGCGTCTCGGCGAGGGCGATGACGATGACGACCGGGAGGAAGCCGGGGCCCATGATGGCGGTGATGGCCAGGGCGAGGATCAGCCCCGGGAACGCCAGCACCAGGTCGAAGAAGCGCTGCACGACGGCGTCGGCGGCGCGGGAGGCGGTGGCCAGGAGCGCCAGCAGGCTGCCGGCCAGGGCGGCGACGGGCACCGCGATCAGGATGATGGCCAGGTCGTTGCGGATGCCGTGCAGCACACGGCTGAACAGGTCGCGGCCGACCTCGTCGGTGCCCAGCGGGTGGGCGCCGCCGGGGCTGTGCAGCGCCTGGTCGCTCTGGGCGGTGGGCGCGAAGTCGGCGAGGGCGGGGGCGAGCAGGCCGGCCAGGGCGAGGAGCCCGACGATGATCAGGCCGGTGATCCCGCGCGGGGAGAGGAGCCCGTTGAGATAGGGGTTGCGGGCACGCAGCCGGGCCAGGGTCCCGGTCGCGACGCCTGAACGAGTCTCGGTCTGGGTCGTCATCGGGTCACCACCGGATCCGCGGGTCGAGCCAGGCATAGGCGATGTCGGTCAGGAGCTGGGTGGCGACGAAGACGGCCACGAGCAGGAGCAACAGGGCCTGCACGACCGGGTAGTCGCGCAGCACGACGCCCTGCTGGGCGAGCTGGCCGAGGCCCGGCCAGGCGAAGATGGCCTCCACGAGGATGGCGCCGCCGAGGAGATGGCCGGTCTGCATGCCCAGCACGGTGACGGCGGGCGGCAGCGCGTTGGGCAGGGCGTGGCGCCAGACGATGCGGCGGCGGGAGACGCCCAGCGCGGTGGCGGTGCGGACGTAGTCCTCGTCCAGGGCGCGTTCCAAGCCGTCCTTGAGGTAGCGGCCGAGCACGGCGGCGCTGGGCAGGGACAGGCAGACGGAGGGCAGCAGCAGGTACTGCGCGCCCAGGTCGGGCGCCTCCAGAACGGAGAGGTGGCCGCCGGCGGGCAGCCAGCGCAGCGCCACCGCGAACGTCAGCACCAGCACGACGCCGGTGACGAACGGCGGGACGGACAGCGCCGTGGTGGTCAGGATCCGCACGGCGGCGCGGACCGGGCGGGACCGGGCGGTGGCGCCGAGGATGCCGAGGGCCAGCCCGAGGGCGACTACCAACAGCAGTGCGCCGACGGCCAGTTCTACGGTGGCGCCGAAGCCGTTGCCGATGAGCTCGGCGACGTCGCCGCCGATGGTGTAGGAGGGGCCGAGGTCACCGGTCAGTAAGCTGCCCAGCCAGTCGAGGTACTGGGTCAGGACCGGTTGGTCCAGGCCAAGTTGGGCACGGATCGCCTCGACGGTGCCGGGCGGGGCGTCGGGGCCGGCGAGGGTGGTGGCGGGGTCGCCCGGGATCAGCCGCAGGATCAGGAAGATCACGAACGAGGCCAGCAGGAGGACGAGGAGCGCGGAGGGAACGCGGCGCAGCAGGTAGGCAGACATGGCTCAGGCGAGGAAGGCGTCGTCGAGGGTCAGGTAGTTGAACTTGTTGAGCGTCACGCCCCGGACATCGGCACGCGCCACTTGAACGATGTCCAGTACGGCGATGTCGATGATGAACGCCTCGTCCAGCAGGACGTCGGCGATCCGCTGGTAGAGGTCAAGCGCCTCCTCGTCGAGCGGGTCGGCCCGGCGCCAGGCGTCCTGCACCAGGCCGGTGTACTCGGCGGACTGGAAGCGCGAGGTGTTGTGCGCCTCGTTGAAGGGGTAGGCGCTGACGGCCAGGGTCGAGGGGGTGACCTGGGCGAAGCCGTGGTTCATCGTCCACAGCGCCGGCATCTCCTGGGAGATCAGGCGGCGTTGGGCGTTGGCGGGGTCGTAGGGCTGCAACTCGGTGCGGATGCCGACCTGTTCGAGGTCGTACTGGACCATCTCGGCGATCACGGTGTTGCCCGGCGAGGCGGAGTAGCCGAGCGGGAGGCTGATGTCGGTGGCGCCGGCCTGGCGCAGCAGTTCGCGGGCCCGGTCGGGGTCGTGCCGGTAGTGGGTGCGGTTGTCCTCGGTGAACACGGGCGAGGACTCCGGCCAGGGCGCGGCGCTGGCCAGCGCGAAGCCGCCGTACGCCTGTTCCACGATGCGCTCGCGGTCCAGCGCCCAGGCGATGGCCTGCCGCACCGTCTTGTCGTTGGTGGGCCGGACGGCGGTGTTGGCGCCGACGTAGGAGCAGCCGTTGCCGGTCGTGTAGGTGGTGATGGTGAACTGCGGATCGTCCTTCAGGGTGGCCGCGTCGCGGCCGACGACGCCGAGGGAGAGCTGGGACTGGCCGGTGCGCAGGGAGGACAGCAGCGAGTCGGTCTGGGTGATGACGCGGATCTCCACGCCGTCCAGATAGGGGCGGCCGGACTGCCAGTAGGAGTCGTTGCGGCTGAAGGTGAGGAGCGAGCCGGGGCGCCACCCGTCGAAGCGGAACGGGCCGGTGCCGACGAGCCGGTCGCCGGTGAGAGCCTCCTCGACCGTGTTGCGGTCCGGGATGATCATGAACTCGAAGAGGTCGAAGAGGTTGCCGACCGGGTGCGCGAGGGTGAGTGTGAGCTCGTGGTCGCCGCGCTTGTCCAGGGCGGTGACGGCCTCGGCGGTGGACCGCAACTGGGCGGAGCGCTCCGGGGTCTGGAGGTTCTCGACGGCGAAGACGACGTCGTCCGCGGTGAATGGCCGGCCGTCGTGGTAGGTGACGCCCCGCCGGAGCCGGAGGGTGACGGTCGTGCCGTCCGGCGAGACCTCCCAGGACTCGGCCAGCTCGGGCTGCGGCCGGAGGTCGTCGTCGTAGCGGGTGAGGGTGTTGAACACCAGCCGCTGGGGCAGCGACATGGAACTCTGCGAGAACAGCAGGGCGGGCGTGAAGTCCACGCCGTGCGCGACGGTGAGGGTGCCGCCGCGGCGCGGGGCGGCGGAGGCGCCGACCTCGTCGCTCTCGGAGTGGCTGACCGCGGAACGGCAGGCGGCGAGTGTCAGCAGCGCGGAGCCGGCGCCGGCGGCGCGCAGCACGCCGCGCCGGGTGGGGCCGGGGGACGGGGGGAGGAACAGCGTATTCATGGATGCCTACCGGATGCGATAAGGGCGGATTTCTCCTACCCATGGCGGCGGGCCGGGCACGCGTCGGCCGCCTTTGATTGCTTTACGAGGGGAATTAACGACCGGGCGCGCGGCGCTCGGAAGCGCGCGGGCGCGACGGCGCGACGCCGGGGTCCGGCGTCACGGGCGCGCGGCGGCCCGGCCGTACGGGGAGTTCGGGGGCGCCGCCGCTCGGCGGCGGCGGGCGGCGCCGGGGCTCAGCGGCCCGACACGGAAATCCGCGCGGCACAGATCGCGCTGGCCTGCCGACGGAGGTCGACGTGCCTGCGGGACACGAGGCGCAGATCGAGATTCACGGCAGCAGATTGACAGGAACGGTCAGAGCCGGTCAACAGGCGTCCAAAACTGATGGCTCGTCAGTACGGATGGTGGTCGTCGGCACCTGGAGCGGGCTGCGGTAGAGCCAGGACAGGGCGGGAGTGCCCCCGGCCACCGGCAGCACGGCCGGCCCCGCGTGCGGCCCGGCCAGCCGCGCCGGGTCGTCGCAGATGTGCGAGCGCTCGGCCAGCTCGGCCCCCATCACCTCCCGGTACTCGGGGTTGAGGATGCTGGAGAGCTCCGTGACAAGCACCACATCGGGGTTGAGCACATCGGTCAGCAGCGCCGCCGCGCGGCCGACCAGCCGGGCGCGGTCCCGCAGCAGCCGGTCGGCGCGCCGGTCCCCCGCCGCCGCGGCGTCCACCAGCAGCGTCGCCTCCGGCTCGGGGATGACGCCCGCCGCCACCGCGCGTTCGGCCAGCGCGGCGTCGGAGGCCACGGCCTGCAGACAGCCGACGCGCCCGCAGGAACAGCGTTCGCCCCGCGTGGCCACCGGCAGGTGCGCGATGTCCCCGGCCGCGGACCGCGGACCGTGGTGCACCACACCGGCGATGCCGACGGCCGCGTCCACCACGTTGCCGATGAACAGGTGCACCACGCTGCGCCGGGCCGCCGGCCGGCCGAAGAGAATCTCGAACTGGGCGATGGCGCGCGCGTGGTTGTCGACGTGCACCGGCAGCCCGAGGGCGCGCGACAGCAGGGCGCGCAACGGGAGTTGGTGCATGTCCAGCGGCACGTGCCGCACCACGGTCCCCTCGACCGGGTCCACCCAGCCGCCGATCACCGCGCCGAGGCCCAGCACCGGCCGCCCGGCCGCCCGTTCGGCGAGGAAGGCCGGCAGCCGGCGCAGCGCCGGGCCGAGCGCGGCGGCGGAGGTCAGACCGGTGTGGTGGGCCTGGGCCCGCGCGACCACCCCGCCGCGCAGGTCGAGCAGGCAGAACGTGGAGTACGCGACGCCGATGTGGATGCCGCCCACCAGCGGGCCCTCGGTGTCGATGTCCACCGGCACCTGCGGCCGGCCCACGCCGCCGCTCACCGCCAGGTCCGGGCGTTCGCGCACCAGGCCGCGCCGGGCCAGGCCCAGGTACTGGCGGGAGACGGCGGCCGGGCTCAGCCCGGACAGCCGCGCGATGCCGCTCCTGGCTATCGGCCCGTGGTCGAGCACGGCGGTGAGGACCGCCGCGGCGTTGGTGTCGCGCCGTCCGTCACCGGCGGTGCGGCTCACGGACTCGGCGGTGGGCCAACTCATCTCAGGGCGTCCTTTCCCGGTACGCGCGTTGCCAGCTTCTTGCAGCTGTATGAACATTCTCCGGTCACCCCGGCCCGGCCGCGAACGTGCCGCCCCGCGCCCCTTGGCGCCGGTGACGCCGCAGGTCAGAGCGGGAGCCACGGCCCGCGCGGGCCACCCGTCGCAGGCGCCGATTCAACCATCCCCCGGCCGGATCGGGCGCCGGAAGGGAGTTGACGGCCCCGGCCGGGAAGGATTTATTTCGCTGCGAGACGAATCAACTCCTCCCCCGGTCAACCGTCAACCCACCTGAACGGAAAGGGTCCGCAGCCATGACGACCGCCCCCGCCACCTCCCTCACCGTCACCCGCCTCGGCGGCCGGATCGGCGCCGTCGTGGAGGGCGTCCGGCTCGGCGGCGGCCTCCCGCCGGAGACCGTCGCGGCCATCCGGTCACACGTACTCGCCCACAAGGTCATATTCTTCCGCGGCCAGGAGCACCTGGACGAGGAGAGCCACGAGGCGTTCGGCCGGCTGCTCGGCACGCCGGTCGCGCACCCCACCGTGCCCTCCGCGGACGGCCGTTACGCGTTCCCCGTCGACAGCGAGCACGGCGGCCGGGCCAACCAGTGGCACACGGACGTCACGTTCGTGCCCGCCCACCCGGCGTTCTCCATCCTGCGCGCCGTCACCGTCCCGCCCTACGGCGGCAACACCCTGTGGTCCAACACCGCCGCCGCCTACGCCTCCCTGGCCGAGCCGCTGCGGGCGCTGGCCGACGGGCTGCGCGCCGTGCACTCCAACGACTTCGACTACGCCGCCGCCCACCCGGACGCGGACAGCGAGCAACTGGCCCGCTACCGTGAGGTGTTCACCTCCACCAAGTTCCGCACCGAGCACCCGGTGGTGCGCGTCCACCCCGAGACCGGCGAACGCATCCTGCTCCTGGGGAACTTCGTGCAGCGCATCACCGGCGTCCCGGCCAAGGACTCGCGGCTGCTGATCGACCTCTTCCAGAGCCATGTCGAGCGCCCGGAGAACACCGTGCGCTGGCAGTGGCGGACCGGCGACGTCGCCCTGTGGGACAACCGCGCCACCCAGCACTACGGCGTGGACGACTCCGACGACCACCGCCGCACGCTGCGCCGCGTCACCATCGACGGCGACGTCCCGGTGGGCGTGGACGGCCGCCGCAGCGAACTGCTGAAGCCCGAGGAGATCCCGGCGCCCGCCTTCGGCCTGCCGTCCGGCGCGACAACGGCCGCCGCATGAGCGTCCGGCACCCGCACGTCATCGTCGTCCTCACCGACCAGCAGCGCTGGGACACCACCGGGGCGCACGGCAACCCGGCGGACGTCACACCGGAGTTCGACCGCATCGCGCGCACCGGCACCCACGTCGAGCAGGCCATCACCCCGCAGCCGGTGTGCGCGCCGGCGCGGGCGGCGTTGCAGACCGGCCGCTACCCGACGGCCACCGGCGTGTTCCGCAACGGGCTGCCGCTGCCGTCGGACATCCCCACCCTCGCCGGGGCGTTCGGCGCGGCCGGCTATGTGACGGGGTATCTCGGCAAGTGGCATCTGAGCGGCGAGGCGGCGGGTGCCGGCCCCGGCCCCGTGCCGCCCGAGCGGCGCGGCGGCTACCAGCGGTGGCTGGCCAGCGCGCTGCTGGAGTTCACCTCGGACGCCTATCGCACCGTGCTGTACGACGAGGACGAGCGGCCGGTGCGGCTGCCCGGCTACCGCTCGGACGCGCTGATCGACGCGGCGATCCGGTTCGTCGCGGACCATCACCAACGGCCGTTCCTGCTCTTCCTCTCCCTCCTGGAGCCGCACCACCAGAACGCCACCGACGACTTCCCCGCGCCCGAGGGCTACCGCGAGCGCTACGAGGGCCGCTGGCTGCCGCCCGACCTGGCCACGCTCGGCGGCGCCGCGCACCGCCATCTGGGCGGCTACCTCGGCCAGATCAAGCGCGTCGACGAGGGCGTGGGCCGGCTGCGGGACGCGCTGCGCAGCCTCGGCGTCGAGGACCGTACGGTGCTGGCGTACACCGCCGACCACGGCTCGCACTTCCGCACCCGCAACGCGGAGTACAAGCGTTCCGCGCACGACGCGTCGGTGCGGGTGCCGCTGGCGCTGACCGGGCCCGGCTTCACCGGCGGCGGCCGGATCCGGCACCCGGTCAGCACCGTGGACCTGGTGCCCACGCTGCTCGAAGCCGCCGGGGTGCCGGTGCCGGACGGCGTGCAGGGCCGCTCGTTCCTGCCGCTGGTGGGCGGCGGGACGGACCCCGGCCGCCCGCCGGAGGTGTTCGTCCAGATCAGCGAGTCCCAGGTCGGCCGCGCGGTGCGCACGGACCGCTGGAAGTACGCGGTGACCGCGCCGGACGCCGACCCGTGGCACGAGCCGGACGCGACGCGTTACGCGGAGAGCGAGCTGTACGACCTGCACGCCGATCCCTATGAGCTGGACAACCTGGCCGGTCTCGACTCCCACCGCGCGGTGGCCGACGAACTGCGCAGGGCCCTGCTCGCGTGGCTGGCCCGCGCCGGCGAGCCGGACGCGGTCATCACCCTGGCCCCGCCCCGCGCCCCCGGCCAGCGGCGCGCCGACCCGGAGGTCGCCGAACTCCCGTGGGACGAGCTGCCGTTCGGCCACCAACGGGGTGGGTGATCAGGAGGCGGGCGGGGAAGTCAGAACGTGCCTCACCCTGGCCTCGTCCGCACTGCCGGGCACCGCGGTCAGCATCACGATCTTGAGGTCGGAATCGCCGTCGGTCAGGACATCGCAGTCCACCTCGACGAGCCCGGCCCCGGGGTGGTCGACAAGGGGTCCCGGACGCGGGCCGCCGCCGTGGCTCGTTATGATTTCTTGCCGCTTTCACGTGACCTTCGGCGAATTCTCCAGACCATCCAGTCGCCTGGTCACCGCGTCGAGTGTCGGCCAAGGAGGGCCCTCGCGCAGCAAGCGCAGGAATTCCTCTCCGAATAGCCTCCCATTCGGAAACTCGTCGCCAAGTTCCCAACGCCACGCCGCGACCATCGCGAGGACGAGCTGCCGGCACTCGTCCAGCAGCCCGTGGTCAACGTTCGGGTAGTGCTCGCAGACCGCCTCGGGAACATGGGCGAGGTCGAACTCGACGGGTCCCCGGCAGCACGTCTCAAAGTCGATAAACAACGGGCCGTTCTTCGTACTGAGCACATTGCCCGGATGCGGCTCGCCGTGGAGTAGCTGCTCCACGGCGCCGCGCTCCTCGATCGCCCGTCGCAGGCTTCCCAGTCTGCCGCCGAGGAACACGCGGTCCGCGTCGGCGAGCTCCGGCGAGAGACCCCGGTTGGCAACGACTTTTTCCGCGTCCGCGATTCGATCCGTGAACCGAGGGCTCGCCATATCAACCTCGCGCATGCCGGCGTGCAGCCGCTCCAGCGCCTTGGCGTAGTCGACTGGTGAGACGTGAGGTGTCACGGGCTCGTAGTAAGTCCACAGCGTCACTGCGAAGCCATCGCGCGTGTACACACCCGGGTCCGTCCGAGGCTCCAAGGGACACACCGGGCATCCGACCTCGGCGAGCCGTTGAGCGAGCTCGACTTCGAACTGTGCGACCTCTTGCCCCACAGGGGCGACGCGGGCAAAGACGTCGCATGGCGTCAGCCGCAGCGCCAGCTTGTTCGAGTTGTGGAGAACGACTGCGTCGTCGGCTGGCAGGCCGAGCGATGCGGCGACCGAAGTCGCAGCCGCGATCGCACGTGTGACATCGGACATCTCCATGACGTGGTCAGGCTACTACATTCGTGTGATCTTGTTCTGTTCCTCGTATTCGGCGGGGTTGCCCGGGCCGGGAGCGGTGTGCGGCCGGGTGCCGTTGTATCAGCCGATGTGCTCACCTACCGATTGAGGTGATGTCGCCGCACCAGCGGGCGTTCAGCCTGCCCGCGTCGGCGGGCAACCGTCCGCCTCGCCCAGTGTCGCAGGGAGGTCTCCGGTCGGGGACTGGAGACCTCCTGCGCGCTGTCGCGGGTACGGCTCAGCTTGGCTGGTCTCCGGTGTACCGGTAGATCTCACCGCTGGAGTTGACACCCCAGACGGTGCCGTCGGCGGCGACGCCGATGTCGCTCAGGGTGCCGGGGATGTTGACCCAGGGGCTGGCGTCGTTGTTGGTGTACCGATAGATGTTGCCGGCGGCGTTGACACCCCACACGTTCGTCCTGGACCCCGCCGAGATCCGGACGAGACTGCCGGGGATCCCCACCCAGTGGTTCGAACCCTGGTCGCCGGTGTAACGGTAAATCTGGTGGTTGGAGTTGACACCCCACACGGTGCCGTCGGCAGCGGCACCGATGTCGCTCAGACCACCCGGGATGTTCACCCAGGGACTGGCATCGTTGTTGGTGTACCGATAGATACCGCCGGCGGCGTTGACACCCCACACGTTCGTCCTGGACCCCGCCGAGATCCGGACGAGACTGCCGGGGATCCCCACCCAGTGGTTCGAACCCTGGTCGCCGGTGTAACGGTAAATCTGGTGGTTGGAGTTGACACCCCACACGGTGCCGTCGGCAGCGGCACCGATGTCGCTCAGACCACCCGGGATGTTCACCCAGGGACTGGCATCGTTGTTGGTGTACCGATAGATACCGCCGGCGGCGTTCACACCCCACACGTTCGTCCTGGACCCCGCCGAGATCGCCGCGAGAGCGCCGGAGATCTTCTTCCAGTCAGCCATGCGAATCCTTCTCTTCCGCTGGAACGTTGCCTTCACTTTCATGGCGAGCGGCAGGCTGCCCAAAACGTTTCGAAACGCTGATCGATCGCGGAAATAATCTGGAAAGCGACGTTTTGCAGCCGGTCACGGCCGGAACAAAGGGCGTCCGGATCGAACGGCCAATGACCGATCGGCCGAAAGCACCGTCACGCGTGAGAGGGATCGACGCGACGCCGAATCTGTGCAGTCCCGCGCATGGCGGCGGCGACGTTGAGGTGGCCGTTCTGGCGACTCGACAGAACCCGCGTGGCGCGATCGTGCGAGCGTCATCCGATCGGAACGGGCCCACGGTTGGAGCCGTCCCAAGCACATGAAGCGATACACGCAGGCGACGGTCCTGCGGCGGGTCCGGATTGCGTTGGCGTTGACGGGAGTCGGGGTCTGCCTGCTGGGAGCCGCCGCGTGCGGCGATGCGGACGCGGGCAGCAGGTGATGCCCCCTGTGCCCGGGCCGGTGCACGTGCTGGTGATCGACGAGGCCCGGCGTGGACGCGCCCAGTGGCGGCAGGATGCGGACACCGGCCGGCGTGAGTCGATCGCGGACCGCTGGCACACCGGCTTCGTCGACGCGGCAGGTCACCAGGGACTCCTCGGCCAGGTCGAAGGCCGCCTCCCCTCCGATGTGCTGGCCTGGCTGGCCGGCATCCCGAAGCCGTGGCGCGAGCAGATCCGCTACGTGGTCATCGACATCTCCCCCGGCTATCGTGCCGCCATCCGAACCGGCCTGCCCCAAGCCCACGTCGTCGCCGATTACTTCACGTCGTCCAACTCGCCGACCGGATGCTCAACCTGGTGCGCCGCCGCACCACCGCCACCCTCCGCGGGCGCGGGCCGGGCCTGCGACCCGGAATGGAAAGCGCGGCGCCGCCTCCTGCGCAACCGCGAAGACCTCACCGACGACCAGTTCACCCCCATGAGGAACCAGCTCATCGACACCGGGAGCATCGGCATGATCCCGCTCACCGCACTGGATCACCGAGGAACGACTGCGTGACCTGCTCGCCCTCGCCCGCACCATCGACCGCTGGTGGCCCGAGATCGCCGCCTTCATCGCCACCGGCCACAGCAACGCCAGAAGCGAAGGCATCAACCGCATGATCAAGCTCGTCGCCCGCGCCGCGCACGGCTTCCGCTGGTCTGCCCTAGCTCGGCTTGGTCTGCCCGAACTGCGCAAACCTTGCCGCCGGAATTCGTCGTTCGAGGCCCGGCGGCAAGGTATGCGTTTGGGAATCGCTCCGGCGTTCGTCTCTATGCGCGGACGGAGTGCACCGTCGTGTCGCGCGTATTGCGGCTAGATGCTTGACCCGCCGCCGGAGGTGTTGCTCCACCAGGCGCTGTAGGCGTTCAGCGAGTACCGCTTCTGCACGCCGCTGGTCGAGGTGATCTCAAGGCCGAACTGCATCGTATCGAAGGTGGTGTTGCGCAGGAGGTTCTGCGACGCGGCCCATCGCCAGACCGCCGAGGCGTCGATGGTGCCGGTGTTGCTCTGCTGGGCGGGGATGAGCTGCAGGACGTTCCAGCCGGGATCGGCCTGCCAGACCGACGCGTACAGGATGCCGCCGATGGTCACGTTGGACGCGATCTGTCGTCCCCAGCCGCCTGCCGGCCCTGGGGCCCAGCTAGTGAAGACCATGATCTCGTCCTGGTTGCCGGTCGACCAGAGGTCGCTCGTCCAGTTCCAGTGGTCACTGCCGGCGGCGGGAGCCGACGACGTGTTGTACCAGAAGCCCGCCGAGTTCAACTGCGACAGCGGCGTCTGGGGCCGGACCGAGGTGTTCGGGTAGGACTTGATCCCGCCGCCGGAGTGGTTGGCGTCGACGTACCAGGACTTGATGCTGTTGACGGTCAGGCACTGCGTGCCGTGGTTGTCGCCCCAGATGTTGTTGTAGATCGTCCAGGTGCCCTCGGTGTGCTGACCCCACCGGTCGCAGGTGGAGTACACCTGGGCCTGTGCCGGAGACGCGAGGCTCAGGAACCCGGCGATCATGCAGACGATCAGGGCCAGCCGACCGAACCCGGCCCACCTGCTGCTGACGGATTTCATCTGAGCTTTCCTTCCTGCGCGGGGGCGATCAGAAGTTTGTGCCTACGAGGCTTCACGGTCGTCCTTTTCGTGGGGGTTGGGGTGGCTCCCGCCCGTCGACAGGCGACGAGAACGGGCGGAGCCGATCGGACTGCTCTCACCGTGGTTGGCTGGGTCAGCGCAAAGCGGCATCAGGAAGTGCGGATCGCGAGGGTGGAGGCGGAGTCACCGTCCACCATCACGTGTGTCGTGCCACGAAACTGGCGGAAGATCCGGTCCGAGAAGGCGGCTCATCGCGAAGGCGGCTCATCGCGGTGGTGAACTGTCCGGCGAATCCCATGAATTCATGCGCTTTGCATCACGTGTGACCCGATATGTTGATCGGGCTCGGCGAGCTGACCCGGCCCGCGCTGTTGGGATGGTCGCGCGGTAGGGAGGTCCGCGAATCCTGCTCCGTGACATGGAGTGCTCCTTGCGGTCCGTGACAGCTCCGGTTCGGCGAGGAAGGGACGCCAGGACGGAGCGCCGCGTGTGGAGGGTGGGCAGAGTGCGGCGGGGCAGGCGTTCAGGTTGTCCTCGGCGGCCAACAACCCCTCATGCCCGCCCGCCGTGTCCTATGCGTCATACGTCAGACGAGTGATCGAAGCGCTTCGATGTCCAGTGAGGCTAGGACCCAACAGCGGGTCGCACAAGCCCTCCGGCAAGAGTTCGATGAACGAGTCTGAGTGCCCCTCGGGCAGGGGATGCAAGGCCTTCTCGGTTGTTGCCGCACAGTCTCACGGCAGAAGCGGGTTCCTCATCAGTGTCGAAGCGCTTCGAACAATGATCAACTAGTGGGTCGCCACCTCTTCCACAGGCGCACAGGGCGCGGGGGAGGAGGAGCGGCGCGCCGTGACTGCCGGCCCGCACGGGAGGGCCGGGCCGGCCGGAAGCCCGCCGCTGCCCCGCCGTACAGCGGAACTTCCGCGTAGCGCACGCGGCCCGGCCGCCACCCGTACGGGTGAAGACCGGGCCGAGCGCAACTACGCGCACTTTCCCATGTGATCCACTCGGAGGCCAACCGGCCTTCGAGTGGCCCTCAAGGCTGGGAAGTGACCCCGGCTTCGGGGAAACTACATCAGTGTCAGACGTCGTACCGGCCCGCTCGCACGTCGGCGATGAACGCCGCGAAGTGGCCGGACGCCAGCAGCAGGACGGGACCGTGCGGCGCCTTGGAGTCGCGGACGGCGACGGTGCCGGTCAGCCCGGCGACCTCTACGCAGTTGCCCCCGCCGTTGCTGTAGGACGACGTGACCCAGCAAGCGCCCCTCAGGTCCGATGCCATCACGGCGGCAGGGTGAGTGTTCATTCTGTGATCTCTCTCGCTAGTTGGTGCAGGAACTTCGGGGTGTCACCGGGCGGCAAGGCGCCCGCCACCATCGCGTCGAACATCCGGGCGAACCGCCCGACCTCGCGCGGCTTGTCCGTCACGGCGACGGTGAACCAGGCGGTGTCCGTCTGGACCGTGGTGGGCAGCCCTTCGTCGAGGGTCATGATCGTGACGTCATGCAAGGCAACGTAGCCGTTCCCCGCCTGGGGAAGGACTTGCAGGGTCACGTTCTCCAGGGCAGCCAGCTCGACGAGCTCCGCGTACTGCTCTCGCATGGTGTCCGCACCACCGATGTGGTAGCGCAGCGCTGGTTCGTTCAGGACGGCCCAGAGCTTCAGCGGGTCCTCGTCCCGTGTCAGGGCCTCCTTCCGCCTCATGCGGGTCTGCACGCTCTGCCGCACGAACTCCGTGGTCGTCTCCTCAATGGGCTTGTGCAGCTCATGCAACGCCCGCGCGTACGCCTCGGTCTGGAGCAGCCCGGGAACAACTGCCGGGTGGAAGACGCGGATCTCCCGGGCCACCGACTCGACACCGAGGAAACGCGGCATGCCCGACAGCATGGTGGTGCTTGAACCGGTCCACCACTCCCGGCTGGACGCCTCCCGCTGGAGCGCGACCAGCCGGTCCACCTCGTCCTCGTCGGTGATGCCGTAACGCTCCAGCAGGTCTCGCATATGTCCCGCCTGTCGGAAGGACTTCCAGCCGGTCTCGACGCGTTGAAGTGTGCTCTCGTCGAAAGGCAGACCCTCCACCGCCTCCGCCATGGTGAGACCGGCCTCCTTGCGAAGCTGCCGCAGCTCGTGTCCGAGCTCGATACGCCTGGCGGTTGGCTGCGGTCGTGCGGCCATGTGCCCTCCATTCTGGCGCATGTGCGCGCCGATTCCTGCCTTGTGTTCAGCCGGGCCCCCGTCGTGCACACGGCGAAAGCCTTGCGCATGCTCTGGCATGTGCCATTTCTGCTGGTGAGGCTGATTCGCAGCTGATTCTATTGCGCCGAACTGCCCCCGCAGGCCACGGTTATCGAGCCCCGGGAATCAAGGGATCCGGTCATCTTTACGGCCGGACTCTCCCCACCCATGCCCGGGACCGGAGGCAATGAGAATGACCACGACCACCGCCGTAAGCCCTATCATCAACCCCGAATTCACCCGCACGATGCCGTGCACCGCTCAATGCGTTGACGCCGCCCGGGCCTTGGTCCATACCGCCCTTGCCGCCTGGGATTTGAGCGTTCTCGCCGACGCCGGCGCGCTCCTGGTCTCCGAGTTGGTGACCAACTCCGTGCGGCATTCCGGGAGTCGCGCCGTTCGCGTCACCGTGACCCGCACCGGCCGGAACGTCGTGCGCGTCGCGGTCGTGGACGCCTCCCGGACCATGCCGGAACGCCGGCACCCGCGCGACGACGCCGTGTCCGGGCGCGGCCTGGTCATCGTCGAAGCGCTGACCACCCGTTGGGGGACCGACCCGCTGCCCCGGGGCAAGCGCGTCTGGGCCGAGCTGACGTGCGAAGACACCCGCTGAAGGAACCGATCCCCGCCACCCACGCCCGTTCGAGAAAGAACACCTGCCTGCCATGCCCACGAAGCCACTGACCTGGGGACCGAACCGCCTCCCCGTCCCCTATGCCGCCGTGTGGAACACGGAAACGCCCGTCGTAGCCCGGGCGTTGACCATCCGCGCCGACGGGATGGGGCTGGCCTACCGCGACGAGACACCCGCCGACCGCGACCGCCACGGCGTGCTCTGGGCCCGCCTGCGCCACTCCCCCGGCGAAGGACGGCCCAACTTCCGCGCCCTGCACCCCCACCGCCAACGCGACACCATGCTCCACAAGCTCTGCCACGTCTGCGGCGGCCCCGCCAGCCGCACGCCCCAGGGCTGGCTCTTCCTCCTCCAACGCCCCACCTCCACCGACCAGTCACCCCACTGGCCCGAGGGCCTGTTCTCCACCAAACCCCCCATCTGCGAACCCTGCGCCATCCTCGCCGCGCGCCACTGCCCGCACCTCACCAACCCCACCGCCATCCGCTCCCGCAAACCCCGCACCTGGGGCGTCTTCGGCGCCTTCTATACCCCCACCCCCACCGGTGGGTTCGCCTCGTCCCCCACCAACCACCACCTCCCCTACGGCCACCCCGCGAGCCCCTGGTTCGTCGCATACCAACTCGTCATCGAACTCACCCGCTGCACCCACGCGGGAGCGGATGTGCTCCGGATCCCGGCCGGGTCAGTTGCCGAGGGCGAGGTCGTACCCGCCCCGGCGGCGCAGCCGCCGGCTCGGTGAACCAGGCGACTCCGAAGATCGAGTGGACCGCGTCGTGCACCTCCTCGTGCTCGCTCAGGTACTCCAGCACCTCGGAGCCGTTCATGGGGCCACCGCCTGGGCTCCGGGTGTCGGCGCCTCAGCGTGCGAGACCGGGGGGTATCCGCTGAGGTAGACAATGACGCGACCGGGCTGTCGGTCGACGCCCGGGATCGACTCTTCTCAGACTGCGATGACCTGCTGGGCAAGCAGCAGCGCCAGCGGGCCCCCCTGAAGCAGGAAGCGTCCCTCGCTGGCGGCCCGGATCGCGTCAGGCATCGGCCACCACATGAGCTTGAAGCTCTCTTCGCTGGGCGTGAGCTGCTGCGGGCCGCACGTGAGACCTTCGGCAAGGAAGAGGTGGACGCGGGCAGTGGAGTTCAGGGTGATGGCGTACGAGCCGAGGGACAGCCAGGTCTGGGCGGTGACGCCGGCTTCCTCGCGCAGCTCGCGCCGCGCGCACTCTTCCGGTGTCTCGCCGTCCTCCCGGCGCCCTCCGGGCAGGAACACGTACTCGCCACCGTGCTGGGGGAATTCGTCGGTCAGGACGGCGACCATGTCGTCCGCGTCTCGGGCCACGATGACGGAGGCGTCGCGCACCGCCCCCCGTTGGGATGTGTCGGTCATGGCCGTGGAGCGTAGCCGCCTACTCTGACAGCCAGGCTGCGAACGGCACGTTGAGCACGGCCGGGTGAGCGATGCCACGGCCGTGGTAGCCGTCCTCCCCGAAGGCCTCTCCGTGGTCGGCGCACATGATGATCAGCCATCTCTTCTTGCCGGTGAGCCCGTCGACCAGGCGGCCGAGGTGGTCGTCCGCGTACGCGAGCGCGGCGGCCTGGGACTGCCAGGAGTCGCCACTGTCGCCGGTGTAGTGGCCGTGGGGGACGTGGGTGGCGGAGACGTTGACGAACAGGAACAGCGCGTGGTTGGCGTACTGCTCGGCCACGGTCAGGGCGTGGTCGACCTGGTGGCGGGGGGAGCCAGGCTCCGGGGAACAGAACTGGGGCCGCCAGTGGTCCTCTTCGAACATGTCGGGCAGCACCGACCCGAGCGGTGTCTCCCGCGAGGAGTAGGTCACGCCGCCGATGCACACGGTGCGGTAGCCGTGCTGGGCAAGCCCGGTGAGGAGGTTTGGCGCGTCGAAGACGAACGCCCCCGCATCGACCGTCTTGAACGCGGGCGGGCGGCACTCCCACAGCCGCGGCGGCTGCAGGGGCTGCGGGAGCTTGGGCAGGAAGCCGGAGAAGAACGCGATGTGCGCGGGGAGGGTGAAGGTGCCGGGGGTGCGGCGTTCCTCCCACGCCCCGCCGGGCAGGATCTTGGCCAGGCGCGGGGTCTGCCCGGCTTGCAGGGCCGCGCGGGCGACGTCGTAGCGCAGGGAATCCAGGGTGACGAACAGGATGCGCAGGTTCGACTCGGCCTTGAGCAGCGACCCACGGGGCGCGGGGTGGTCCTCGAAATCAACGAAGATCATCGCGGCGTCGAGCGTCCCGACGGCGGGGAGGGCCTGATCGCCGACGGGGAAGCCGGCGCCCAGGTCGCCGCCGGTCGCGGCGGGCAGCTTGCACTGCGTGCTGCTCAACGAGGGGGCCGCGTGGGCGCGTTCAGCGGCGAACCGTGCGGCTGCCGTGACGCCGGTGGCGACGAGGGCGGCGATCGCTATCAAGGCACTACGTCGTTCGTGCAACGTTCTCTCCTGATCCGAACCGGTGGCGTGCTGCCGCACTCACGCTACGAACTAGTGTCACGTGTGATATTGCACTGCTTTTCAAATCTGTGCAGACGTGTTGCGGCTGAACCCCAATCAGTTCCTGGTCGTCTCCGACGCGCCCAGTCGCGTCCGCATGTCGGCCGCCTGGGGCAGGCCGAGCGCTTCGTAGAGGTCGAGTGCCCGGCGCCAGTGTCCACGGGCGGTGTCGTGCTCGCCCAGAGCGGCGCGGACGGCGGCGATGCCCGCGTGCGTGTCGGCGAGCGCTCTGCGGCGGCCGGCCTTCTCGGCCACCTCCATGGCTTCGCCGTGCAGGCGCAGTGACCGGGCCGGGTGTCCGGCCGCGGCGTGGGTGGCCGCCAGTTCGTTGAGGGACTCGACGACCGTTTCCGTGGCACCCACGGCACGGGCGATCGTGAGTGCTTCGTCGTGGTGGCGCAGCGCCGCCCCGTGGTCGCCGTCCCGGCGGGACAGTGTGCCGAGCAGGCGCAGACAGTCCGATTCGACGCCGCGGAAGCCCGTCTTGCGGGCGAGGGCCAGGCCGCGCCCGGCGTGTTCGCGCGCCTGGTCGTCCCGTCCCGTGATCAGGCAGAGCTCGGCGATGGCGATGAGCGCGTTGGACTCGTTGGTCTCGTCGCCGTTCTTCTCGCACAGTTCCAGGGCGTCTCGCACATGGCTCAGGGCCTCCTCGAACCGGCCGAGGCCCTTCAGGCAGTGGGAGGTGTTGACCAGGGCGGACCGGCGGAGCGTCCACGGACCGGTCGGGCCGTTCAGTTCCAGCGCGCGCTTGAACTGGTCCGCAGCCTGGGCCAGTTCTCCTCTCCGCCCGTACACGATCCCGAGGTTGTTCAGCACGGTCGCCTGCAACTCCGCTTCTCCGGCCCGCTCGTAGATGGCCAGAGCTCGCCGGAGGTGCTCGATCGCCGCCTCGATGTCCCTGCCGATCCGGTTCAGGGCCAGGCCGAGGCGGGTCCGCGAGAACGCCTCCCCGAGCAGATCGCCGTTGACCTCCGCGGCCCGGAGCCCTCGCGTGCACACGGTGATCAACTCATCGGTATAGCCGCCGATATCAAGGTAGCGCCAGATGGTCTGCCCCGCGTCGATGGTGAACTCCGGGCCTGAGTGCCGAGTGGTCTCCAGCAGGTTCGCCCGCTCCGCGTCCAGCCAGCGCAGGCCGTGATCGTGGGCGTGGAGCGAAGGCGCGTCGCCGTCCCAGGCCGGTGCCTTCGGCCTTCGGAAGGACTCGTGCGGCGCCACGACGTCCATGGCCGCGGCGACCGTCGACAGGTAGTAGTCCCGCAGCCGGTCAAGGGCCGCCTCGCGCTCGCCCGCACCGTCGGTGGAGGCGGCGAGCTCCGCGGCGTAGGCGCGCAGCAGGTCGTGCTGCTGATACCGGCCGCCGGATGTCCGGTCGACCAGATGGGCGCGCGCCAGGACATCCAGTACCCGGCGCGTGGCACGCAGCCCGGCGCCGGCCAGGGCCGCCACGGCGTAGGCGTCCGTGTCATGCCCCGGGTGCACTCCCAGCAGCCGGAACACCCGCGCCGCGGTCTCCTCCAGCCGCCGGTAGGACCAGGAGAAGACGGCCCGCACTGCCGTGAACGGATCACCGTCGATGTCCAGCAGGTCCAACGCCTCCTGCTGGTCGGCGAGTTCTCCGGCCAGGTCGGCCAGGCCGCGGGCGGGCTGGGACCTGGCCAGCTCGGCGGCGATCCGCAGCGCCAGCGGCAGCCGGGCACACCGCTCGATCAGCGTCTCGGCCGCCGCCGGCTCGGCCGCCACCCGGTCGCCCAGCACCTCCCCCAGCAACTCTCGCGCCTCCCCCACCGGCAGCCGGTCCAGGCCGAGCCTGTGGGCGCCCTCCCGGGCCACCAGCCCTGCCAGCGCGTCCCGGCTGGTCACCACCACCGCACAGTTCGCGCTGCCCGGCAGCAGCGGCCTCACCTGCTCCACGCTCCGGGCGTTGTCCAGCACGACCATCAGCCGCCGCCCGTCGACCAGCGTGCGGAAGCGCGCCGCCCGCTCACCCACATCCTGCGGAATCGCCGAACCCTCCAGGCCCAACGCACGCAGAAACCCCGCCAGCGCGTCCTCCGGCTCCATCGGGTGATCCGGGCCATAGCCCCGCAGATCCACATACAACTGCCCGTCCGGGAACGCCTCCCGCGCCCGATGAGCCCACCGCACCACCAACGCCGTCTTCCCCACACCGGCCGTACCCGCCACCACCACCGGTGCCGTGCCACCGCCCGACAGCAGTGCGTCGAGCTCCGCCAGCTCCGCCTCCCGCCCCACGAACCCGGGTACGTCCCCCGGCAGTTGCGCGGGAGCCACTACCTGCGGACGGGCGACCCCGCCGACCGCCACCGGCTCCCCCGCCAGCATGCACCGCTCCAACTCCCGCAATTCGCGGCCCGGTTCCAGCCCCAGCTCCTCAACGAGCCTGTTTCGGACCTCCCGATAGGCCGCCAGCGCCTCGCTCTGCCGTCCCGACCGGTACAACGCCACCATCAACAGAGCATGCAGGCGCTCACGCAACGGATGCTCCCGCACCAGACCGGTCAGCTCCCCGATGACCGCCGCGCCCGCCCCACACGCCAACTCGGCCTCGTACAACGCCTCGTACGCCACCAACAGCCGCTCGGACAGCCGGTGTCGCCAGTCGTCCAACAGCGGGACGTCCATCTCCGCGAACGGCGCACCGCGCCACAGTGCCAACGCCCGCCGCAACACATCGACCGCCCCCCGCGGATCGCCGCCCGCGAGCTCCGCCCCCTCACCCACGAGCGTTTCGAACCGATCCGCGTCCACCTCCCCCGGCAGCACCCGCAGTTGGTATCCATCCGGGCCGAAGGAGAGCCGGTCCGGCTCGCCGAGCACGTCCCGCAGCCGGTGAATGTGCAGGTGCAGCCGCTGCCCCGCCCGCACATCGAACCGATCCCCCCACAGCGCGCCGGTCAGCACATCCACCGGCACCACCCGATTCGCCCGCGCCAGCAGCACGCCGAGCAGCACGCGCCGCAACCGACCCGTCACCTGCCGGTCACGCCCGTCCCGCCGGATCTCCAGCGGACCCAACACCAGAAACTCCATGGACTTCCGTACCCCGATCCATCGGCCCCGACTGGCGGACCCATGGTCTGGCCACCACCCGAGCCGCGAAGCTTTCCCCGGTATGAAAGCGCGGAGAAAGCGCCGGCGCCACTCGCGATACGACAGCGGGTGCCCGGGATCGCTGCGTCCGCGCCGGGGCGGGCAGGTGCCCTGGCCCGCCCCGCCGCGGCTGTGGTCAGGGGTTGGTTGTGAGAACCTCCTCGGTCTCCGGCGGGGCGGCGGGGGTGGTCGCGGCGGTGCGGCGGCCCTGCAGGGTGAGCGTGACCAGCAGGCCCACGAGCATGCCCGCAGCGGTCAGCAGGACGACGAGGGACCCGCCGCCGGCGGTGGCGACTCGCCCGGCCATCGTGACCTCCGGCTCCCGGCCGTGCTCGGGATTCGGCCGACGCATGACCTCGCTGATCTTGACCGGTCCTGGCCCCGGTTCACGGAACCTGCTGACCGCAGGTGGTGCACTTGCCCTTGCGGTTCGGGCTGTGGCCGGCGACAGGTATCCCCATCATGTCCGTACACTGCTCCGGCTCTGGCTGCTGTGCCCTCGGCTTTGGGGCACCATCGGACGTCTTTCTGCGCTTGAAGATCACGGTCATCCTTCGGTGGGTGGCGCAGGGAGGCGGCTGATTGATGTGTGTCCGGACGCGCTGGACGGTTCCAAACGGCACGGTTGCGGGGCCCGGCGCGCCCGGCAGCGGGCGCCCCACAGGCAGTGGCCGTGCCCGCGGTAGGGGCCGGCCTCACCTGTGCGCCCTCCCGCGCGCCGCCGGCGCCGTCGGCCGTCTCCCTATGCGGGCCGACGGATGTGGGCGCCTCCCGCGGGCCGTGGCGCGGGGCCCGAGCATGTGCTGCACTCAGGCGTCCCGCTCCCGGGCGTCGGCGGGCCGGCGGGCAGCGGCCGGAAGGCGAATCCCCCGCCGAGCAAGTCCTGCGCAGGCCGTTGAACCCGGCGTGTGCGGGGGGCGGGATTCTGGGCGGTGTGGATCACACGCCGAACGTTAGGCCGCGCCCCGCGTCCCGGTCGTCCCCACTGGTGGGGACTTCCCCGTGTCCTTCTCAGGTACTACGGCGCCCCTGGCGGCGGATGGCACCATCACGCTGTGACGTGGATCGCTTGTGCCACTTCGCCAACGTGCCCGACGCGTCCGGCGAGCCGGCTGATGCCAGCGGCGGGCGTCCGGCGATCGTCTGTATGCAAAGTGCGCGACGGCAATCCGGCTGAAGAGACAGGGGCGCACGGCACGGAGTACGCATCGCCCGGTGCGATGAACTGGCGCCCTGAGCCTGGTGGTTGGACATCCACCCGAACGGTGAACGACCTCTCAGGACTCGATCGTCTTCGCCGCCGGAATCACCCACCCGTCGGGCCGCTCCAGGGTGCGCGGGTGGAGCGTCAGGGTGGCGGCGATCTGGTCGGCCATCTCGACCAGGCCGGTGAGGGGGGTGTGGGTGTCCCAGTCGGCGAGCATGGCGAGAATCTTCCGGGGGCCCTTCTCGGGGAAGAGATAGTGAGAGACGCCGGTGACGTGGAACGTCAGATTGAGGTCGGGGATGACGAAGGTGGTTTCGTGGTACACCCGGCAGGCGGGGCCGGCGGGCAGCTCCACCTTCGTGACCACTCTCTTCCGCCCCGGCTCCGGTTGGCTCATGTTCTCGCTGACCTCGGCCAGGGTCGACCCCATCTTCTGGGGGTGCCGCCACGCGGTACTCACCGAGGGCAGTGACCGCCCCAGCTCCTTCGGCCGCTCGTGGGGCACATACACGGCTGCGGGTCCCTTCCGCCCTTCCTGGAGGGAGTTCCACACCCTGCGCACGTGCGGGGTCACGGCCTTCGCATAGCGCCTGTTGCTCCAGCCACCGCGATCGACCACCTGCCGGACGACCTCCTGGACACCATCCGGATCGTGGATGTCCAGGGGCAGCCACTCATCGGTGGGGCAGGCGAACACCGGTACAACGTTGGTCATCGTCCAACTCCTTCCGCGCGCCGGGCCGTGAGGGTGGTGGCGATCCGGTCGGCGGTCTCGGTCATATGGGGTGCGATGGCGGGGCTGGACCAGGAGACGGAGAGCTGGAACAGTCCCTCCGGGTAGTCGGGCGGCAGGACGAAGTAGTCGATGGCCTCGATCACGAACTGCCGTCCGTCGTCGCCGGGTTGGTTGAGCAAGAGCTGATGCACGCGGCAGGCCGGACCCAGCGGCAGCTCGATCTCGGTGATGTCCGCTTCGCCCAAGCGGTCGGGGCGCGGGCGGCGGAAGGTCTCGCCGACGGCCGCGACAGTGCGCTCCTCGGGCGAGGTCTCCTCGCGCGCCGCGAAGATGCTGGCCGGGACCAGGGGGCGTGCGTTCAGCGGGACGGGGGGCACCCAGACGGCCACGGGTCCGGCCGCCCGGGCGCGCATGCCCTCCCAGATCACCTTCAGCTCCGGGTAGACGGCTTCGGCGTAGAGCTCGTTGCCGTCACCCTCCCGTTCGGCGATCCGCTGCGCGGCACGCTCGGCACCGTCCGGGCTGTCCACCTCCAGAGGCAGCCAGCCGTCGGCCGGGTAGCCGAAGCCACAGATCCACTCCGTCACCGGGGCATCGCCTCGCTCTCCTGATACGAGAACTCGCCCACCGCGGCTGCCTCTCCCGACCAGGGGCTCTGGACGGTCACGGAGACGCCGGGCAGGTTCGTGAAGGGGAGGCGCTCGGGATGCCAACCCTCGAAGTCGAGCGGCAACGTACTGTGGATGTTCCAGTTGTCGTTGACGGTGAACGCACCGAGGGCAGCGCCACCTGCCAGGGCACCCAACTCCACGCCGGCGGCCCGCCTCAGGTCCCGGGCGTTGCCCTGGAGTACCGCCGCGTCGTCGCCGCCCAGCGCGCCCTCGGCAGCGGCCACGGCTCGGCTTGCGTCGCTCATCGGGGTCGCCCCGATCCAGTGGCGCAGCCCGCCGCCGCGGACACCCCAGTTGCGACCGTCGAAGGGTGCCCTCAGGGCCCGGCCCAGGTCCGAGCCCAAATTGTGGAAGGCGTGCCCGGCCCAGCCCAGACGGCCGTCCGCCACACTCCTGATGTCGTCCAATTCATCGCGGGCGGCCCATGCGCCGGCCCGACTCACATTCACGTTCCGTTGAAGTTGTTCCAGTTCGTCGGCTGTGTGAGTGCCGCTTCGCGCAGCCGTCGTCGAACGCACGTGGGCCCGCATCAACCCCTTCGCCCGCGCCGCACGCGTCATCGCGCTGGCGACGCGGCCGACGCCGAATGTGGCCAGACCGATGGCGTCCCAGACCACGCCGTTCCAGTTCCCGTTGTAGAGGTTGGCCGCCAGCGAGATGGCGGTGGCGATCAGGGCGACGGCGGCCAGTGCCTGGCCCAGGACCGGCACCCAGGCCAGGCACAGGGCCAGTATTCCGGCGATCATCGCGACTTGGCCCGCGATCTCCCCCAGCAGGGCGACAGCCTGGCTCAGCCCGCTGCAGAAGGAGTCCCAGCGATCGCCCCAGCCGTCCTCAAGACCGTCGTCGCCGATGAAGTCGCCGATCGCGTCGGCGGCCCGCTGCGCGGCCACGTCCTTGTCCTCGACGACCTGGGCGAGCCGGTTCCGCAGCCGGTTGAGCTCGGCCTGTGCCGCCTCCAGGTTCTGGAGGTTGGCCTCGTGGTCGTCGTGGGTCTCGGAGTCCTCTGACTCGCTGGCCTCCGCCAGCCTTTCGCGGCGCGTGATCTCGTCGTGTGCCTCCAGGGCCTGGGTCCGCAGCCGCAGGCTCTCGTCCTGGGCCTCCTGGAACCGCGGCCAGTACTCGGCCAGCGCGTTCGCCGTCGCGTCGTAACGGCCATAGGCCCTGAAGACGTTGTCCGACAGCTCCGCCGCCTTGTCCCGGAACGCCTCGCCCGACTTTCCCTCCCAGCCGTCGCTGCCGCTGGTCACCTCGGTCAGCAGGGTCTGCGCCCGCTGGATGGAGTCCGCGGTCCGGCGGTATCGCGCCGCCGCTTCCTGGACCAGCTCCCAGTCGCCGGGAACCGGATCCTCGCCGTTCTCGGTCAGCGGGTACCAGTCGCTCGGTCGGCTTCCCACGGTCTACTCCCCCTCCAACGCGCCGGCCAGATCGTCCTCCACGCCCGTGAACGTGTCCGCCGCGAGCCTGGCCTCGTCCGCGAAGGACTGGAGGTTCTCCATGAGCTTGCGGCGCTTGTGCTTCCAGTTGGCGGCGAACTGCTCGACCTCGTGGGCCAGATCGCCGTGGCCCATCTGCTCCGCGTACGCGTCGGCGATGTCCTCCGAGTCCTCGAACTCCGCCGCGATGAAACGCAGCCGGTCCGCCAGCTCCCGTACATCCGCGACCGTGACCGTCAGATCAGCCACGGGCCACCGCCACGTCCTGGGTCCACCGCAGCGAACCGGCGATCGCGTCGAACAACTCCGTCAGTGGCTGGGCCAGTTCGGGGATGGGCGTGCTGAACGTCAGGATCAGCCAGCCGCCGGACTCGGGGATCGGCAGGTAGAAGTCCAGCAAGGTGTTGGGCCGGTCCGCCGCCTGGCCCAGCTCCCGGGTGTCCTCCGACGTTCCCTGACGGCGGCAGCGCACCGCTTCCCCCGATGGCAGGCGCACGACGGAGACCTCGGCCTCCGGCCCGTGCTTGTCCCGTACGCCGTCGGCCATCCACGCCACCGGCAGCCGCACCGGCGGGTCCGGGTCGCCCGGTTCGGCGCTCACCAGCAACGTGGCCGGCACCGGGACTCCGAGCACCGCGTCGGTGGACAGGTACATCTCGATGCCGTCCCGCGCCGCCGCGGTGCCGGTGACGGTGGTGAGCATGTCCCGCAACTCCCGCCGCTGGACGGCGCGTTCATCACGGCTGGGCATGGTCAGATCGATCAGCGCCTGCACCGACCGGGCCCGTTGCTCCGCGTCCCGCAGCGGGATGCGGAACCAGTCCTTCGGAGTCAGCAGTTGGTAGTGCGAGGGCGCCCCCTCCCGCTCCTCCGCCGCTAACTCAGGCGTCGCCGTGCCCGTCTCCTCCATGTGGCCCCCCACACTCCGTGAGCTCCTTGTTACTCAGGAGGCAACGCTAGCCTCCTGAGTCGCTCCTGGGCAACGGGCAACGGCCGACGGGTCGGGGGTCCAGTCGATGATCCGGACCGCCGCGCCCGCCGCTTCCAGGCCGCGGCAGCGGGCGTGGTGGCGGCGGGTGATGTCGTCGATGTGCAGGGAGTCGCCGAAGGCCGGGGCGGACAGCAGGCGCTTGGCGTACGACCACAGCGCGGGGTGCGCGGCGATCCGGTGGACGGCTTCGGCGTCCAGGTGCCAGCGGTGCACCGTGTCGAGCCGCACCAGCGTGACCCACAGGTCGACGTCCGCGGCCGTCAGCGCGTCGCCGAGTACGTAGGGGCCGGCGGACAGCCGCTCCTCCAGGGTGGCCAGCGCGGTCAGCAGGGTGTCCGACGCCGCCTCGCGGTCGGGTCCTTCGGCGGTGGCCCGGCCGGCCTGCTGTGCGGCCTCGGTGATGTCGTGGTCGCACAGCCGCGCGAGTTCGGCGATGTCCTTCTCGGCGGCCGGCGGACGCAGTTCGGGGGTGCCGGCGGTGCGGAAGCGGACGGCGAGGTCCCGCAGGATGTCGGGGGCGTGGTTGCTGACGACTCGTCCGGTCCAGTGGTCAGCGAGGACCGGCGCGGTGGCCGGGCCGCGGTAGCCGTGCGTGGTGCGGTCGTAGGCGGTGCGCAACTCGGCGTAGCCGCCGTCGGGTTCGGGTACGGCGGGCAGTTCGGTGAGCGGGATGCGGTCGGCCAGCCCGAGCAGGCGGTGGGTGATGGCGATGCGGAGGCAGCCGGGACAGGCGAGGGAGAGGTAGAGGCGGTAGCGGAGCGGGGCTGGGTAGAAGCCGTGGTTGGCGTCGGGGCCGATCCTGGACCGGAAGGCACACGGGTGGATGGCGGACATGGCTCTCCCTCACGGGGCATGGGTGATCGCGGACAGGAGGGAACGGCGGCCGGCGTCGTCACCGGTGCGCGGGGATGGCCCGCGGAGCCGTCTCAGAGAAGGGGACTGCCCATGCTGCACACACGCAGCAGATCGATGTGGCGACGGCAGGTCAGGACCGGGAGCACCGGGCGGAGCGGGAACCGGCAGCCGGCCTCCCGTCCTCCATCACCCATGGCTTTTCCGTCCGTTCGGTCGGAGTTGACCCGTCGCAGGGGCTTCCCGTGGGATTGTCGGGGCCCTCCGGCGAGCCGTCAAGACCCCCGCGAAATGGTCCCGATCGACTGCGACTGGTACCCGCCCGCCGCCACGGCGTCGGCGACGAGGTGGCGAACGGGCCGTGGCGCGGCCGGCAGCAGGGTGGTCAGGTCGGTGTCGGTGGCCTGGAGCAGGCCGGCGTTGACGTTGGAGAAGAGGGAGAGCGCGTGCGTGATCTGGTACGGCTCCAGGCCGCTGTCGCGCAGCGCCTCGCGGGTCTCGGCGAGGGAGACCGGCCGGTAGGCGACCGTGCGCCCCAGCGCGCCGGTGAGCAGCTCGGCGATGTCCTCGCCGCCGATCGCGGTCACCCCCTCCAGCTCGTACGTCCGCCCCGCGTGGCGGCCGCGGCGCCCCGCCGCCAGGTCGCGAGCGGACTCGGCCGCCACCCGCACGGCGACGTCGGCGAGGTCCTGCTTGGCGACGACGGACACCCGGCCGGTGCCGAACGCGGCGGCGAAGACGCCGGTGGCGGCGGCCGACGCGGCGCCGGCCGCGGCCAGGCCGACGGGGACGTCCGCGTACAGGCCGTTGCGCAGGATGGTCACATCGAACGGGGCGGCGGCCAGCCGGGTTTCGGTCCAGCGGTGCGGAAGGGCGATGGTCATGAGCTCGCCGGAGCCGGCCAGGCTGGTGTAGATCACGTGCCGGACGCCCGCCGCCGCGGCGGCGGCCACCACGGCGCCGTGGCGGGCGAGCACCACGTCGTCCTCGGCGTAGCCGGCCGAGACGAACACCAGCACGCTCACCCCGGCGAGGCCCGTGGCGAGCGTGGTCGGGTCGTCGAAGTCGATCCGGCGGGCCGTGGTGCCGTCGCCGGCGCGGGTGCCGGCCACCACTGTCAGGTCGTCGAACGCGGTCAGGCCGTCGTGGATCAGGCCGCCGAGTGCGCCGGAAACGCCGGTCACGAGAATCATCGGGAACACTCCGTGTGTTGAAGCCGAGAAGAGTCGGGTCCACATTTCCGCCCGCGGCGGCGGTCCGTAAGGAGGCACTCTCGTGTCCGTCACGAACACGGCCGTAACTTCCCAGGTCAGCGCGCCCGTTCCCGTCGGGCCGTGTGGCGACGACGACTGCGGGATCCGCGATGTGCTGGACCGGCTCGGCGACCGGTGGACGGTGCTGGTGCTGGTGGAGCTGTCGAAGGGGGTGCGCCGGTTCCGTGAGTTGCAGCGGGCGATTCCCGGGATCTCGCAGCGGATGCTGACCCTGACCACCAAGCGCCTGTGGCGGGACGGCCTGGTCGAGCGGACCGCGTACCCGACGATCCCGCCGCAGGTGGACTACCGGCTCACGCCGGTGGGCCGCAGCCTGGCCGACACGGTCTTCGGCCTGGCGGACTGGTCCCGCGACCACCGGGAGGCCATCGCCGCGGCCCGCGCCCGGTGGGACGCCGAGCACGCCGCGCGCGGCGAAGACGGCGAACGCGGCGGCTCCGCGTAACACGGCGGCGGCAGCCGTAACATCGCGGCCGCGTTCGCGGTGCGGGGCGTGCCGCTGCGGACCACCGTGCCGCACGAGCCGGCGGTGGGCGAGCACTCGCCGCCGGCGCGGCACGCGGCGGTCGCGGCCGTTGCCCGGCACTGCGGCGTGTCCCGGGCGACGGTGCCGGGCGGCCGGCACGCGGCGCACCTGGAGAACCCGGCCGAATTCGCCGCGTTGATTCGCCGCCACCCTTTCTGAAAATTTTCCGGCGACCGGCTGCCCAGCAGGTCGCCCCGGGGATGGGCGAACTCCCGCCCCCCGGCCGGGAAATCCGCCGGTAACGGAGTATTGACCTGCGCCGGGCACGCTCCTTAACTTCTTCCGGAACCATTCCGAGAATTATCGCCACCTCTTACTCCGGGCGGAGAATGATCATGCCGAGCCGCCGTGCGTTCCTCAGTCTGCTTCCCCTGACCGTCGCCGCGACCACCGTGCCCACAATCGCCGCAACTCCCGCCGCGGCCACGGAGAGACGGGGCATCTTCATCTCTCCCTCCTGGCAGCCGGGCAGCCTGCCCCTCGTCGCGGGCGGCAGAGCCGCGCCCATCGTGGTCAGCGGCGACGACTACCCCGGCGTCATCCGCGCCGCGGGCGACCTCCAGGCCGACATCGAACGCGTCACCGGCGTCGACCCCCTTCTCTCCCAGGACGAGGCGCCCGACGGCCACGAGGACATCGTCATCGTCGGGACCATCGGCAGAAGCCCGCTCATCGACCGGCTGATCCGGGCCGGCAAGCTCGACGTCAACGGCATCCGGGGCAAGTGGGAGACCACCCGCGAGCAGGTCGTCGCCAACCCTCTGCCCGGCGTCCGCCGCGCCTTCGTCATCGCCGGCAGCGACCAGCGCGGCACCATCTTCGGCATCTACGAGACGTCCAAGCAGATGGGCGTCTCCCCCTGGTACTGGTGGGACGACGTGCCCGCCCGGCAGCACGCCGAGCTCTACGTCCTGCCCGGCCGCCACACCCAGGGCACCCCGGCCGTGAAGTACCGCGGCTTCTTCATCAACGACGAGAACCCGGCGCTGGGCGACTGGGCCCCGGCCTTCTTCGGCCCCGGCCACGCCCCCGGCTTCCCCAACGGCTTCAACAGCGAGTTCTTCGCGAAGGTCTTCGAGGTCATGCTCCGCCTCAAGGCCAACTACCTGTGGCCCGCCGTCTGGGGCCGCGCCTTCGCCGAGGACGACCCGCGAAACCACGCCACCGCCACCGAGTACGGCGTGGTCATGGGCACTTCGCATGAGGCGCCCATGATGCGCGGCATCGAGGAGTGGAACCGGCACGCGCGGCCCGCCGTGCGCGACGGCGACGGAAACATCGTCACGCCCGGCAGCGACCCCTACGGCGGCACCGGTGAGTGGAGCTTCCGCCGTAACCGGGAGGCCGTCGAGCAGTACTGGGCCGACGGCATCCGGCGCATGGTGGAGGAGAACTTTGAGGGCGTGGTCACCCTCGGCATGCGCGGCAACGGCGATGTCAGCCTGCCCGACGGCGACGGCATCGAGCTGATGGAGTCGATCCTGGCCCGCCAGCGCGAGATCCTGCAGGAGGTGGCCGTCGGGGACATCACCGAGATCCCGCAGGTGCAGACCCTCTACAAGGAGGTCCAGCGGTACTGGGACCAGGGCCTGCGGCCCCCGGACGACGTCACCGTCATCTTCTGCGACGACAACTGGGGCAACATGCGCAAGGTCCCCGACCAGCGCCTGGAGGAGCGCACCGGCGGGTACGGCCTGTACTACCACTTCGACTACGTGGGCGGCGGCCGGAACTACAAGTGGGTCGACACCATCAACCTGGCGTCCACCTGGGAGCAGTTGAACCTCTCCTACCAGTACGGCATCGACCGGCTGTGGGTCGTCAACGTCGGCGACATGAAGGCCGAGGAGATGCCGCTCCAGTTCTTCCTCGACTACGCCTGGGACCCCGAGCGCTGGACCATCGACCGGCTCGGCGAGTGGGAACGGCGTTACGCCGAGCAGAACTTCGGCCCGGCCCACGCCGAGGCCATCGCCGAGGTCCTGCACGCCTACGGCGTCCTCCAGGCCCGCCGCAAGCCGGAGCTGCTCAACCGCCGCATCACCCTCGACCCCGCGAAGGACCCGGCCACCGACTCCTCGGCCGTGGTCTACGACGACAAGGCCACCCCGTTCAGCATCAACCACTACCGGGAGCTGGACCGCGTCACCGACGAGTGGGAGCAACTGGACGCCGAGGCTCAGCGGATCGGCGAGGAACTGGACCCGGCCTGCCACGACGCGTACTACCAACTGGTCCAGTACCAGGTGGAGGCGACCGCCAACCTCTACGCGCTCCGGCAGGCCGAGTTCACCAGCCTGCACTACGCCGCGCAGGGCCGCGCCGAGGCCAACCGGCTGGCGGACACCACCGACGCGCGGTTCGCCGACGACCAGGCGATGTCCGACTACTACAACAACACGCTGTCCGACGGGAAATGGCACGGCTTCCAGTCGCAGCCGAAGATCGGCTACGGCGATGTCGAACGGTACGGCCCCGACGCGCCCTGGCAGCAGCCGCAGACGCCCAACCATGTCGCCCTGCCCGACGCCGTGTTCCCCCCGGTGCGCCGCGTGGAGCTGGCCGAGGGGCCGGAGATGGGCGTGGGCATCGACGGCTCCGACCTGTGGTGGCCCAACGCGGAGGAGCCGGCCGAACTCCCGGTGTTCAGCCCGTATCAGAGCCAGCCCGAGCAGTACATCGAGGTGTTCAACCGGGGTTCGGCCCCGTTCGAGTACCGGATCGAGCCGGCCGAGTCCTGGGTGACGGTCACCAACCCCACCGGCACCGTGGAGACCCAGGTCCGCTCGATCGTCCGCGTGGACTTCGCCGCCGCGCCGCGCGGCCGCACCACCGTCCCGATCACCGTCACCGGGCCGGAGGGGGCGAGCGTCGAGGTGCGCGCCGTGGTGGACAATCCGGACGTGCCGCGCCGCCGGCTGGCCGGGTTCATCGAGGCCAACGGCTATGTGTCGATGGAGGCCGCGCACTACTCGCGCGCCGTCAACACCTCCGGAGTGCGCTGGACGGTGCTCCCCGACCTCGGCCGCACGGGCGACGGCGTCACCCCGTTCCCCGTCACCGTTCCCCGCCAGACCCCGGGCGGGCGCTCACCACGCCTGGAGTTCGAGGTGACGCTCTTCACCACCGGGCCGGTCGAGGTGCTGGCGTATCTGTCGCCCCGGAACAACGTGCTGCCCACCGACGGCCTGACCTACGCCGTCTCGTTCGACGACGAGACGCCGCAGACCGTGAACGTCACCGCCGTCACCGGCGCCAACGACACGACGATGAACAAGCAGTGGGAGCGCAACACCTCCAACAACACCAATCTCACCGTCACTTCGCACACGATCACCGCACCCGGCCGCCACCTGCTCAAGTTCTGGATGGTCGATCCGACCGTGGTCCTCCAGAAGCTGGTGGTGGACACCGGCGGGCTGAAGCCCAGCTACCTGGGCCCGCCCGAAAGCATGCGCGCCCACGACTAGGGCCGGTATCGAGTTCCCGGTCGGATCAGCCCGCGGCGTCAGACGCGGTGCCCCCCCAGGCCCTTGGGGGCCTGGGAGGTACCCCCAGCAAGGCACCGGATCGCAGCTCATACCCGGCCGTATTCGCGCGATTCGGCTGGGGGCACCTCCCAGACGGAGTCTGGGGGAGCGGCGAGGTGCCGTGACTGGCGTCGCGGGCCCGGGCGGGAACTCGATACAGGCCCTAGCGGCGGGCGAAAGCTCCCTCCTCCCCCGGGCTGCCCTTCGCCCCGGGGAGGAGGGTTCCAGCCGGGGCCGGTCGGCCTCCGCTACGTCAGATCGGCGAGGAGGTCGTCGAGGGCCTTCTTGAGGGCTTCGGAGTTGGCCGGGTCGAACCAGGTGGTCCGGATGCGCTCGTTGCTGCCGTTCGGGGTCTCGTGGTCGGCCGCGAGCTGGCGCAGGGAGCGGGTCTCGTCACTCAGGGAGCGGCCGACGCCCTGGAAGAGGCCGCGGACATAGCGGTCCGCGTCGTCCGGGGCGATGCCCTGGCCGGCGGCCCACGACGTGATCGTGGCGAGATACCAGTAGTGGGCGGTCAGCGTCCCCGTCAGCGCGGAGAAGACGTTGAAGGCCGCCTCGTCCGCGACGGGGAGCACCCCGCCCAGCCGCTCGAAGAAGGAGTTCACCTCCGGGTGCGCCGGGTGAACCACCGTGACGCAGCGGCGTTCGCGTATGGCCGGCAGCGGGATGGCCCGGACGAGCGGGGCGTCGGTGGCGAGCGTCCGGCGCAGGTCGTCGTTGCCGACGCCCGCCATCACGTTCACCACCACCTTGTCGCCGGCCACCCTCACACCGGCCAGCGCGTCGTGCCGGTCCTGGCGGCGTACCGCCACGATCACCAGCTCGGAGCGGTCCACCACCTCCTGATTGTCGGCGCACACCCGCACGCCCTCGTAACGCGCGGACAGCTCCGCGGCGGTGCGGGCTCCCCGGGGTGAGAGGAACACCTCCGGCGATATGCCGCCTCCGTGCCGCAGGCCCAGCACGATGGCCCGGCCGATCTCGCCCACGCCGATGATGCCGATGCGCTTCACTGTGTCTTCCTTCGTCATCGGAGTGCTTTCCTTTCGAGGCCGTGCCGTGCCCACGAGGTGCGGCGCCGGGCGCGAGGCGGCCGTCCTCATGCCGGTCAGGGCTGCCGTTCGTCCGCCAGCGCGCGGTAGGTGCTGATCTTCCGGCGTATGTGGGCCTGGCGCTCGCGCAGTCCGGCGATCTCCCGCTCGATCCGCTCGTCGTGCTCCTCCAGCAGCGCCAGCCGCTGGGGGACGGTGTCCGAGCCGTCCCGGGTCAGCTCGGTGAAGCGGACCATCTCGGCGATGGGCATGCCGGTGTCCCGCAGGCAGCGCAGCATCCGCAGCCACTGGAGATCCGTCTCGCTGTACCGGCGGCGCCCGCCGGCGGTCCGGTCGATGCAGTACACCAGCCCGATCCGCTCGTAGTACCGGAGCGTGTCCAGGCTGAAACCCGTCTCTTCCGCGGTCTGGCTCGGCGTGTAGAAGCGCACGCCACCGAGGATCGCACGCCGCTTCAGGAAACGGTCAGGGCCGCCAGGTCGACGGCGTCGGCCATGGCCCGCATGCCGGCGTCGTTGGGGTGCAGCCCGTCCCCCGAGTCATACGCCGGGCGCAGGGTGTCCGGGCGGGCGGGGTCGCGCGTGGCCCGGTCGAAGTCGATGACCGCGTCGAACTCGCCGCCGGTGCGGATCCAGTCGTTCACGGCGGTGCGGATCGCGTTCTGTCCGGCGCTGTGGTTGCCGTTGGGCAGGAGCGTGCCGCCGATGATCCGCACCCCGGCGTCGTGGGCGCGGCCGATCAGGGTCCGGTAGCCGTCGATGAGGTCCCGGGGCGCCAGCGGCAGTCCCTCGGCGTTCACCCCGGCCGTGATGTCGTTGATCCCCTCCAGCACGATCACCGTCGCCACGCCGGGCTGGCCGAGCGCGTCGTGGCTGAAGCGCTCCAGGGCCGGCCGGCCGCTGGTCTCGTCCCGCTCGCTGAGCATGCGGTTGGCGAAGATGCCCGCGTTCACCACGCCCAGGCGCTGGCCGCCGGGCTCGGCCGCCAGCCGGTCGGCGAGCAGGTCGGGCCAGCGCCGGTTGGTGCCCGGGGTGGAGAGCGTGCCGTCGGTGATCGAGTCGCCGAACGCCACCAGGGTGCCCGTGGTGGCGGCGGTCGCGGGCACGACGCTCAGGCCGGCCAGGTAGTACCAGGAGCCGGTGGTCGCCGTGTAGTCACCGGCCCCGGCGTCGGCCGTGTGGTCGCCGGAGCCGGGCGGCGTCAGATAGGTCGTCTCGTAGGCGTGCCGGTGCTGGGTCGAGGGGCCGGTCGCGTCCGGCAGATGGATGCTCACCAGGAGGTCCCGCCCGCGCTCGACGCGGATCGGCACCGGGTCGCTGAGCAGTTCGCCCCCCGCGCGGATCGTCGTCGAGGGCGCGTCGGCGAACGTCACGGCGCGGTGGCTGCCGGGCACGGCCGCGCCGCCGGAGGCGCGCAGCGCCACCGCGAGGGCCCCGACGCGCAGGTCCGCGCTGCCCCGGAGGTTGGACACCCGCAGCCGGGGCCGGGTGCCGGCGACGGAGGGGTGGACCACCATGCGGATGGTCTGGTCGGTGAACGCGGGTCCGCCGGGCACCATGCCCGGTCCGAACGCGCCGGCCTCGGGCCGGTGCGCCGGGGCCGCCGCGGCGGGGGCGGGCTGTGCGCCCAGCAGCAGGCCGCCGAGGAGGGCGGCGGGGAGGGCGGCGGGGAGCAGGGCGCCAAGGAGTCTGCGCAGAAAGGTGTTGTGGGTCACGTACGGTCCAACGACCGTACGCCGCTTGGGACATGGCGCCCGGGCCGGTCACCGGGCGCCGGCGACGGCTGGTGCCCCGGCCGCCCGTCGGCGACGATCGTGGCATGGAAGCCTTCGCCCTGGACCGGACACGCCTGCTCGACGGCCCGTTCCTGCGCGCCCAAGACGCGTGCGTCGCCTACCTGTCGGAGCTGGACCCGGACCGGCTGCTGGCGCCGTTCCGGCGGGAGGCCGGGCTGCCGCCGGTGGCGAAAAGCTATGGCAACTGGGAGAGCGGCGGGCTGGACGGCCACATCGGCGGGCACTACCTGTCGGCCGCCTCGCTGCTGTACGCGGCGACCGGGCGCCCGGAGTTGAAGGACCGCGCGGCGTATGTGGTCGAGCGGCTCGCCGAGTGCCAGGACGCGCTGGGCACCGGGTATCTGGGCGGGGTGCCGCGCGGGGCCGAGCTGTGGGACCGGCTGGCCGCCGGCGAGGTCACGGCGAGCGGCTTCGCGCTGGACGACCGCTGGGTGCCGCTCTACAACCTGCACAAGACCTTCGCCGGGCTGCTGGACACGCACCGGTACACCGGCGACGAGCGGGCGCTGCGGATGGCCGTCCGGTTCGCCGACTGGTGGCTGGGCCTGGCCGCCGGGCTGTCGGACGACGGCTTCGAGGAGATCCTGGCGACGGAGTTCGGCGGGATGAACGAGTCGTTCGCCGAGCTCGCCGCGCGCACCGGGCGCGCCGACCACCTCGCGATGGCGCGCCGGTTCTCCCACCGCGCGCTGCTGGACCCGGCGCTGGCGGGCCGCGACGCGCTCGACGGCCTGCACGCCAACACCCAGATCCCCAAGGCCGTCGGCTGGCAGCGGACGGCGGAGGTGGCCGGCGACCCCGAACTGGCGCGCGCCGCCGCGTTCTTCTTCGAGCGCGTCGCCGGTCACCGCAGCGTCAGTGTCGGCGGCAACAGCGTGGGCGAGCACTTCCACTCCGCCACCGACTACACGCGCGTCATCGAGGACCGCGAGGGCCCGGAGACCTGCAACACCGCCAACATGCTGAAGCTGGCCCGCATGCTGTTCCTCGCCGCGCCCCGGCCGGAGCTGATCGACTTCTACGAACGCGCCACGTTCAACCACGTGCTGTCCAGCGTCCACCCCGACCGGCCCGGCTTCGTCTACTTCACGCCGATGCGCCCGGCGCACTACCGGGTCTACTCCAGCCCTCAGCACTGCTTCTGGTGCTGCGTGGGCACCGGCCTGGAGAACCACGCCCGGTACGGCGAGCTGATCTACACCCACGACGGCGACGACCTGGCCGTCCACCTCTACCTGCCGTCCACCCTCGACTGGCCCGAGCGCGGCCTCACCCTCACCCAGCGCGCCGGCTTCCCGGACGGCCGGGAGATCTCCCTCGACCTCGGACTCACCACCGGCCCACGCGAGTTCACCCTGCGGCTGCGCCGGCCCGCCTGGGCTGCGGCGATGACCGTCGCCGTCAACGGCTCCCCCGTCCCCGCCGAGCCAGGGCCGGACGGCCGGGTGCCCGTCACCCGGCGCTGGGCGGACGGCGACCGGGTGACCGTCGAACTGGCGGCGGCCACGGTCGCCGAGCCGCTGCCGGACGGCTCGCCCTGGGTGTCCTTCCGCCACGGCCCGGCCGTGCTGGCCGCCCGCGCCGGGACCCATGGGCTGGACGGCCTGGTAGCCGACGACAGCCGGATGGGCCATGTCGCGGCCGGTCCGCTGCACGCCCTGGCCGGCGTGCCGGTGGTGACGGCCGATCCCCCGGCATCCGCGCTGAAGCCGCTGGACGCCGAGGCGGGCACGTTCCTCCTGGACACGGACACCGAGCCGGTCGTCCTGGAGCCGTTCGCCGGCATCCACGACGCGCGGTACACCGTCTACTGGTCCACGGCGACGCCCGAGACGCTTCAGCGCCGCCGCGCGGAGCTGCGCCGCGCCGACGAGACCGGGCTGCGGCTGGACGAGCGGACCGCGGACAAGGTCGCCGCCGGTGAGCAACAGCCCGAGACGGAACACGACTTCGACGGCGCGGACACCCGGGCGGGTGCCACCGGCGACCGGCGCTGCCGCAGCGCGACCGGCTGGTTCGGATACACGCTGCGCGACGCCTCGGGCGAGGCGGCCGAGCTCTCGCTCACCTGCGTGGGCACCGGCGACCGGCGCGCCTGCCAGATAACGGTCAACGGCCATCCGCTCGCGGCGGTCGACGGATCCGGCGCGCCGGAGGGCACGTTCTACGAGCTGAGCCGCCCGCTCACCGACGCGATGCGCGCCGCCGCGGCGGCGGACGGGCGCTTCGAGGTGCGCCTCACCGCGGCGCCCGGCTCGGCGACGCCCGAGGTGCACCTGGTGCGGCTCCTGCGGCGCTGACCGGCGCCCGTTCCCCCGTCCGGGGACGGCCCGCCCGTGAACGCGCCGCCCGTTCGCGTGGCGGGCGGGGCGGAGAACGCCGGGCGGGCGCGGCCCGGCGGGTCACGCCCGGGCCGGCCGGGGGGATGATGGCGTCATGGCAAGGATCGAGCGGCGCCGCGTGGTACGGATCAGGGACGGGCGGGTCAGCGAGCGCGCGGACGCGCTGGTCGGCGAGGAGCCGCAGGAGATCCGGGTGAACGGCCACCCCGTCACGGTCACGATGCGCACGCCGGGCGACGACTTCGCGCTGGCGCTGGGCTTCCTGGTCGGCGAGGGCGTGCTGACGCGGGCCGAGGAGGTGGCCGGCGTGGCGTACTGCGCCGGGGCCACCAGCGACGGCGGCAACACCTACAACGTGGTCGACGTCCGGCTGGCCGAGGGCGTGCCGCTGCCGGACATCACGCTGGAGCGGCTGGAGCGCAACGTCTACACCACCTCCTCGTGCGGGCTGTGCGGCAAGGCGAGCCTGGACGCGGTGCGCACCACGGCCCGCTGGCCGCTGCCGCTGGCGGGCGGGCCGCGGCTGCGGCCGGAGGTGCTGGCCGCGCTGCCGGACCGGCTGCGCGAGGCGCAGCGGGTGTTCGCGCGCACCGGCGGGCTGCACGCGGCGGCGCTGTTCACCGGGGAGGGCGAGCTGCTGGACGTGCGGGAGGACGTGGGGCGGCACAACGCGGTGGACAAGGTGGTGGGCCGGGCGCTGACGCGCGGGCGGCTGCCGCTGGCCGGGACGGTGCTGATGGTCTCGGGCCGGGCGTCGTTCGAGCTGGTGCAGAAGGCGGTGATGGCGGGCATCCCGGTCCTCGCCGCCGTGTCCGCGCCCTCGGCGCTGGCCGTGGACCTGGCCGGTGAGTCGGGGCTGACGCTGGTCGGCTTCCTGCGAGGGACGTCGATGAACGTCTACGCGGGAGCCGAGCGGCTGGCCTTGCCGGGCGCGGCCGGGGCGCCGGACGCGCCGTCGGTGTCGCCGTCGATCCCGGGGTCGCGCGACCAGCGTCTGGCCAGATAGGCGCAGACGATGAGCTGGGTCTGGTGGTACATCATCAGCGGCAGCACCACGAGCGCGGCCTGGTCCTGGAAGAGGACGCTGGCCATGGGAAGCCCGGAGGCCAGCGACTTCTTGGACCCGGCGAACACGATGACGACGCGGTCGTCGCGGCCGAAGCCCAGCCGGCGCGCGGCAAAGCCGGTGAGCAGCAGCATGGCGGCCAGCAGCACGGCCTCCACCCCGAAGAGGGCGACCAGCCGGCGCCAGCTCACCTCGTTCCAGACGCCCTGGTTCATGCCCTCGCTGAACGCGGCGTAGACGACGATGAGGATCGAGCCGCGGTCCACCACGGACAGCGCGGCGCGGTGGCGTTTGACGAACGCGCCGATCCAGCGGCGCAGCGCCTGGCCGAGCAGGAACGGCAGCAGCAGTTGGCCGCCGATGGCCAGCAGCGAGTCGGCGGAGAAGCCGCCGGTGCCGCCGATCAGCGCGGCGGCGAACAGCGGGGTGAGGAACACGCCCAGCACGCTGGAGAACGAGCCGGCGGCGATGGCGGCCGGGACGTTGCCCCGGGCGATGGAGGTGAAGGCTATCGAGGCCTGGACGGTGGAGGGCACCAGGCACAGGAAGAGCAGGCCGTCGTAGAGGTCGTCGGCGACGAGCCAGGGCACCAGGCCGCGGGCGCCCAGTCCGAAAAGCGGGAAGACCGCGAACGTGCAGGCGAGGACGGTCAGATGGAGCCGCCAGTGGCGCAGCCCGTCCAGCGCCTCGCGGGTGGACAGCCGCGCGCCGTGGAGGAAGAACAGCAGCCCGATGAAGCCGGTGGCGGCGCCGTCCACCGTGTCGGCGGCCGAGCCGGAGGCCGGCAGCAGGGCGGCCAGCCCGACCGTGCAGAGCAGCAGCACGATATAGGGGTCCAGCACCCGGGCCAGCCTGCGCACAGCGGACATCCTCTCCCCCGAATCCCCCAAGGGTGCCGGGGCCCCGGGCGTGCGCCCGGCGAGCCGATCATGGACGATGGAAACCAGACAACGTCCGATCATTCCATGGCCGTAATCCGCTCAGACAAGGACTGATTCGCCAGTGAGCAGCGTTCCCACCGTGACCCTCAACAACGGCGTGCAGATGCCTCAGCTCGGCTTCGGCGTCTGGCAGGTGCCCGACGCCGACGCGGAGATCGCCGTCGGCCGGGCTCTGGCCGAGGGATACCGCAGTATCGACACCGCCGCGATCTACGGGAACGAGGAGGGCACCGGCCGGGCCCTGGCGACGTCCGGGCTGCCGCGCGAGGAGCTGTTCATCACCACGAAGCTGTGGAACAGCTCCGCCGAGACCTGGACGCGGGACGCGGTGCTGCGGGAGTTCGACACCTCCCTGGCCCGCCTCGGCCTGGACTACCTCGACCTCTACCTGGTCCACTGGCCGCGCCCCATGCGGGACGACTACCTCACGATCCTGCGCACGTTCGACGAGCTTCACCGCACCGGCCGCGCCCGGGCCATCGGCGTCTCCAACTTCAAGCCCGAGCACCTGCGGCGGGCCGTCGAGGAGACCGGGGTCGTTCCCTCCGTCAACCAGATCGAGCTGCACCCCTATCTCCAGCAGAGCGAGTGCCGGGCCCTGCACGCCGAACTGGGCATCGCCACCGAGGCGTACTCGCCGCTGGGCCAGGGCAAGGGCCTGCTGGACGACGCGGCGCTGGCCGGCCTCTCGCGCAAGCACGGCCGCAGCCCCGCGCAGGTGGTGCTCCGCTGGCACCTCCAGCTCGGCATCATCGCGATCCCGAAGTCCGTGACGCCCTCGCGGATCAAGGAGAACATCGACGTGTTCGACTTCGAGCTGGACGACGAGGACATGGCGGCCATCGCCGCCCTCGACTCCGGCACCCGGTTCGGCGCCGACCCGGACACCTTCGACTGGAGCTGAGCCCGGCCGGCCGGCGGATGTCAGCGTTTCGTTCTTTTCCAGACCTGTCGCGGCGCGCCCTTGGTGGAGTCGAATGGCGGAGTGAGCGGTAGGAGTGGGCAACGCGCGCTGGGCGCGCTCGGCGGGCTGGTGGCCGGGGCGGCCGGACTGGCCGCCGGGGAACTGGCCTCGGCGGCGGTGCGGCGGGAGGCGAGCCCGGTCACGGCGGTGGGCGACGCGGCGATCGAGCTGGCCCCGGTGGGGCTGACCGACTGGGCGATCGACGTCTTCGGGACCAACGACAAGCTGGCGCTGGAGATCGGCATCGTGGCGGTGCTCGGGCTGTGCGCCGCCGTCCTGGGCGCGCTGGCGCCGCGGTTCCGGCTCATCGGCCCGGCGGGTGCCGCGCTGTTCGGCCTGGTCGGCGTCGCGGCGGCGGTGACGCGGCCGGACGCGGGAGGGGGCGACGCCTGGCCCTCGGTGCTGGCGGCGGTCGCCGCCGGCGCGGTGCTGTGGGTGCTGGCCGGCCGGCTCGCCGAATCGCCGGACGGCGCGGCCGGGGACGGCGACGGCTTCGACCGGCGCGGCTTCCTGACGGCGCTCGGCGCTGCCGCGGCGGCGTCGGCCGGCGCCGGGCTGTGGGGCCGCGCCCTGCACTCCGCCGACTCCGCCGAGGCCGCCGCCTCCCGCGCCGCGCTGACCATTCCGGCGCCGGACGTCCCGGCCGCGCCGGTCCCGCCCGCCGCCGAGCTCGACGTGCCGGGGCTGGGCCCGTTCCTCACGCCGAACAGGCTCTTCTACCGCATCGACACCGCGCTGCGCGTCCCTCGCGTGGACGCCACCCGGTGGCGACTGCGGGTCTCCGGCCGGGGCGTGCCGCGCCCGGTGACCATGACGCTGGACCAACTGCTGCGGCGGGAGCTGGTCGAACGCGACATCACGCTGACCTGTGTGTCCAACCCGGTCGGCGGCACACTGATCGGCAACGCCCGCTGGATCGGCGTCCAACTGGCCGACGTGCTGCGCGAGGCCGGCGTCCGCCCGCCCTCGGAGGGCGGGCCGGCGGACCAGTTGGTGGCCCGTTCCGTGGACGGGATGACGCTGGGCAGCCCGCTGGAGACGGTCATGGACGGCCGGGACGCGCTGCTCGCGGTCGGCATGAACGGCGAACCGCTCCCGTTCGAACACGGCTTCCCCGTGCGGATGGTGGTGCCCGGCCTGTACGGCTATGTGTCGGCGTGCAAATGGCTGCAAGGGCTGGAGCTGACCACGTTCGACGACTTCGACGCCTACTGGGTGGACCGCGGCTGGGCCGAACAGGGGCCGATCAAGACCCAGTCCCGCATCGACACCCCGCGCCCCTCGTCGCCGCCGGTGGCCGGCCGCGTGCCGGTGGCGGGCGTCGCGTGGGCCCAGCACACCGGCATCGAACGGGTCGAGGTACGGGTGGACGACGGGCCCTGGCAGGAGGCGGAGCTCGCCGCCGAGGACACGGCCGACACCTGGCGGCAGTGGCGGTGGGACTGGACGGCCGAGCCGGGCGAGCACCGGCTCCAGGTACGGGCCACCGACCGCGCGGGCCGCACCCAGACGGAAACGACCACCGGCACGGCCCCCGACGGCGCCACCGGCTGGCACACCGTCACCCTTGAGGTGCGGGAGGGCTAGGGAGGCTCAGCTCGCGCCGTGGGCGGGCGCGACTTCGTCGATGCGGCGCGCCAGTTGGACGTCGAGCTCGGTGACCTTGCCGCCCACGCTGTGGGTGTGCACGGCGATGCCGAGCCGGTCGTAGGTCACCGTCAGGTCCGCGTGGTGGTTCAGCTCCTCCTGGATGGTGGCGACGTGCACCAGCAGGGAGACGGCCGCCAGATGGCTGCTCAGGCCATAGCTGCGCACCAGGCGGCCGGCCTGAAACGTCCAGCCGGGCAGCCCGCTCAGGGACTCGGCGATCTCCACCTCGGTCAACGGCTGCGGGGCCATTCGGTGCTCCCTTCCCGCGAAATGCGCGGTCCTGCTCATGGCGTGGGGTGTGTCCCACCCTAGGGGGCGGCCGGCGCGGGCGCGCCCGCGCGTTGGGCCGGCTGGGCCATCGCCTCCCGCTGCCAGCGGCGCAGTTCCTCGTGCACGGCCTCGGCGCCGGCCAGCTCGCCGGCCGGGGCGGACAGCGCCAGCGGCGACATCAGGAACGCCCGCGTCTGCTCCCCGCCGAGGCCGCCGTGGCAGCCGATCTGGTCCTCGAACGCGTGCACCGCGCCGGTGCGGGGGTCCACCGACGAGTTGACCATGATGTCGGCGGCGTGCGGGAAGCCGGCCGCGCGCCGGACGGCCGCCGCCGCGCCGGGGCCGAACGGGGTCAGCGGGTCGTGGCCGGTGATCTCGCCGGTGGCGAGCCGGTGTTCCGCGCCGCCGGCGCCCAGCACGACCGGGCCGTGCCGCTCGTCGTCCACCAGCAGGAAGCCGATGCCGGGGTGCTCGGCCAGGGTGCGCAGCAGCGCGGGGTAGCGCCGTTCGATGGCCTGCCGGGAGGCCCGGCCCGGCAGGTCCGGGAAGGAGACCAGGCCCAGGTTGCCCGAGCCGAGGACAACGGGCGCGGTCCGCCCGCCCGGTCCGCCGCCCGCGGCGCCCTCGCCGTTCGCCGCGCCCGGCGGCTCCGGCGGCCGCTCGGGGCGGTGCAGGGCGACGCGCGCCGCGCCGCGCGCCTCCGCGCCGGTCTCGGGGCGGCGCGGCTGCCGGGGCACCGGGCGCCCGCAGCCGATGCGGACCAGCTCCTCCAGCGAGTGGCCGTAGGCCGCCGCGAACGGCTCGCCCTGGCTCTGCCCGTGGTCGGACAGCAGCACCAGGTGGTAGGGGCGGGGCGCGTGGTGGGTGGCGCGCGCGATCAGGTCGACGCACCGGTCGAGGCGGGCCAGCACCTGCCGGGTGTCGCGGCCGCGCGGCCCGGAGTGGTGGGCGACCTCGTCGTAGGCGACCAGATCGGCGTAGACGGAGGTGCGGCCGGTGAGCACGTCGCCGATGACGGCGGCGGTGACCACGTCGCGCTGCACGACCGTCGCGAACGCCCGGATCAGCGGGTAGAGCCCGCCGCGGCTGACGCGGGGCCGCTCCCCGGCGAGCCGGGCGCGCAGCGCCTGGCCCACCTCGCGGACCAGCTCGGCGAGGAACGACGCGGCGGTGCGGGCGGCGTTGGCCGGGTCGGCGAAGTACGCGAAGTACCCGGCGCGGGACCGCTGTCCGGGGCGGCGGCGGGCGGCGACGGACAGGACGAGCGCGGCCTGCCCGGCGCCGCCGGTGAACAGGTTCCCCCGGCTGGCGCCGTCGTGGGCCAGCAGCCCGGGGACGCCGCTGCGGGCCACGGCGCGGCGCTGGAGCTCGGCCGCGCTGGAGGGCCGGTTGCTGACGATGACCTCGCCGGTCTCCTTCTCGTACCAGCGGAACGCGGGCACGTCCTCGTTGCTGCCGTGCAGGATCGCGAGCTGCGCGGCGCCGGTCTGGCTGGACCAGTCGGTGTGCCAGAGCGTCAGCCGGTGGCTGGTGCCGCACAGGGCGGCGACCGCCGGCATCACCGGCCGGTCGCCGTCGATGGCCTCGCACAGCACGTCGTAGCCGATGCCGTCGAGCTGGAGGAAGACGATGCCCGGGGTCACCGAGTGCCGGGCGGGGGCGGAGGCGCGCCGGCCGGCCAGCCGCCGCAGCCGGCGGGACTGCGCGCCGGGGTCCCGGGTGGCGAGGAACGTGCTGGTGGCGGAGGCGGTCACGGACATCACGGCGGCGACCACGACGGCCGTGCCGGGGCCGGCCGTGCCGCGGCCGTCGGGGGTGGCGCTCAGGGCGAGCCACAGCAGCGACCCGTTGAGCAGGAAGACCAGCGAGCCCAGGGCGAGCGCGGGCACGAGCAGCAGGGCGCGGACCAGCCAGGGCCACACCAGGGCGTTGAGCAGGCTGAAGCAGCCGGCGCCGAGGGCCGCGGTCACCCCGACGCGGGTGAAGCTGTCGCCGTCGGCGGACTGGAGCCGGAAGTCGGGCAGCACCAGCGCCAGCAGCACCATGGTGAGCGTGCCGACCGCCCATACGGCCAGCACGCGCAGCAGGGCCGCGCCCCCGTTCCGCCATGCCGTCACCCGTACCGACCTGCCCTTCCGTCCGGTGTGCAATTCTCCACAACGCGCCGCCTGGCATGCTGGTGGGAGCCGGCGGCGTCCGGTGGCGTCACGGAAACGTGTGCAGGGGCGGAAGGAGTTCTCCGTGCCGGTGGACATCACCTGGTGGGGGCATGCGACGGCGTCGGTCGTGGACTCGGGCACCACGGTGCTCACCGATCCGCTGTTCACCCACCGGTGTGCCCATCTGTGGCGGCGGCGCGGCTCGGTGCCCCCGGTGACGGCGCACCGCGCGGACGTGGTGCTCGTTTCGCATCTGCACGCCGATCATCTGCATCTCCGCTCCCTGGCCCGGCTGGCGGCCGGCACGCCGCTGGTGGCCCCGCGCGGTGCCCTGCGGGCGGTGCGGGGCTTGCGGAGGCTGGCCGCACGGCTGGAGGTGTGCGAGGTTACGCCGGGCGACAAGGTTCCCGTGGGCGGACTGACGATCCGCGCCGTGCCGGCGGCGCACGACGGGCGGCGGCTGCCGTTCGGGCCGCGCCGGGTGTCCGCGCTGGGCTTTGTGGTGGATGGCGAGGCGCGGACGTACTACGCGGGGGACACGGATTTGTTCGACGCGATGGCGCGCGAGACGGGGCCGGTGGACATGGCGCTGCTGCCGGTGGGCGGCTGGGGGCCGGGGCTGGGGCACGGCCATCTGAACGCGGAGCGGGCGGCGGAGGCGCTGGCCCGGCTGCGGCCGCGCGACGCCGTGCCGATCCACTACGGCACTTTCTGGCCGCTGGGCATGGCGGGCGTGCGGCCGCATGAATTCCACTCCCCCGGCGACGAGTTCGTGCGGCACGCGGCGCGGCTGGCCCCGGCGGTCACCGTGCACCGGCTGGCGCACGGCGAGCGCGTGCGGCTGGCGGTGGCCGGATGACGACGGCGGGCGCGGAGTGCGCGCTGGCCGCCGGGCGGGCGGTGTCACCGGACGCGACGCAGCAGGCGATCGGCTATCCGTCGCTGTTCCTGCTGGTGCTGCTGGGCGCGCTGGTGCCGGTGGTGCCGACGGGCGCGCTGGTCAGCTCGGCGGCGGCGGTCGCGTTCCACCACCGGGACGCGGCGGTGTCCTCGCTGCTGGTCTTCGCCGTGGCGGCGACCGCGGCGTTCCTGGGCGACGCGGTGCTGTACTGGCTGGGCTGGCGGGGCGTCCGGTCGCGCAACGGGTCGCGCTGGCTGGACCGGATGCGCGCCCAGGTCGCGCCCGAGCCGCTGGAACGCGCCCGCGACCGGCTCGCACGCCGGGGCGCGGCCGTGCTGCTGGTCTCCCGGCTGCTGCCGGCCGGCCGCATCCCGGCGATGCTGGCGTGCCTGCTGGCGCGGATGCCGCTGCACGTCTACCTCCGGGGGAACTTCCCGGCGGTGCTGGGCTGGGCCGCGACGTACCAGTTGCTGGGGATGCTGGGCGGCGCGCTGTTCCCGCACCCGTGGCAGGGCGTGGCCGCGGCCGTGGCCCTCACGCTGCTGATCACCGCGGTCCCGATGGCCTGGCGCCGGCTGCGCCAGCCGCCGCCGCACGGCCCGGCGGCGGAGCCCAACTCCGGGTAGCCGAGCGCGTTGGCGGATGGCTGCCCCGCGCCCGTCAGGAGCCGGCGGCCGGCTCCTCGCGGGCGCGCAGGATGTCGGGGGTGCGGGCCACGATGACGTCGATCATCGCCTGGAGCGGGGCCGTCACCTCGTGGCCGAGCGGGGTCAGGGCGTAGCTGACGCGGACGGGGACGACGGGCTCCACCTCGCGTGCGACCAGGCCGTCGCCGGTCAGCAGGCGGAGGTTCTGCGAGAGCATCTTCTCGCTGATGCCGCCGATGCGGTCGCGGAGCTGGTAGAAGCGCTGGGGGCCGTCTCGCAGGGCGACCAGGATCAGCACCCCCCAGCGGCTCGTGACATGGTCGAGCACGGTCCGGGCCGGGCAGTCGCCCTCGAAAACATCCAGCCGCTCGCGCTCCACCTGCGATCCTCCGTTCACGCCCGGAGCTTACCAAAAGGTATGCCCTTACCAATCGTTAGTCGCATGCCCTACGGTGTGCCCATGAGTGAGATCACCGTGGAGATCTGGTCCGACCTCGTCTGCCCCTGGTGCTACATCGGCAAGCGCCGCCTGACGGCGGCCCTCGACGGCCTTGGGGAGGCGGCCTCCGGGGTTCAAGTGGTCTGGCGCAGCTACCAGTTGGACCCGGACGCGCCGACCGCCGGCGACCTGACGCTGCCGGAGTACATCAGCCGCCGGCAGGGCGTCGCCCCGGAGCGGGTGGCCGAGATGCTCGCGTCGGTCAGCGAGACGGCCGCCGGGGAGGGGCTGGAGTACCAGTTGGCGCGGGCCCGCCCGGTGAACACCTTCGACGCGCACCGCCTGGTCCACCACGCCGCCGAGGAGGGGCTGGCGGCGGAGGTCACCGAGCGGCTGATGGCCGCCTACACGGCGGAGGGCGTCTCGCTGGCCGACCACGATGCCCTGGCCGGCCTCGCGGCCGAGGCCGGGCTCGACGGGGACCGGGCGCGGGAGACGCTGGCCGGCGACGACCACGCGGCGGCGGTGCGGTCGGACGCCGGCACGGCGCGGCGGCTGAGGCTCACCGGGGTGCCGTCGTTCGTCCTCGGCCGCCGGTACGCGGTGGTCGGCGCCCAGCCGGCCGCGGTGCTGCGCGACGCGCTGACCCGGGCCCGGCAGGAGGCTCTGGCGGAGTCCTGATCGCCGCTGCGCCGGTCTGCGGGCGACTGGCCGCGGACCGACCGCGGCGGCGCGGTGGTCAGTAGGCATGTGAGAACCCTGGTCGGGAGATCTGGCCTGGTCGGATGATCGTGGTGGGATCGGGGTGGAGCGGGGAGGCGGTGCTGCCGGGAGTGCGGTGATCCGTTGCCGGCGTCGAAAACGGCGGAGGCGGTGTTCAGTTCGAGCCGGCACAGGTCACGGCGGTGACGGCTGTTGCACGCCGCCCGGCAGCGAGGGCGTCGCGGGATGGCGTTACGGAAACGCCATAGCCGAACGGCTCGTTGGCCCCAGGGATCTCGGAGGCCGTGCACAGGGTGTCTGGCGCGCTGGTGCGGCGCTGCGTCCGCCGGTCCCCCGGGCCGGTGTCCGACCCGGGCCGTCTCGCCAGTCCTCGTCCTCATCGACATCGTTTCGAGGGGCGGCGGCCTGGGGCCGCTCCCCGAGCCCCCGACACCGCTGTCGGGCTCTCCGGGTCCCGCTCGGCCGCCGCGGCGACCTGTCCGCGGCCTCGCGGTCCATCGGCGTCTCGCGGGTGAAACCAACGGATGGTTTCGTTTCGTCTACCAGGTGAGCGGACGCGATCGGCGCCGCGACACCTGTTCGACGCCACTGGTGCCGCCGACCGTACTTCTACACCTGGCACGACAAGGCCAACGGAGGTAGGGCATGGAGCGCGGGGGGCTGATCGCGGGCCGTTACGAGCTGCTCAAGCGGCTGGGTAGGGGCGGCATGGGTGAAGTGTGGGCCGCTCGGGACCGCACTCTTCACCGTGACGTCGCACTCAAGCTGCTCGACCTCGACGGGGGCGTCCACCCGGAGCTGCCCCAGCGGTTTGAGCGTGAGGCGGTTGCCGCCGCTCAGATCAACCATCCCAACGTGGTTGCCCTCCACGACCGGGGAATGCACGAGAGCATGCTGTTCTTGGTCATGGAGAAGGTCGAGGGGGTGACGCTCAGCGAATACGCCCGTGCCGAGAATCCCATATCCATGGCGCGCGTCCTGGACATCGCCAGCGGGATCTGTTCAGCGCTGATGGCCGCCCATGAGGCCCATATCATCCACTACGACATCAAGCCGAGTAACGTGATGCTCACCTCGGACGGCCAAGTGAAGGTCGTGGACTTCGGGATTGCGGGGTTCATCCAGGCATCGTTCTCCGTCGCACGCTCATCCCAGCTCGCTCCGGCCGGAACCGTGGAGTACGGCGCGCCGGAACAGTTCCTTGCCGAGCGAGGTGACGAACGCTCGGATCTGTATGCCCTCGGCGGCGTGCTTTTTACTCTGCTCGCCAACCGACCCCCCTTCACCGGCCACAACGGTATCGCGCTCATGCGGCGCAAGCTGGACGAAGAGGCGCCCCATCTCGATTCCCTTCGTCCCGATCTGCCGCCAGCGGTGACCGCCCTGGTTGCCGAACTCCTGCAACGCCGTCCAGACCGGCGTCCCCAGTCGGCGCGGCGGGTCCATGAACGCCTTCAGGAGCTGCGGGCGGACCTTGCCCCGGAGAAGGATGGCGCCTCGGGCTTACGGACCACGGCGGCAGAGTCGTCTGGACCGAGCATCCCCGCGATCGACGGTACCCGGCAACCATCCGAACTCCCGGGCAGTTCGTTCACCATCTCGTGGACGGGAGAGGATCGCCTTTCCACCTACTTCGATACTCGGCCGCGACGTGTCCGGGCCGTCTCGATGACGATTGCGGTGACGGTACTCCTGGCGGGCTTCTTCATCACGCTGGCACTGGACCCCAACGAACCGTTTACGTCTGCGGAGGATGGCGAAGCCGACGCGTGGTCAGCATGGTCCATTCTGTTCGCCTGCACCGCAGGGTTCACGCTCCTACTCCTTCTCGTCTTCCTCCCGATGAGTTATCCGGCCGCAAAAACCGCCTGGTCTTTGCAGGTCGGGCCGCGCGGAATCAGGACCACCAGCGGCTTCGACAGGCGCGAATATCCGTGGGACATCGTACGGGCGTTCGCCATTGGAGAGGGTGGCAACAGTAAAAGCTTCCTGTGGTCCGCCGCGCTCCACATCAAGTTCACAGGCGCCGAGCACCCGGCCGACTCCCATCCGGCAGGGTGGCCGCTCCCGCACCGACCCGAGGCATTCAACGACATGGTCCCTGTCTGTGTTCTCGGACCGATGACGGACCAGCAGCGGACCGCACTGAGAGAAGCCCTTGCTCGATACGGTCAGGGCAAGGACGACGCCGACGTCTGGGGCGCATGACCGTCCGACAGGCACTCGCTCTCACTGGCAGGTGTACAGCGGCGCCAGCCACCGTTCGGCCGATGGCGGCCCGGTCTCCCAACCGCGTCATGTCAGCACTCGGCCAGTGTCTGCTCCAGCGCCGCCTTCTCCGCCTCGTCCACCCACAGACACCTGCCGGGCTCTCCGGCCCCTCTCCGCCTCCTCGCGCTCCCGGCCGCCGGACACCTCTGCGCGGGCAGCACTTCGTGCGTGATCGTCTCCGAGTCCGTCCTGCGGTAGCACTCATGCCGGTACCCCCGACGGAAGTCGAGGGAACGGCGAACGGTCGCCCGGGGAGGTGCCCCCAGGGCCCCCATCGATCCGAAGGCAGGCGCTGGGACAACTCACTCGAATGGCGCACACCGGTCGCCCGGGGGACGATGGCTGCGGAGGATTGTGCTGACCGATCCGAGGAGGGAAGTCATGACCACCGCCGCCGACATCATGAACCCGGGCGCCCAGTGGATCTCCGATACGGAGACGCTCGACCGGGCCGCGCAGGTCATGCGCGAGCTCGACGTCGGGGCGCTCCCCGTCAGCGACGCCAACGAACGTCTCTGCGGGATCATCACCGACCGCGACATCGTCGTCGCATGTGTCGCCACGGGCCGGGATCCGGCGCAGACGACCGCCGGTGACCTGTGCAAGGGCACGCCGCGCTGGATCAGCACGGTGGCACCCGTCGAGGACGTGCTCCAGGAGATGGAGAGCCACCAGATTCGCCGGCTGCCGGTGATCGACGAGAACAAGCGCCTGGTCGGGATGATCAGCGAGGCCGATCTCGCGCACCATCTCACCGACGACCAACTGGCCCAGTTCGTCGAACGGGTCTACGCGTAGCGGGCCCGCCCAGACTTCGGCCGATGCCCCGGGAAATCCCGGGGCATCGGCCTTCCCACGCCGATTGACGTCTTCGGCGGCTGCCTCTACAACTCATTCTGAGAGCGCTCTCATTCAGGTACCCCCACCGACACGGAAGGCGCTTTCGCATGGCCGCACGACTCACCGCGCGGACCGGGCCGGCCGCGATCCTGGCCCTCGCCGCGCTGTTAGGCGCCCTGCTGACCTCTCCGGCCCGGGGCGCCGTCCCGCCCGCGCCGGGCTGGGATCTGCAGTGGAGCGACGACTTCACCGGCGCCGCCGGCTCCCCGCCGTCCGCCGCCAACTGGCAGATCGACCTCGGGCACGGCTATCCGGGCGGCCCCGCCAACTGGGGCACCGGCGAGATCCAGACCTACACCGACTCGCCCGCCAACCTCGGCCTCGACGGCGGCGGCAACCTGCGCATCACGCCGCAGCGCGACGCCGCCGGCAACTGGACCTCCGCCCGCATCGAGACCCGCCGCGCCGACTTCAAGGCCCCGGCCGGCGGCGTGCTGCGGATCGAGAGCCGCATCCAGATGCCCAACGTCACGGGCGAGGCCGCCCTCGGCTACTGGCCCGCGTTCTGGGCCCTGGGCTCCCCCTACCGCGGCAACTACTGGAACTGGCCGGGCATCGGCGAGTTCGACGTGATGGAGAACGTCAACGGCATCAACTCCGTGTGGGGCGTGCTGCACTGCGGCGTCAGCCCCGGCGGCCCCTGCGACGAGAACAACGGCATCGGCGCCAGCCGCGCCTGCCCCGGCGCCACCTGCCAGTCAGCCTTCCACACCTACCGGTTCGAGTGGGACCGCTCGGTGAGCCCCAACCAGCTTCGCTGGTACGTGGACGACCAGCTCTTCCACACGGTCGCCGAGAACCGCGTCGACGCGACCACCTGGGCCAACATGACCGGCCACGCCGGCTACTTCCTGCTGCTCAACGTGGCGATGGGCGGCGCGTTCCCCAACGGCGTCGCGGGGCACGCCACGCCCACCGCCGCCACCGTGCCCGGCCGCTCCATGCTGGTCGACTACGTCGCGATCTGGACCCGCGGCGGCGGCAGCACCGAGCCGCCCGGCGAGTCCGCCACGCTGTACCTGCGCGAGGGCGGCGGGCTCGGCACGGCCGGCGGCTCGGCGACCACCGTCACCGTGGCCTCGGCCGGCGGCGCCAACCACGACGGCACCCCGTACCAGCCGCAGACGTATCTGGCCTCGGGCGTCACCGGCGCGTACAACGGCGGCTCGACCGCGTTCGACCTCTTCGTGGACGCCGGCGGCACCGTCGCCTGCGGCCAGCAGCTCCGGGTGTCCTACGACCGCACCGGGGACGGCACCTGGGACCGGGTGGAGACGTACCACTACTTCGCCACCGACCCGTTGCCCGGCTACGAGCACTACACCGAGGGCCGCGGCCTGGCCTCGGCCACCGGTACGCACGGCGACCTGTCCGGCGGCCGGGTCCGGGTCGAGGTGTGGAGCGCCATCGGCAACGGCCCCAGCACTCTGGGCACCGGTAACCAATCGTCGATCCGCATCCCCTACGACGTCGGCTGACGCGCCCCACCCGGGCCGCCGCCCGGCCCCGGCGCCCCGGCCGCGGGCTCCCACCAGGCGAGAAACGCCGATCGCCCGCATCCTGGAGACATGACTTCCAGTACGAGAAGCAGGCGAGGCACCGCCTTCTGGACCCCCGGCCGGGTCGCCCTGGCGGCGCTCGGCGTCCTCACTCTGATCTTCATCTTCGGGAACACCCGGCGGACGGAGATCAGGCTGCTGATCCCCGAGGTGGCGATGCCGCTGTGGCTGGCGTTGTTCGCCACGGCGGTCATCGGTGGCCTGTGCGGTTTCTACTTCGGCCGCCGGAGATAACGCCCCGAACGGGCCCTGTTGTTCACCCGCGCGCCGCCGTGTTCCATGGTCAGCACGCCGCTGCCCAGTGGAGGGACCATGGCACGCACCGTGACCACCATACGCCCCGGCTCGCTCACCCTGCCCGCCGCGGCCCTCGGCCCCGAGAACCCCCTGCCCCCGCTGCTGCCCCGCGACGACGCGCACCGGATCGACCGGCGGCAGCGCGCCGCACTGCCCGCCGACATGGCCCGCCAGATCGGCTGGGCGCCGCTGGCCACCATGCTGCCCACCCGCCTCCGCGACGGCTACGGCCGCCGCCGCGTTCGCACCGAACTGACGACCGTGGTCATCGAGAACGACCGGCTGCGCGTCACCGTGCTGCCCGACTTCGGCGGTCGCGTCCACTCCCTCTACCACAAGCCGACCGGCCGCGATCTGCTCTACACCAACCCCGTTCTCCAGCCCGCCGACTTCGCGCTCAACGGCGCCTGGTTCTCCGGCGGCATCGAGTGGAACATCGGCGCCACCGGCCACACCACCCTTTCGTGCGCCCCGGTGCACGCCGGTGTGGTGCCCGCCCCCGGCGGCGGGCGCATGCTGCGGCTGTGGGAGTGGGAACGGCTGCGCGACACGCCGTTCCAGGTCGATCTGTGGCTGCCGGACGGCTCCGACTTCCTCTACGCCGGTGTGCGCGTCCGCAACCCGCACGCGCACACCGTCCCGGTCTACTGGTGGACCAACATCGCCGTCCCCGAGGGCCCCGGCACCCGGGTGCTGGCCCCGGCGGACGAGGCGTGGCACTTCGGCTACGAACGCAGCCTGCGCCGTTTCCCGGTGCCCGAGTGGGACGGCGCCGACCGCAGCTATCCGCTGCACGGCGACTTCCCGGCGGACTACTTCTACGAGGTGCGGCCCGGGGCGCGGAAGTGGGTGGCCGCGCTGGACGAGCACGGCCAGGGTTTCGCGCAGACCTCCACGGCGCTGCTGCGCGGGCGCAAGCTGTTCGTCTGGGGGGCGGGCCCGGGCGGGCGGCGCTGGCAGCGCTGGCTGACCGAGGACGGCACCCCGGGCTACGCCGAGATCCAGGCGGGCCTGGCCCGTACCCAGCTCGAACACGTGCCGCTGGGGCCGGGCGCCGAGTTCCGCTGGCTGGAGGCGTTCGGGCCGCTGGCCGCCGATCCGGCGGCGGTGCACGGCGCCGACTGGGCCGCCGCGACCGCGCACACCGAGCGGCGGCTCGGCGCGGCGCTGCCCGCGGCGGAGGTGGACGCGGCGTACGCGGCCTGGCTGCCGTACGCCGATCTCGACCCCAAGGAGACCCTGCACACCGCGAGCGGCTGGGGCGCGCTGGAGGTCGCGCGCGCCGGCCACGAGCTGCCCGGCACCCCGTTCGACCCCGGCACGCTCGGTCCCGACCAGCGGCCGTGGGTCCACCTGCTGGACACCGGGCGGCTGCCCGAGGAGACGGCGGCGCCCGGTCGGCCGCCGGGCCCGGGGCCGGTCTCCCCGCCCTGGCGGGAGCGGCTGGAGTGCGCGCCCGGCGGGCCGCTCACGGACTTCCACCTCGGCGTCGCGCAGTGGCACGCCAGGGATCACGCGCAGGCCCGGCGGAGCTGGGAGCGTTCCCTGGCCGCGGGGCCGAGCCCCTGGCCGCTGCGCTGTCTGGCGCTGGCGGAGGCGTGGGCCGGTCACCGCGACCGGGCGGCCGAACTCGCCCGCGTCGCCGTCGAGTTGGCGCTGGATACCCCGGGTGTGCCGCGCCCTGCGCTGGCGGCGCTGGCCCGCGAGGCGGTGCCGCTGCTGCTGGACGCGGGTCGCGCGGCCGACGCGCGCGGCGTCTTCGACCGGCTGCCTGCGGCGACCAGGGAGGCGGGCCGGTTCCGGCTGCTGGACTGCCGGATCCTGCTGGCGCAGGGGCAACGGGCCGCCGCCCGGGCCGTGTTCGACGCCGGGTTCGAGGTGGCCGATCTCCGCGAGGGCGACGAGACGCTGAGCGACACCTGGGCCGAGTTGACCGACGACCCGCTGCCCGACCGGTACGAGTTCCGCATGCGGCCGGCCTGATCAACAGCAGCCCCGCCGGGCGGCAATCGGGCACCGAACGGGCGGCCCGCGCCGCCCGGGCGGGCACCGTTTCCGGGCCCGCGCCCGGTCATGGCCCCGGGAAACGGGCATAACCGGGCACGAACTCTGCCCCGCCGCGCCTGTTCAGTCCCGTATCGCGACGGTAGAACAGTCGACACGGGCCCGAGCGGGCACCCGACCGGAGCGGCTGCGAGGAGGCACGCCATGACCGCGGAAGAGCGCCAGCGCGCCATCGTCACCGCCGCCCGGCGGGCCGGTTCCGTCGAGGTGTCCCGGCTGGCCCGGGACCTCGGCGTGGCCCGGGAGACCGTCCGCCGCGACCTGCGGGTCCTGGAGGCGCACGGCCTGCTGCGCCGCACGCACGGCGGGGCCTACCCCGTGGAGAGCGCCGGCTTCGAGACGACGCTCGCCCTGCGGGCGACGCGGCACGTGCCGGAGAAGCGGCGCATCGCCGCGGCGGCGGCCGAGCTGACCGGCGAGGCCGAGACGGTCTTCATCGACGAGGGCTTCACCCCGCAGCTCATCGCCGAGTCGCTGCCCCGGGACCGCGCCCTGACGGTGGTGACCGCCTCGCTGGCCGTCGCCACCACGCTCACACCCCGCGACAACGTCACCGTGCTGCTGCTCGGCGGCCGGGTCCGGGCCGCCACCATGGCGACCGTGGACCACTGGACGGCGAAGATGCTGGCCGGGTTCGTCATCGACCTCGGGTTCATCGGCGCCAACGGCATCTCCCGCGAGCACGGCCTGACCACCCCAGACCCGGCGGTCGCCGAGGTCAAGCGGCAGGCCGTACTCGCCTCCCGGCGGCGGGTGTTCGCGGGCATCCACACCAAGTTCGGCGCGGCCAGCTTCTGCCGTTTCGCCGACGTTCCCGACTTCGACGCGATCGTCACCAGTACCAGCCTCGGCACCGCCGAGGCCCACCGCTACTCCCTCCAGGGGCCGCAGATCATCCGGGTCTGACCGGCCCGTTCCGCTCCTTCCCCGACACCACGCGGGCGCGCGCTCCCGCGCGGCCCGGCCGCGCGCGCCCGAAAACCCACCCAGGAGCTCGACCATGCGCAGTCAGAGCCGACGCATCACGCGAGCCCTCACCGCCGGCACGGCGGCGGGCGCGCTGCTCACCGCCTGTGCCGGAGCCGGGGGCCTCGGCTCCTCCGGCGACAGCATCAACGTCCTCATGGTCAACAACCCGCAGATGACCCAGCTCCAGGAGCTCACCGAGGAGCACTTCACCGAGGAGACCGGCATCGAGGTCAACTTCACGGTGCTGCCCGAGAACGAGGTCCGGGACAAGATCGGGCAGGACTTCGCCAACCAGGCCGGCCAGTACGACGTGGCCACCATCAGCAACTACGAGACGCCGATCTACGCCGCCAACGGCTGGCTCCACCCGCTGGACGAATACCTCTCCGCCGACCCCGACTACGACGCGGCCGACATCCTGCCGCCGATCCAGCGCTCCCTCACCGGCGCCGACGGCCACGTGTACGCGCAGCCGTTCTACGGCGAGTCGTCGTTCCTGATGTACCGCCGGGACGTCTTCGCCGAGCACGGGCTGACCATGCCCGAACGCCCCACCTGGCGGGAAGTCGCGGACCTCGCCGCCGAGGTGGACGAGGCGGAGCCCGACATGCGGGGCATCTGCCTGCGGGGCCTGCCCGGTTGGGGCGAGGTCATCGCCCCGCTGACCACCGTCGTCAACACCTTCGGCGGCACCTGGTTCACCGCGGACTGGCAGGCGGCGCTCACCGAACCGGAGTTCGTCGAGGCCACCGAGTTCTATGTGGACCTGGTGCGCGAGCACGGCGAGGCGGGCGCCGCCCAGGCCGGGTACGCCGAGTGCCTCAACAACATGGTCCAGGGCAACACCGCCATGTGGTACGACGCCACCGCCGGGGCCGGCTCGCTGGAGGCCGAGGACTCCCCGGTCCGCGGCGACATCGGGTATGTGCCCGCGCCGGTGGCGGAGACGGAGAGCTCCGGCTGGCTCTACACCTGGGCCTGGGGCGTCCAGGGCGCCAGCCGGCACGCGGACGAGGCCTGGGAGTTCATCTCCTGGGCGTCCGGCGCCGAGTACGAGGAACTGGTCGGCGAGACCCTCGGCTGGGCCCATGTCCCGGCCGGCAAGCGCGCCTCCACCTATGACGACCCCCGGTACCGCCGGGCCGCCGCCGCCTTCTGGGAGGTGACGCGCGACGCCATCGCCGAGGCCGACCCGCTGAACCCGGGCGTCCAGGAACGCCCCGCGCCCGGCGTGCAGTTCGTCGGCATCCCCGAGTTCGCCGACCTCGGCACCCGGGTGTCCCAGGAGATCAGCGCGGCCATCGCCGGGCGGCAGAGCGTTCAGGACGCCCTGGAGACCGCCCAGGGCCTGGCCGAGGACGTCGCGGAGGAGCACCGGAGCCGATGACCGCCACCACTTCCCCCGCCACCGCCCCGCCGCCGGCTCCGGCCCCACGGGTGACCCGCACCCGGGACAAGGGCGCCCGCGCCCGGGCCTGGGCCACCCGCGCGCCCCTGCTGCCCGCCCTGATCTTCCTCGTCGTGGTCACCCAACTGCCGTTCGTCGCAACGCTGGTGATTTCGCTGTGGGACTGGAACGCCCTCTACCCCGACGAGCGCGCGTTCACCGGGCTCGGCAACTACGACACGGTGCTCGGCGACCCGGACCTGCGCGGCGCCGTCCTCACCACCGCCGTGCTGACCGCCACCGTGGTGCTGGTCAGCCTGGTCCTCGGGCTCGGCCTCGCGCTGCTGCTCGACCGCCGCTTCGCCGGGCGCGGCCTGGTCCGCACGATGACGATCACGCCGTTCCTGCTGGTGCCGGTGGCCGCTGCGCTGCTGTGGAAGCACGTGCTGTTCAACCCCGAATACGGACTGCTCAACGGGCTGTTGGCGCGCTTCGGGGACCTGTTCGGCTTCACGGCGCCGCAGCCCGACTGGATCTCCGACATGCCGCTGGCCGCCGTGGAGGTGGCGCTGATCTGGCAGTGGACGCCGTTCATGATGCTCATCCTGCTCGCCGGGCTCCAGAGCCGCCCGCCCGAACTCACCGAGGCCGCCCGCATCGACGGCGCCGGCGCCTGGCAGATCTTCGTCCACCTCACGCTGCCGCACCTGCGCCGCTACCTCGAACTGGGCGCGCTGCTCGGCTCGATCTACATCGTCCAGCACTTCGACGCGGTGTTCACCATCACCGCCGGCGGCCTCGACACGGCCAATCTGCCCTATGTCGTCTACCAGGAGTTCTACCAGGCGCAGGACTACGGCGTGGCGTCGGCGGCCGGGGTGCTCGTCGTCGTCGGCTCGCTCCTCATCGCCACCCTCGCGCTGCGCGTGGTGTCCTCGCTCTTCCGCGAAGAGGGGAGCCGGTCATGACCGTCACGAAGCCCCGCAACGTCCGCGGCGCGGCGCTGAGTCTGGCCGCCTGGTGCGCCGGGCTCCTGTTCTTCCTGCCGGTGGCCTGGATGGTGCTGACCTCGTTCCACTCGGAGTCCGACGCCGCCAGCAACCCGCCCGCGTTCACCGCCCCGCTCACCCTGGACGGCTATCGCGAGTTCTTCGGCACCTCCATCTGGGACGGCCCCTGGCCGCCGCTGATCAACTCCGCCACCGCGTCGGTCGCGTCCACGCTGCTCGTCCTGCTGCTGGCGCTGCCCGCCGCGTACGCGCTGACCATCAAGCCGGTGCGGGCCTGGCGCGACGTGCTGTTCTTCTTCCTGTCCACCAAGATGCTGCCGGTGGTGGCCGGGCTGCTGCCGGTCTTCCTCTTCGCGCGGAACATCGGGTTCCTGGACCACGTCTGGCTGCTGGTCATCCTCTACACCTCCATGAACCTGCCGATCGCGGTGTGGATGCTTCAGTCGTTCCTCGCCGAGGTCCCCGTCTCCGTCATCGAGGCGGCCCAGTTGGACGGCGCCCGGCTGCCGGCCGTGCTGCGCCAGGTGGTGGCCCCCATCGTCCTGCCCGGCATCGCGGCCACCGCGCTGATCTGCTTCATCTTCAGTTGGAACGAGCTGCTGTTCGCCCGGGTGCTGACCGGGGTGCGGGCCGAGACCGCGCCGGTCTTCCTGACGAGCTTCATCACCAGCCAGGGCCTGTTCCTCGCCCAACTGTCCGCCGCCTCGATCGCCATCTCCCTGCCGGTGCTCGCCGCGGGGTTCGCCGCCCAGGACAAGCTGGTCCAGGGCCTGTCGCTAGGAGCAGTCAAGTGAAAGCCGCCCTCATCGAATCCGTCGGCAGCGTCGCGGTCACCACGGTCCCCGACCCGGCGCCGGGCCCCGCCGACATCGTGGTGAAGGTGGCCGCCTGCGGGCTGTGCGGCACCGATCTGCACATCAGGGAGGGCGAGTTCGCGCCCCGGCTGCCGCTGGTGCCCGGCCACGAGTTCGCCGGCGAGGTCGTGGCGCTCGGGCGGGAGGTGAATGCGCTCGCGGTGGGCGACCGGGTCGCCGTCGACCCGTCCCTGTACTGCCACGCCTGCCGCTACTGCCGCACCGGGCACGCCAACCTGTGCGACCGCTGGGCGGCGATCGGGGTGAGCGTCGCGGGCGGCGCGGCCGAGTACGCGGTCGCGCCCGCCGCCAACTGCGTCCGGCTGCCCGACCACGTGGGCCTCCAGGACGCGGCGCTCATCGAGCCGCTGTCCTGCGCGATCCGCGGCTACGACGTGCTGCGGTCCACGCTGGGCGCGCGGGTGCTGATCTACGGCTCGGGCACGATGGGCCTGATGATGCTGGAGCTGGCCAAGCGCACCGGCGCCAGCGGCGTGGATGTCGTGGACGTCAACCCGGACCGGCTGGCCACCGCCCGCACCCTGGGCTGCTCGGCGACGGCGGCCAGCGCGGCCGAGCTGGACCGGCCGGAGGGCTGGGAGTTCGTCATCGACGCCACGGGCAACGCGGCGGCCATCCAGGACGGCCTGGGCCGGGTCGCGAAGGCCGGCACGTTCCTCCAGTTCGGCGTCTCGGACTACGCGACGCGGGCCACGATCGAGCCCTACAAGATCTACAACCGGGAGATCACCATCACCGGCTCGATGGCGGTGCTGCACAGCTACGAGCGCGCGGCCGACCTGTTCGCGGCCGGGGTGCTGGACCCGGCCGTGTTCATCAGCGACCGGCTGCCGCTGGACGACTACCCGGCCGCCCTTGACCGCTTCGCGGCGGGCGTCGGCCGCAAGATCGTGGTGGTGCCGTAGCCCCTTTCCGGCGGGCCGAGCGTTCCGCGCATGGGGGTGAGCGGCCCGACGATGGCCGCCCGCCCCTCGCCGCGGCTTGACTGAGGCCATGGTGATCCTGACCGTTCTCGCCGCGACCGTGACCCTGCTGCTGGCCGCCGCCGTCACCGGTGTCTTCTTCGCCTTCTCGGTGTCCGTGCTGCCCGGTCTCGACGCCGTCGGGGCCGGGCAGGCGGTGGCGTCCATGCGGAGCATCAACGAGAAGATCCTCAACCCCGTGTTCCTGTCCGCCTTCCTGGGCGTGCCGGTCGCCGCCGCGGCCACCGGCGCGCTGCTGCTGACGCAGGGCCACCGGGCGGCGGGCCTGGCGTTCCTCGCCGCCGCGGCCGTCTACGTCCTGGGCGTCATCGCGCCCACCGCCGCCGTCAACGTTCCGATGAACGAGACGCTCGCCGCCCTCGGCAGCCCCGACGACGCCGAGCGGGCGGCCCGGGCATGGGTGGAGTTCTCGCCGCGCTGGACCCGGTGGAACTCGCTGCGCGGTGCGTTCGGCGGGGTGACCCTGCTACTGGCCGCCCTCGGCGTCCACCTCTGGGGCAGGGCCGTCCGCTGATTCGCCGGGCACCCGGCACAGCGCCTCGGGGTTGAGCACGGCGAACCAGCCGTCGGCCCGGGCACCCCAGTCCCGCCACGCCTCGGCGATCCGCGCCAGGCCGTCCGGCGTGGCGTGCCCACCGGCCACGGCCAGTTCGGCGTAGTCGGAGGCGGTGGTGCGTTCCGCCCAGAGCTCCGACCACCAGGCCCGTTCCTCCGGGGTGGTGAAGCACCACGCCGTCGCCGTGGCGGTGACGTCCTCGAACCCGGCGCGCGCCGCCCAGGCCGCCAGCCGCCGCCCGGCGTCCGGCTCGGCGCCGCCCGCCCGGGCCACCCGGCGGTAGAGCCGCTGCCACTCCACCAGCCCCGGCACCTCCGGGTACCAGGTCATCGCCGCGTAGTCCGCGTCGCGCACGGCGACCACGCCGCCCGGGCGGCAGACCCGCCGCATCTCGCGCAGCGCGCCGACCGGGTCGGCCAGGTGCTGGAGCACCTGGTGGGCGTGCACCACGTCGAACGAGTCGTCGGGGAAGTCCAGCGCGTGCGCGTCGGCCGTGGCGAACCGCACGTTCGTCAGCCCCCGGGCCGCGGCCTCCGCGCGGGCCGCCGGCAGGATGCCGGCCGCGTGGTCCACGGCGGTGACCGGCCCCGGGGCCACCCGCCCGGCCAGGTCCGCGGTCAGCGTCCCCGGTCCGCAGCCGATGTCCAACAGGGCGAGGCCCGGGCGCAGTTCGGGCAGCAGATAGGCCGCGGAGTTCTCCGCGGTGCGCCAGCGGTGGGAACGCAGCACCGACTCGTGGTGTCCATGGATGTACACGGCTTCAGGCATGTCCCCACCCTGCCGGTCGTCTCGCATACCGAGCAACATCGTTTCAATATCCGGACAACGTCACCGCATCGGCCGAACGCCGCCCGTGCCCGGGATGGCCCGGCGCCCGGCCCGTGCTGGGCTGGAGGGCACGGGAAGCCGGGACCGGGCGCAGGGAGGTGCGCGCATGACCGAGCAGGCCGAACGGCCGGAACCGCCCGCGCGCGCCGCCGCCCCGCGCCCCCTCTTCGAGCGGCGGACCTGGCCGCGCAGCTTCGCGGACCGGCTCACCACCCCGCTCCCCGGACCGTTCACCCTGTACCGCGCCTCCCGCCGGGGCGCCCTGCGGCCCGGCGCCGCGGCGCTGCGCGAGGCCGCCGGGCTGCCGTTCGCCCCGGGCCCGCTGCCCCGGGCCGGGCCGGGCACGCTGGCGGTGACCTGGGCCGGGCACGCGAGCTGGGTGGTCCGCATCGGCGGCCTGACCGTGCTCACCGACCCGGTGTGGTCGCGCCGGATCCTGGCCACCCCCGCCCGCCTCACCCCGGTCGGTGTGGCCTGGGAGGACCTGCCCCCGGTGGACGCGGTCGTCATCTCGCACAACCACTACGACCACCTCGACGCGCCCACCCTGAAGCGACTGCCGCGCCGCACCGCGCTGTTCGTCCCGGCCGGGCTCGGCGGCTGGTGCCGGCGCCGGGGCTTCCGCCGCGTCACCGAGCTGGACTGGTGGGAGGCGGCCGAACTGCCCGCCCCCGGCGGCCCGGTGCGCTTCGACTTCGTCCCCGCCCACCACTGGTCCAAGCGCACCCTCACCGACACCTGCCGCTCGCTGTGGGGCGGCTGGGTGCTCAGCGACCGCGCGGGGCGGCGCCTGTACTTCGCGGGGGACACCGGCTACGGGCCCTGCTTCCTGGAGATCGGAGCCCGTTTCCCGGGCATCGACCTGGCCCTGCTGCCGATCGGCGCCTATGACCCGCCCTGGCTGCAACGGCCCGTGCACACCGACCCCGAGGAGGCCGTGCGTGCCTGCGGCGACCTGGGCGCCGTCCGGATGGCGCCGATGCACTGGGCAACGTTCCTGCTGTCGGCCGAGCCGCCGGCCGAGCCGCTGGACCGGGTCCGCGCCGCCTGGCGGCTCTCGGGCCGCCCCGCCGACCACCTGTGGGACCTGCCGGTGGGCGGCTCCCGGGCGCTGGAGTAGGCCCCGTCCGGCCGATCCCACCGGGCTTACACCGCGGAGTCACGAGCCCGCGGGGATCCGGAAGACAGGCCCTACGCCCCGGGCTGCTCCGGGACCGTTCCGTCGGCCAGCTCCCGGACGATGTCCAGGTGACCGGCGTGCCGGGCGTACTCCTGGAGCAGATGGAACAGGATCCAGCTCAGCGCCGGCAGCGGGGTGCCCTCCTCGAACCGCTTGCTGCTCGCCGGCGGCACATCCGTCAGCTCGGCGCCCGCGACGATCTCGCGGGAGCGGGCGCACTGCTCCTCGAAACGGGCGAAGACCTCCGCCGCCGTCATCCCCTCGGGGACCGCCCAGCGCTCGTCGGGGCCCCGGTCGCCCCACGGGTCGGGCACGTTCTCGCCGAGCAGGCCCCACACCAGCCAGCGGCGCTCGACGTGCGCCAGGTGCCAGACGAGCTGGAGCGGGGTCCAGCCCGTCGGCAGCCGGGAGCCGCGCAGCTCGTCCTCGTCCAGGCCCGCCAGCTTCTCCAGGATCACGGCGCGGTAGTAGTCGAGGTAGGCGGTGAGCAGGTCCTTGGGGTCGCCCAGCGTCTTCGGCGGCTCGGTGATCAACGGGTGGCTCCGTTCAGGTCGAGGACCGGCGCGTCCGGTCGGTCGATGCCGAACACGCGCAGGTAGAGGGCGAGTTCGGCCTCAATGGCGCGCCGGATCGTGTCGTCACGGCGGAAGCCGTGGCCCTCGCCGGGGAAGGCGAGGTAGGCGTGCGGCACGTCGCGTCCGGCGACGGCGGCGAGCAGGCGTTCGGCCTGGACGGGCGGGCAGATCACGTCGTCCAGGCCCTGGAGCAGCAGGAACGGCGCGGTGATCCGGTCGGCGTGGTGCACCGGGGAGCGTTCGTGGTAGCGCTCGGGAACCTTGGCGAGCGGGCCGACCAGCGTCTCCAGATAGCGGGACTCGAAGTCGTGGGTCTCGTCCACGGCCCAGCCGGTCAGATCGAGGATGGGGTAGCTGATGGTGCCGCAGGCGTACACGTCCGCGGTGGCGGGCGAGACGAGGGAGGCGGCGGCGGTCCAGCCGCCGGCGCTGCCGCCGCGGATGGCGAGCCGGTCGGGGTCGGCGGCGCCCTCGGCGGCCAGCGCGCGGGCGACGGCGGCGCAGTCCTGGACGTCCACGACGCCCCACCGTTCGCGCAGCTTGTTGCGGTAGGCGCGGCCGTGGCCGGTGGACCCGCCGTAGTTGACCTCGGCGACGCCGAAGCCGCGCGAGGTGAAGTAGGCGATCTCCAGGTCGAGTACGAGCGGGGCGCGGGAGGTGGGGCCGCCGTGCGCCCAGATGATGAACGGGGGCGGCGTCCCGGCCGGGCCGGTCAGCCCGGGGTGGGCGGGCGGGTAGAGCTGGGCGTGGACCTCGCGGCCGTCCGGGCCGGGGAAGACGCGGGCGCGGGGCTCGGGGTAGTAGGCGGGGTCGACGGCGTCGCGGTGGGCGTGGGCGACCACGCGGCAGTGGCCGGTGGCGGTGTCCAGGCGCACGATCTCGTGGTGGCGGCCGGGGCCGGCAGCGATGCCGGCGACGGCGGTGTCGAACGTGGCGAGGGCCGGGGACCACTCGGTCCAGGGGCCGGGGACATCGGCCAGTTCGCCGGTGGCCGGGTCGAGGATGCCCAGCCGGGCGGTGCCCCGGCCGTGCACGACCGCGATCGTTCCGTTGTCCAGCGGGGCGAACCAGCGGTGGCCCACGCGCCACAGGGCGTCGGCGAACTCCTCCTCGCGCGGGCAGAGGTTGACGGCGTGGCCGGTGTCGGGGTCGACGCGGTGCACGTTCCACCAGCCGGTGCGGTCGGTGGCGGCCAGCAGGGTGCCGTCCGGCACCCACTCGACCTGGGCGATCGCCTCCTCGGGGCCGCCGGCCAGGGTGCGCACCGCGGTGAGCCGGGGCCGGGGCCCGCCGGTGACCTCGGCGATCTTCAGCTCGGTGCCGTCCCAGGGCATGCGGGGGTGGTCCCAGGCCAGCCACACCGCGCGGGTGCCGTCCGGGGACAGCCGGGGCCCGGTGAGGAAACGGTGCCGGTCGGTGTCCAGCTCCCGGAGCGCCGAACGGTCCTCGGCGGCCGAGCCGTCGAGCGGCACGGCCACCGGCAGCCGCCACACGTCGCCGGGGCCCTCGCCGGTGAACTCCTCCAGCACGCCCCACACTTCGCCCAGCTCCAGGTGAATGTGGAAGTCGCACCAGCGCAGGCCGCCGCCCACGGACGAGCGCGGGGTGAGGGGGCGCGGCGCGGGGCCGCCCGGCGCGTCCGGCTCGATCGCGTACAGGCGCTGGTCGGCGAAGTCGGTGAAGACGACGAGCGGGCCCGCGCCGTCCGGGCGGGCCACGCCCGCCCAGGGCCGGCCGCCGTACTCGATGACGCGGTTTCGGACGTTCCAGGGCGGCGGCAGCACGGACACCGCGTCGCCGCCGTCCGGAGTCAGGCGCAGCAGCGCGCGGCGCCCGCCCTCGGCGGGGCGGGGCGCGGTCCACCACAGCTCCTCGCCGAGTGAGCCGAGGTACTCGGGCCGGCCGTCGTGCGCGGCGACGAGCGCGGCGTCGATCGGGGAGGGCCAACTGCCGTACGGGGCCTCGGGCACGGTGCCTCCTAGAGGGCGCGCAGCGCCCGGTCGAGTACGCGGGTGCCGAAGTGCAGCGCGTCCACCGGCACGCGTTCGTCCACGCCGTGGAACATCGCCTGGTAGTCGAAGCCCTCGGGCAGCCGCAGCGGCATGAAGCCATAGCCGGTGACGCCGAGCCGGGAGAACTGCTTGGCGTCGGTGCCGCCGGACATGCAGTACGGGATGACGTGCGCGTCCGGGTCGAAGTGCAGCAGCGCCTCGCGCATGACGGCGAAGACCGGGGCGTCCACCGGGGCCTGGAGCGGGATCTCGTGGTGCAGGTAGTCCCAGGCGACGTCCGGGCCGGTCAGCCGGTCGAGGGTGGTGGTGAACTCCTCGTCGCCGCCCGGGACAACGCGGCCGTCGACGTGCGCGGTGGCGCTGCCGGGGATCACGTTCACCTTGTAACCGGCGTCCAGCATCGTGGGGTTGGCGCTGTTGCGGACGGTGGGGGCGAGCAGCGCGGCGGCCGGGCCGAGCCGCGCGAGCAGGTCGTCCACGCCGGCGGCCAGCGCCTCGGGGTCGGGGGCGTCCAGGTCGGGCAGCGGCAGGTCGTAGAGCGTGGCGAGTTCGGTCAGGGCGGCGCGGACGGTGGGGCTGAGCCGCACCGGCCAGGTGTGCTCGCCGATGCGGTTGACGGCGGCGGCCAGCCGGGTGACGGCATTGGTCCGGTTGATCTTGGAGCCGTGGCCGGCCCGCCCGGTGGCGGTCAGGGTCAGCCAGGCGGTGCCGCGTTCGCCGGCGGCCACGGGGTAGAAACGGCGTCCGTCGCCGGGGTGGAAGGTGAACGCGCCGGACTCGCCGATCGCCTCGGTGCAGCCGTCGAACAGCTCGGGGCGGCTGGCGACGAGGTACCCGGAGCCGAACTGCGCGGTGTCCTCCTCGTCGGCGGTGAAGGCGAGCACGATGTCGCGCCGGGGGCGCACCCCGGCGCGGGCCCAGGCGCGCACCACGGCCAGCACCATGGCGTCGGAGTCCTTCATGTCCACCGCGCCCCGGCCCCAGACGACGCCGTCGGCGATCTCGCCGGAGAAGGGGTGCACGCTCCACTCGGCGGGGTCGGCGGGAACGACGTCGAGGTGGCCGTGGACCAGCAGCGCGTCGGCACCGGGGTCGGTGCCGGACACGCGGGCGACCACGTTGGTGCGGCCCGGGGCCTTCTCCAGCAGCACCGGGTCGAGTCCGGCCTCGGCGAGGCGCTCGGCGACGTATTCGGCGGCCGGGCGCTCGACGCCCTCGCCCTGGCCGCGGTTGGTGGTGTCGATCCTGATCAGGTCGGAGGTGAACCGGACCGCCTCGTCCAGCGCCGTCGCGTCGATGTGCTCAGCCATACCATTCCTCCACCGCTGCGGATACCAGCGTCGTGACCGCCTTGAAGCAGCGGATTCCCTCGTACATCGTGGGCGCCTCGTACGCCACCCGGCGCGGCCCGGTCTGCTCGACGCCGGGCACGATGGTCGCCGCGCCGGCGAGGTGTTCGGCGTCGAACTCGATCTCGATGGTGCGGGTCGCAAGCGCGGCCGGCTCGTGGCGGACCGCGAGGGCGGCGCCGCGGGCGGCGGCCGCGCGGATGTCGGCCGCCGTGCGGGCGGGGGTGCGGCAGACGGCGGCGTAGCGGGAGACGTACTCCTTGACGGCCACGGCGGGCGCGTCGGGGGCGTAGCCGCGGGCGTCGGCGCAGGTGCGGTCGTCGCCGGTGACCAGGACGACCGGGGTGCCGTACTCGGCGACGACGAGCGAGTTGAGCAGGCCCTCGCTGGCGCGGACGCCGTCGACGAAGACGCCGGTGAGGGAGTTGCCCAGATAGGTGTGGGCGAGGACGCCCTCGTCGCCGGCGCCGGTGTGGTAGCCGACGAAGGCGATGCCGTCGATGTCGCCGTGCTGCACGCCCTCGACCATGCTCAGCGCCTTGTGACGGCCCGTCAGCATCCGGGCGCGGTCGTCGAGCTGTTCGAGGAGCAGGTTCCGCATGGACATGTGCGCCTCGTTGACCAGGACTTCATCGGCGCCGCCGTCGAAGAACCCGGCGATCGCGGCGTTGACGTCGGAGGTGAACAGGGGGCGAAAGCGCTCCCACTCGGGGGTGCCGGGCAAGCAGTCGGCGGGCCAGGTGACTCCGGTGGCCCCTTCCATGTCGGCCGAGATCAGGATCCTGGTCATGGGGTGCCACGTTACCCGTCGCGGCCGATGACCAGCCAGTTTGACGGCAGTTCGACACGGTCCGGGTCCGGGCCGGGCTCGGCGCCTGGGGACGGCGGGCCCGGGTGCGTCTCGCCGGCGGCGGGGGCGCCGACCTCCAGGACCGGGTGGCCGAGGTCGCACAACTGGCCGGCGATGTAGCCACTCTCCGCCCGGGTCATGCCGGGCAGCGCGTCGGGGAGGCGCCGGGCCAGCTCGGCCGCCTCGGCGCTGCCCGTGCGCGTGGCGAATCCGGGCGAGACGCTCCGGTCGGGCGCGCCGAGGCCGTCGGCGCGCAGGCCGGCGCCGTCCCCGGCGAGCACCAGGACCCGGGCGGCGCCGGGGCCGCGCAGCGGGTACACCCACCACAGCACGTCGCCGGCGGTGCCGTCGCGGTCGGGGCGGCGGGTCCAGAACCGGCCCGCGGCGGGCCGCGCGGGGCCCGTGCCCGAGGTGGTCCCGGCGCCGAGGAGGAGTTCGGCGGGCAGGATGCTTTCGGTGCGCGGGATGCTCCGGGCGCGCGGCAGGGGGTCGGGCGGCGCGGGCTCCCCCACCGGGTCCCCGGCGTCCGGGTCGAGCACGGTGGACAGGGGCAGGAGCTCGGCGGCCGGGCGGCCGACCGCGTCCTTCGGGCCGACGCCGAAGAGCCGGCGCGCGCCGTCACTCCAGTGCGAGACGCGGCCCGCCACGTCGACGACGATCACGGCCAGCGGGATTCTCGCCCAGCCAGGGGGGCGTTCCGGGTCGGCGGCCACCATCTCTCCTTCCGGGCGGGCGGTTTCACGGTACGCCGCCGGGGGCGCGTGGCGGGAGAGATTGGCCCGGGTGATTGTGCGCCGGAGCGCTTAGGCGTGTGCGACCGCCGCCGCGCCGGTGACGCGTTCCGCCAGAAGCCGGAGTGCGCCGGCCGACTCGCTCCCCTCGGCGGGGCTGTACACATACATCTGTTCGTCGAGTTCACCGGCGGTGGCGGGCAGGCACAGCGTCTCGTAGTCGAGGATCAGCTCGCCGACGGCCGGGTGCCAGAAGCGCCTGGTGCCGCTGCCGCACAGCAGGACCTCGCCGGCCGCCCAGAAGCGGCGGAAGCCGGCGTCACGGGCGGTCAGCTCGGCGACGAGCCCGGCGAGATACGTGTCGCCCGGGTGCCGTCCCGTGGCGTGCCGCAGCACCGCGACCATCTCCCTGGTCCGCTCGGCCCAGTCGGGGAAGATCTCGCGGGCGGCCGGGTCGAGGAAGACGTAACGGGCGTGGTTGCGCTCGGCGGGCGGGCGCTCGCCGACTCGGCCGAACAGCTCGGACCCCAGCCCGTTCCAGCCGACGACGTCCATGCGGTAGTCCATGACGACGGCCGGCAGCATCGGCATGCCGTCCAGGATCCGCTGCACCGCGGGGCCGACATGGCCGGGCCGGGGGCCGCCGTCGACGTTGCCCTCGCCGTCGCGGCGGGTGGCCAGGGTGCGGAGATGGTCCCGCTCGGTGGCGTCCAGGCCGAGGGCGCGGGCGAGCGCGTCCAGCACCTCGGCGGACGGCTGGGTGGCGCGGCCCTGCTCCAGCCGCACGTAGTAGTCGACGCTGATTCCGGCGAGCTGGGCCAGCTCCTCACGGCGCAGCCCGCGCACCCTGCGCCGGCGCCCGCCCGGGATTCCGACGCTCTCGGGCGCCACGCGTGCGCGTCGGGCGCGCAGGAAGGCGCCCATGTCGCGGCCGTTGTCCTCCATGCCGTCCAGTATGCGTGGCCCTGCCAATACCAGGACAGCGCGGCCGACGGATGAAGCGGGTGCTGGCTGCCGCCGGTGGGGCGTGGCACAACGGAGACATGAGCGAGAAGAGCGCCCCCAACGAGAGCGATGAGCAGAGCACGAAGAATGTACTGATTGTCAGCGCCCATCCCGAACCCCGTTCCCTGAACGCCTCGCTCGCGTCGTTCGCGGCCGAGGAGCTGCGCCGCGCCGGGCACCACGTGCGCACCTCGGACCTGTACGCGATGAAGTGGAAGGCCGGCGTGGACGCCGACGACTTCCCCGACCACTCCCCCGCCGACCGGCTGGACGTGATGGCCGTCTCGGGGGACGCGACCGAGCGGGGCCGGCTGGCCGGGGACATCGCCGCCGAGCAGGAGAAGCTGCTCTGGTCGGACGCGGTGATCCTCCAGTTCCCGATGTGGTGGTTCTCGGTGCCGGCGGTGCTCAAGGGCTGGATCGACCGCGTCTTCACCTACGGCTTCGGCTACGGCGACTCCCGCATGCCGCGATACGGCGACGGCGTGCTCGCCGGGCGGCGCGCGATGCTCTCGCTGACGGTCGGCGCCCGGGACACGGCGTTCTCGGCGCGCGGCGTGCACGGCCCGATGGACCAGGTGCTGTTCCCGCTCCAGCACGGCCTGCTGCACTACACGGGGATGGAGGTGCTGGAGCCGTTCGTGGTGTGGCACGCCATCGGGCTGGGCGAGGACGCGTACGAGGCGGCGACGCGCGAGTACCGGGAGCGGCTGCGGACGCTGTTCACGGCGGAGCCGATCCCGTTCCGCACGCTGAAGGACGGCGACTACACCCGCTCCCTCGAACTGCGCCCCGGCCTGGAGACGCCGGGCAGCAGCGGTCTGGCGCTCCACGTCCGGGGCGGCTGAGCGATGGGCTACTTCTTCTCCGTCTCGGCCGCGAGATTGGCCAGGAGCTGCTGGTAGACCTTCTGGAGCGCCCGGGGCGCGAAGATCCGTTCGAACACGCCGCCGATGCCGCCCGCCCCCTCCCACGCCGAGTGGATGGTGGCCAGCGAGGCGCCCCCGGCGGGCTCCACGGTCCAGGTGGTGACCAGGGTGGAGTTGCGGTCGGTCTCGACCAGCTTGCGGTCCTCGGGCTCGGTGATGTCCACCAGGCACTCGCGCACCCGGCTCTTGGTGGCGTGGAACCGGAAGAAGAGCACGGTCCCCTCGCCGTCGCCCCCCTCCCGCACCTCGTAGTCGGTGAACTGCTCGGGCAGCAGTCGGCCGTGCACCTCCTGGTAGTCGGCAAGCGCGTCGAACACGTCATCGGGCTCCGCCTTGATCTCGCGCCGCGCGACGATCTCGACCAGGGACATGCGGATTCTCCTGCCGTCGTAGGTACTTGGCGGCCAAGCTAACCATCTCCGGGACGCACCTCCGCGCGGGCCCCGGGCGCACGCGGCGCCCGGGGCCGCTCCGTATGCCCGGATTCGGCTTGACAGCCCCGCCGCGAACATGTGTTCTATTTCTGTACGACAGCACCGAGGAGGCCCCATGCGCTGGAACAATCTGAGCGATGACACCCCGGCCGCGGCCCCCGCGCTCTTCGGCACCGACGTCGTCACCCGGACGTTCGACACCCCGGAGTTCCGCGGCATCACCTTCCACGAGGTGCGCGCCCGCTCCATCGTCAACCGGGTCCCGGGCGCCTCGCGGATGCCGTTCGTCTGGACCGTGAACCCGTATCGCGGCTGCTCCCACGCCTGCGTGTACTGCTTCGCCCGCAAGACGCACAGCTATCTGGACCTGGACACGGGCGTGGGCTTCGACACCCAGATCGTCGTCAAGGTCAACGCTCCAGACCTGTTGCGCCGCGAGCTGGGCGCCCGCCGCTGGCAGGGCGAGCACATCGCGATGGGCACGAACGTCGACTGCTACCAGCGCGCCGAGGGCCGCTACCGGCTGATGCCCGGCATCATCTCCGCGCTGCGCGACTACGCCAACCCGTTCTCCATCCTCACCAAGGGCACCCTGATCCTGCGCGACCTGCGCCTGCTGCGGCAGGCCGCCGACGTCACCGACGTGGGCGTCTCGGTCTCGGTCGGCTTCGTCGACCCGGTGATGTGGCGCACGGTCGAGCCCGGCACCCCGGCCCCCGAGCGGCGCCTGGACGTGGTGCGCACCCTGGCCGAGCACGGCGTCTCCTGCGGCGTGCTGATGGCGCCCGTCATCCCCTACCTCACCGACTCCCCCGCCCAGCTCCGCGAAACGGTCCGCGCGATCGCCGCGGCCGGCGCCACCTCGGTCACCCCGCTCGCGCTGCACCTGCGCCCCGGGGCGCGCGAGTGGTTCATGGGCTGGCTGGCCACGCACCACCCGCACCTCGTGCGCCGCTACCAGGTGCTGTACGCGGACGGCGCCTACGCGCCCAAGTGGTACCAGCGCCGCATCACCGGCCAGGTCCACGAGCTGGCGGCCGAATACGGCATGGGCCCCACCCCTCGCGGCGCGCACCGCGCCCTGCGCGAGCCCGAACCCGAACCGGAGCCCGAACCCGGCGCGACCCAGCTCACTTTGCTGTAGGACGCTCCGCACACTGTCAACAACCCGCGACAATTCGGATATTGATCGATTACCGACCTTTCGGTAACGTTCGCGCAAACGAGGCGCGAACGCTCGGGGGTGCGGTATGGCGCGTGCGTCCGATTGGTCTCCGGTGGACATGGACTCCGATCCGACTCCGGGGAATCCCGAAGAGATCCGCGAACTTGCCGAGGACCTCCAGGAGTTCGCCGACGATGTCGGCGAGGCGCTGGGGAAGATCCGGGGGATGGCCTCGGACCGGGCGGTGGCGGACTGGGCGGGGTTGTCGGCGGACGCGTTCCGTGCGGAGTTCGACGGGGTTCCCGAGAACCTGACCAAACTTCAGACGTCGTATGACATGGCGGCGGACGCGCTGGCGCGTTACTGGCCGAGGCTGGAGAACGCCCAGGGCATGGCCGACCGCGCCTTGGAGAGCGCGATCGCCGCCCAGGACGACCTCCGCGCCGCGCAGAGCGAGTTGGGGGACGCGCAGGACTGGGTCTCCCGGGCCGGGGACGAGGCCGAACGCCTCCAGGACGAGGGCAACGCCCCCGAGCCGCCGGATGAGCAGGCGGTCCGTGACGCGGTGCGCGACCACCAGGCCGCCGAGGCTGCGGCCGGTGCGGCCCAGTCCCGCGTGGATGCCGCCGAGCAACGCCTCGCCGCCGCCCGCGAACTGGCAGGCCAGGCCCGCGAACTGCGCGAGGAAGCCGCCCGCGAATGCGCGAGGGACATCGACGCCGCCTCCGACGCAGGCATCCAGAACCGCAGTTGGTGGGAAGACGCCGTCAACTGGGTCACCGAGAACTGGGACACCTTCGTCGACATCTGCAAACTCGTCGTCGCCGTCCTCGGCATCGTCGTGATGATCATCGGCGGCCCCCTCGCCTGGGTCGTCCTCGCCGCCGCCCTCGTCGTCCTCGCCGACACCCTCGTCAAATACGCCAACGGACAGGCCACCCTGTGGGACGTCGCCTTCGCCGCACTCGACTGCATCCCGGGCATGAAGGGCCTCACCACCCTCGGCGGCCTCGCCCGCGGCCTCCGCGGCGGCCTGGCCGCCGCCCGCACCGGCCTGCGCGGCCTCGGCCAGGGCGTGCGCGGTCTCGGCCAGGCCCTGCGCCGCATGGGACGCCAGGGCGACAACCTGGTGTGCCGGACGGACCCGATCGACATGGCCACCGGCGAGATGGTCATGGATCACACCGACGTCGAGCTACCCGGCGTGCTGCCCCTGCTGTTCCGCAGGCACCACCGCACCAGCCTGCGGGAAGGCACTTGCTTTGGCCGCACCTGGGCCTCCACCCTCGACCAACGCCTGGTCCTCGACGCCTCCGGGCTTCGGCTGATCACCGCGGACGGCATGATTCTCGACTATCCCCGTCCCATCCCCGACCAGCCCGTCCTCCCCGTCGAAGGACCCCGTTGGGCCCTGTCCTGGGACGGCCAGCCCGGCACGCCGATCACGGTTCACCAGCACGAACGGAACCGCATCCTGCACTTCGGTCCGGTAGCAGGCCGACCGGGCGGGGAACTCCCGCTCACCGCGATCACCGACCGCAACGACAACCGCGTGCGCGTCGAGTACGACGCCGCGACCGGGGCCCCGACCGACGTCATCCACGACGGCGGCTACCACATCGGCGTCACGACCCGGCGCCGTCGGATCACGGAGCTACGGCTGCTGAGCGCCCCCGACCAGCCCGTACTGCGCCGGTACGGATACGACGACGCGGGCAACCTGACGGCCGTCTACAACTCCTCCGGCCGTCCACTGCGGCTGACCTACGACGAACACCGGCGCATCACCGGCTGGGAAGACCGCAACGGCACCTGGTTCCGCTACGTCTACGACGACGCCGGCCGATGCGTCGAGACCCGGGGCATCGACGGGATCCTCAGCAGCACCATCGAGTACGACACGGAGAACCACCGCACCGTCTTCACCGACTCCCTCGGCAACACCACGGTCTTCCAGTTCAACGACGCCTACCAGCTCGTCTCCGAGTCCGACCCCCTTGGCAACACCACGTATCGGACCTGGGACCGTTACGACCGACTCCAGTCCCTCACCGATCCCCTCGGCAACACGACGCGCCTCGACTACGACGATGCCGCCCACACCACGGTCATCACGCGACCCGACGGAGCCCGGATCCACACCCAGTACAACGACTTCGGCGCCCCGACCGAAATCGCACAGCCCGACGGCACGGTCTGGCAGCACGCGTACGACGGCAACGGAAATCAGCTTGTCCTCGCCGATCCGGCCGGAAACCGCACACGCTACGCCTACAACGACCATGGCGCGCTGGTGTCCATGACGGACCCCATCGGGGACACCACCCGTATCCGGGTCAACGCGGCCGGTCTGCCGGTGGCCATCACCGACTCGCGCGGCGAGACTCTGTCCGTCAGCCGCGACGCCTTCGGCCGCGTCACCGAGATCACCGACGCGCTCGGCGCCCGAACGACATGGACGTGGTCCACCGAGGGCAAGCTCCTGCGGCGCGTCGATCCGCTCGGCGCGACCGAGACGTGGACCTGGGACGCGGAGGGCAACTGCCTGACACACACCGACCGGACCGGCGGCGTCAGCCGCTTCGTCTACGGGCCTTTCGACCAGCTCAACGCCCGGGTCGATCCGAACGGCGCGCGGCACGAGTACGTGCGGGACGCGGAGCTTCGCATCCTCCAAGTCGCCAGACCAGGAGCGGTGGACTGGAACTACACCTACGACGCGGCCGGTCGGCTCGTCGCGGAGTCGGACTTCGACGGACGAAACGTCACCTACCGTTATGACGCCGCGGGCCGGCTCACCACGAGCACCAACGCCACCGGGCAGAGCGTCACCTACCAACACGACACCCTCGGCCGCGTCATCGAGAAACACGTCGACGACCGGATCACGTCGTACCGCTACGATCTGCTCGGCCGCCTCGCTCACGCGACCGGCCCCGACGCCGAGATGACCATTGAACGCGACCCACTCGGCCGCGTACTGTCCGAGAGCGTCAACGGCCGCACCACCGTCCACACCTACGACGCACTCGGACGCCCCCTCACTCGCACCACCCCCAGTGGCCACACCAGCACGTGGACCTATGGCACGGCGGGCCACACCGCCTCGTTGATCACCGGCGCCCACACCCTGACGTTCGATGAGGATCCCGCGGGCCGTGAGACCGGCCGCCGCGTCGGGGACACGGTGCTGAACCAGAGTTGGGACAGCTCCGGCCGTCTGACGGAACAGTCCCTCAGCCGCGGCTCTCAGATGCTGCGGCACCGGGCCTACACGTACAGCCCCGACCACCACGTCACATCCATCAGGGACCTCACCGAGGGAACGACCGACTTCACCTTGGACCCGGCAGGTCGCATCACTGAGGTCTCCGGCTCCCGCACCGAGTCCTACACATACGACATGGTGGGCAACCAGGCCTCGGCCCAGTGGCCCGGTCACCCGCAGGACGATGCCCCGGCCACCGGGCCGCGCGCGTACGCGGGCACGCGCGTCACACGGGCGGGGGCGGTGCGTTACGCCTACGACGACGCGGGGCGCACCATCCTGCGCCAGAAGTCGCGTCTGTCCAAGAAGCGCGACACCTGGCGCTACGTCTGGGACGCCGAGGACCGGCTCACGGAGCTCACCACCCCGGACGGCACCCGCTGGCGCTATCAGTACGATCCGCTGGGCCGTCGCATCGCCAAGCTACGCCTCGACGGCGCGGGCGACATCGCCGAACAGACACTCTTCACCTGGTCCGGCGATGTGCTGGTCGAACAGCAGACGACCGGCGGCGAGCACGGCACCGCGACCACCCTCACGTGGGATTACCGGGGCCTCCACCCGGTCGCCCAGACGGAGTTGACGCCGCAGAGCGAGGTGGACCGCCGGTTCTACGCAATTGTCACGGACCTCGTCGGCAGCCCCACGGAACTTGTCGATGAGACTGGGGAGATCGCGTGGCAGTCCCGCACCACCGTCTGGGGCAGTGCCGTCGGCTCGTCCGATGGCACGGCGGACACCCCGCTGCGTTTCCCGGGCCAGTACCACGACCCGGAGACGGGATGGCATTACAACTACCATCGCCACTATGACCCGGCGATCGCCCGTTATACCTCCCCGGACCCTCTGGGGCTCTTGCCGGCCGCGAATCCCTATGGTTATGCGCCCAATCCGCATGTGTGGGTCGATCCCCTCGGACTGAAATGCGACCATATCGCATTGGGCAGCAGGTACCACGGCCTGGAGGATTTCGCCGAACGCATCGGCGCGCGCCACTTGCTACGAGACCGGGACTGGCGGGGCACGGTCTTCACAGCGGGCGAACTGCTGCAAATCGATTACCCGGGCGCTCGAGTTTCCTTCATGCTCGACGGCCTGCCCGGCGGAAATCCGGTGGAGATCCTGAACCAGGCCCGCCACGCCGATGTTCTCGGGCGGGCGACCCCCACGCAGTGGGAACTCTCGGTGATGAATGACCTCGGAGTCCTCGATAAGATCGACTTCTATCTGGATGGTAATCTGCTGGACGCTCCTTTCGCCTAGCGCAATGGCCCGGCACGCGATCCGCAATCGGAGACACGAATGCTGAGAAAACACGCCCTCCCGGTGTCCTTCACCGGCCGAAAGTTCCATCTCGGTGGCACCGGAGGCTCCCATGGAGAGCTGGTCTTCCGCAGCGCCCAGCAGGGATATCACCAGGGGGTCGCTCTCCGGCACGATTCCCTGGTGGATATCCAGTTCAAAGACGTCGCGGCACTCGCAGTGGCGGACAGTTACTACTCCCTGGACATCGCCGAGGCCACGGAGGAGGAGGCCGAACGCTTCCTCCAACTGCTCGGCTGCGACGTGGGAGATCGCCGGATCTACCGGCTCCGGGGCGGGACGAGCACCGGTTTCGTGGCCGCCGGGGCGCTGTACTGGCTGGAGGATCCGGAGGGTTCGGTGCACGAGCCCAGCGCGCTCTCCAGCGGCCACGCCCCCGAGCACATCGATGTCTACACCGACGAGTACCACTGACAACCGGGCGGTGCCCGGTTCACGGAGGAAGCACGACGTGCCGGATGTCGTTGAACTCAGTGTCGACCATGTCGTGAGCGCGGACGGGGACAGCGTGGTCTGCGTGGTCCGCAGCCTGTCGGGCGCCGCGGCACCCGGCATTAGCCTCACGGTCGCCGGCGCGGACCCGGGCGCCGTGCTGCGGCTGGACTGGATCAAGAGATACGAACGCCTCGTGGATCTGCTCGACCCCCCGCACAACGCGAAGATCGCACTCACCGGCCCGGCCGCCGCCGCCGTGACGGCCGGCGCCAGGCTGGTGACCACGCCGGATTTCTGAAGGCGCTGCGGGCCGATTCGGCGGCGCTGACCTCGCGCTTCCCCCAGCCGGCAGGCCCCCCTCAGCGTCCCCCGCCGCCGAGGAAGTCCGTCACCTCGGCGAGGAGTTCGTCCCTGCCGTGGGGCGCGCGTTCCAGGTGGGTGTAGTGCGAGGCGCCTCGCAGGGTGACCGCGCGGGCCTCGGGGGCGCTGGTGAGGTGGTCCAGGAGGCGGGTGCTGTCCTCCGGGCGGGACCAGAAGTCGGCCTCGCCGCGCAGCACGAGGGTGCGGGCCCGGATGAGGCTGGCGTCGTAGAACTGTCTGCCCTGTGCCAGATAGAACGCGTCGGTCAGCGGCCCGGTGGGGTTGCGGAAGCTCGGCGGGGTACGGGCCGCGCTGGTGGGGTCTGCGGCCAGTGCCGCCCGGCGGTAGGCGTCGACGACCGCCGGGTCGCGCCGGTCGCCGGGGTTCTCGTTGTCCCAGCGGGCGGTGAGCGAGTCGGCCGTGACCGCCCGCCAGCCGGGTTGGGGTCGGGGGTGGCCGGGCCGTTCGGGGTCCTCGAGCTCGGCCTGCAACGGCCAGGAACTGGTGCCGGAGTAGAGCGCGTTGAGGATGATCAGCGCGTCGAGGGCGTCGGGGTGGAGCGCCGCGAACATGCCCAGCCAGTGACCGCCGGTCGCCCAGCCGAGCGCCGCCAGCCGCTCGGTGCGGCGCCGTCGGCGGATGAACGCGGCGGTGACGTTGATGTCGGCGACCGCCTCGTTGGACCGCACGAGCGGCGCCCCGGCCACCGGCTCCTGGCTCATCTCCTCCGGGTAGTCGGAGGAGCCGAAGCCGCGGATGTCCATGACGTAGACGGCGTGGTCGGCGAGCGCCAGGTCGGCGGCCAGGGAGCCGCCCGGCACGGGCAGGTCGAAGGCGCTGGTGCCGTCCGGGCGGGCGCCGTGCACCAGCAGCAGTGGCCGGGCCGCGCGGCCGGCGCCGGGGGCGAGGATCTCGCGGACATGGATCCGCGGCCCGCCCTCGCCGCCCGTCCACAGGTCGGTGCGCCGCAGTCCGTCGGGGGACGGCCGGGCCGCGGCGGGGGCGACGGCGGTGGCGAGCGCGAGGGCGGTTCCCGCGCCGAGGAGGTGTCGTCTGCGCATGAGGGCGACGGTAGAAAGCGCGGGCGGCCCGAACAATCAACGCCGACGGGCCGCCCGCCAACTCCCGCTTATAGGTTGAGGTCATGGAGTTGCGGCAGCTCAGATATTTCCTCGCCGTGGCCGAGGAACTGCACTTCGGCCGGGCCGCCGAGCGCCTGGGCATCACCCAGCCCGCGCTGTCCCAGCAGATCAAGCGGCTGGAGAACGACCTCGGCGCCCGCCTCCTCACCCGTGAGGCGCGGCGGGTGTCGCTGAGCGCGGCGGGGGCGGCGTTCCTGCCGGAGGCCCGCGAGACGCTGGCGCGCGCCGGGCGGGCCGCCCGCGTCGCGCGGCGCACGGCGGCCGGGCAGGCCGGCCGGGTCATCCTCGGTTTCGTGGGTTCAGCCACCGATGAGCTGCTGCCGCGGGCGCTCCCGGCGCTGCGCGCCCGCCATCCCGAACTGCGCCTGGTCCTGCGGGAGATGACCAGCTCGGAACAGGTCGCCGCGCTGCGCCGGGGCGACCTGGATCTGGGGCTGCTGCGCCCGCCGTCGCCCCCCGTGCCCGGGCTGCGGACGCGGCTGGTGGCGCGGGAGCCGCTGGTGGCGGCGGTGCCGGGCGATCACGCGCTCGCTGAGAGGGCGGTGCTGACGCCGGCCGATCTGGCGGGCGAACCGTTCGTGCTCTTCCCGCGCGAGCGCGGCCCCTGGCTGTACGACCTGATCGTGGACTACTGCCGGGCCGGGGGCGGCGCGCCACCTCGGGTGGCCCAGGAGGCGGTGATGATGCAGACGATCACGGCGCTGGTCGCCGCCGGCCTGGGGCTGGCGCTTGTGCCGTCGTCCCAGCGGGCGGTGGTCCGGCGCGGGGTGGTGTTCCGGCCGCTGGCCGATCCGCCGATGGCGGATCTGGCGGTGACCTGGCCGGAGAACGAGCCGACGCCAGCCAGTTCGGCGGCCCTGGCCGCCCTTGTCGAGGCGGCACCCCCGCCCCCGGGCTAACCCGCCGCGCCGAGCAGGTCGAGCACCGCGCTGACGGCCGGTGTCGTGGTGCGGGCCGACGCGTGGGTGGTTCGTGTGATCCCGACCGTGGAGATCGGGCGGAGCACGACGCCGTCGGGGACGCCGACCACCGTGGCGACCAGTTCGGGGACCAGGCTCGCGCCCAGGCCCTCGCCGACCATGCGCAGGGCGAGCGCGTAGTCGTCGGCCGTGTGAACGACGTTGGGGCGGAAGCCGGCCAGGGCGCAGGCGCGGTCGAGCATCTCGTGGTCGGTGGTGCCCCGGGAGCCGGCGATCCAGTGGTCCTCGCGCAGGTCGCGCAGGTCCACCTCGGCGGACGCGGCCGGGTGGTCTCCGGGGAGGGCGATCAGGATGGGCTCCCCGCCCAGCGTTCGCCGCAGGACGCCGGGCGGGGGGTCCTCGGGGATCAGGCTGTAGGTGAAGGTGACCGCGAGGTCGCAGCTTCCGTCGCGAAGTGCCTCGGCGGCCTCGCGCGGTTCGAGCTCGTGGAGGATCACGCGCAGCTCCGGGTGGCGGGTCCGGGCGGCGGCGATCGCGGGCAGCACGCGGTGGACGGCGGCGGTGGCGAAGCAGGCGACCCGGACGGGGCCGCGCGGGGTGGCGGCCGAGCGGAGGTCCTGCTCCGCGGCGTCCAAGGCGTTCAGCACGAGGTGCGCGTGCCGGACGAGTCGCTCCCCCTCGGCCGTGAGGCGGACCCGGCGCCCGGCGCGCTCGAACAGCCTTACCCCGGCCTCGCGTTCCAGCGTGGCGAGCTGTTGCGAGACGGCGGACGAGGTCATGCCGCACACCTCGCCCACGGCGGTCATCGTGCCGTACTCGGCGAACTCGCGCAGCAGGCGGAGCCTGGTCGGGTCAAACACAAAGCTGACCTTATCGGTTGCCGCAGAAACACTAAGTGGACGTTGCCGACCGGTCCGCGCGACACTGCCGCCCAGCCGGAAGATTCCATGCGAGGAGGGCAGGATGCCGACTGTCGTCGAGGTCCCCCAGTGGCAGGGCTCGGGGTCACCCACCGCACCCGCGCTGGTCGAGGGCGCCGCCCGGCTGGCCGCGATGATTCCCGGGGCCCGGCGCCACATCCGGGTGGACACCGGCGGCACCCTCGCGGAGACGGCGCGCCGGGTCCGCGGCGCGCTGCCCGCCGACGGCCTCGTCGTCACGGTCGGCGGGGACTGCGGCGTCGAGCTCGAACCGGTCGCCGCCGCGCTGCGCCGGCACGGCGACCGGCTGAACGTCGTGTGGTTCGACGCCCACGGCGACCTCAACTCCCCCGCCACCTCGCCCTCCGGCGCCTTCCACGGCATGGTCCTCCGCACGCTCACGGGCACCGGCCCCGCCGACCTGGTGCCCTCGCCCGCGCTGCGCCCGGACCAGATCGCCCTGGCCGGAACGCGCGCGCTGGACCCGGCGGAGGCCGACTACATCCGGCGCACGGGCATCGGCGGCCCGTCGACCGTCGACGAGGGCGCGGTCCTGTACATCCATGTGGACCTCGACGTCCTGGAGGGCATCACCTCGGTCGGCTACCCGGAACCGGGCGGCATGTCCCCGCGGGAGCTGACCGAGGCGGTCGCCGCGCTGGCCGCCGAGCACGAGATCGTCGGCCTGGGCATCACCGAGTACGCGCCCGCCGACCCGGCGGACGAGGCGATGCTCCGGCGTCTTGTGCCCGAACTGGTCCGGCTGTGCGAGGCGTCCCGCCCGTGGCGGATCGAGCGGCGCGCCGCCCGCGCCTGGCCCGCCCGGCACGTCGAGGAACGCGACGGCTGGCTGCTGCGCCACACTCCGGAGGGGAACCGCAAGCGCTCCAACTCGGCGCTGCCCCTCCTCGGCGCGCCCCCTTCCGTCCCGGCGCTGGAGGACTTCTACGCGGAGCGGGCCATGCCGGTGGCCGTTCAGGTGAGCCCCGCCGAACATCATCGGAAGCTCGACACGCTCCTGGCGGACCGCGGTTACACCAGGACGGCCGGAACGCTCGTCATGACCGCCGACGCCAAGGCCGTGCTGGCCGCGGCCGGGGACCCCGCCGGGGTCGAGCGGGTGGCCGACACATCCCGCTGGCCCGCGCTGTTCGAGGCGGTGAACGGCCACGCCGACAGCATGACCGTCATCGGCCGCATCGAGTCCGGCGCGGCGCTGCTCGCCCACGGCACCACCGGCCTGGGGCTGACGGTCACGGAAGACGGCTGGACGGGTCTGTTCTGCATGGCCACGCACCCCGGCCACCGGCGCCGGGGCGTGGCGACCGCCGTCCTGGCCGCCGCCGCCCGCCGGTCGTTGGAGCAGGGCGCGCCCCGCCTCTACCTCCAGGTCGAGGAGGACAACGTCCCGGCCCGGGGGCTCTACGAGGGCCTGGGCTTCACGACGTCGCACACCTACCACTACCGGATCCGGACTCCCTGAGAACGGGGTGCCTGGCCGCCCAGCAGGATGGCCGGGAAGTCGCCGGCCGGGTAGGGCCGTTCAGCCGGGAGCAGGCCGGCCGCGGTGGTCAGGTCGCCGTCCCGCACCAGGGCGTGGATCCGGTGGGCGAGCGGGGTGACGTCGGTGATGCCGACGATCCATTCGTCGGCGTAGCGGTGGGCGGCCGGCCCGGACAGGCCGAGTTGCAGCGAGCGGTGGTCCAACGGCCGCAGCCACAGGTCGCGTTCGGGGTCCCACTGGACGCGGGCCGGTGCCCGGCCCAACTGCCGCCGCCAGTCGGCGGGATCGGCGTGCGTCCCGGGCACGTAGTGGGACAGACAGGCGTGGCGCAGCGCCCAGGCGAAGCCCTCCCGGGTGATCTCGACGGCCAGGACCGTCTCCTGGTCGGGCTTGGTGCCCCAGCCGCAGCGGTACATCATCCACAGGAACGACGGCTTGACCCAGGTCATGCGGTCCCGCTTCCACGTGGCGGGAAACCGGCCCGTACGCGCCGCGGCCCGGCCGATCGCCGGCGGATACGCCTGGTAGACGGTGATGGTGGCGTCGGTGTGCGACGCCCGTATCCGGTACTTCGGTTGGGACATGGGGGAACGGTAGGGGGCCGGGGCGGCACCCCGCCCCCGATTAACGGTCACCGCCGGTGTCACAGCAGTCCGAGGTCGCGGGCGCGCAGTGCGGCCTGGGTGCGGTCGCGCAGCCCGAGGCGGCCCAGGATGCGGGAGATGTAGTTCTTGACGGTGCCCTCGCTGAGGTACAGCTCGGCGGCGATCTCCCGGTTGGTCCGGCCGGGCGGCACCGGCCGGGAGCGACAGCGACGGGGGGCCTCGGGCCGATCGGCACCTGCCGAACGGCCCCGCCGCTGGTGACTTCCGGCACCTCGCGCGGACCGCACTCGGTCAGGGCTTGCGGCCCACCGCGCCGAACTGGGCGACGCGCGGCGGGCCTTCCTCCTCGGCGCGCCACTCGGAGCAGGACACCAGGCCCGGTTCCAGCAGCTCAACGCCGCTCAGCAGGCGGCGTATCTCCGCGCCGCTGCGCGCGGTGATCGGCGGGACTGCGTTCTCGTTCCAGAAGCGCATGGCCTCCTCGTTCGCGGCGCCGCCCAGCTCCGTGGTGGGATGCGTGAGCACCAGGTAGCTGCCGGAGGGCACCGCGTCCACGAGGCGGGTCACCACGGCGACCGCCTCCTCGGTGTCCAGCACGAAGTTGAGTATGCCGAGCAGCATGATCGCCACCGGCTGTTCGAAGTTGAGGGTCTTGCTCGCAGCGCGCAGGATCGGCTCGGGATCGTGCACGTCGGCGTCGATGTAGTCGGTGACGCCCTCCTGGGTGCCGACGAGCAGCGCCCGGGCGTGCGCGAGCACCAGCGGATCGTTGTCCACGTAGACGACCCGGGCGTCGGGCGCCTGGCTCTGGGCGACCTGGTGGGTGTTCTCGACCGCCGGCAGCCCGGTGCCGATGTCGAGGAACTGCCGGATCCCGGCCTTGCCCGCCAGGTGGCGCACGGCCCGCCCCAGGAACCTCCGGTCGGCGCGGGCGACCTGCACGATCTCGGGGTAGACGCCGCGAATGTGGTCGCCCACCTGGCGGTCCACCAGGTAGTTGTCCTGTCCGCCCAGCCAGTAGTCCCAGACCCTGGCGTTGTGCGCCACACTCGCGTCCACACTCACCCGGAGGATGATGACACGCCTCCGGCGCCCGCGCCGCCTCTCGCGCGCCGGGGATCGCCGGCCAACGTGGGCGGGGCGCCGTCGGGGCCGTCCGGCGCGCCGGACGTCAGCAGGGCCTCGCTGCGCTCGTCGCCCCAGTGCGGGCCGGTGTCGGCGAAGGGCCGCAGGAGCGCGGTGAGCCGCGCGTCGCCCCGGGAGTTGAGCTCGTCGGAGGCGATCTTCCGCGCCACGCCCGCGAGGAAGTCGGCGAGCTGGACGCGGGGGTCCGAGCGGGCGGCGACCAGCCGCAGCCCGGTCAGGCCATAGGCGGTGCCCAGCGTCTCACCGAGCGTGGCGAGGCGCTCCTCGGTCAGCGTGTTCTGCCGGTCGTGGATGAGGAAGACGGGCCGGCCGCCCGCGCTCCAGTGGGCGACGGTGCGGACGATCGCCGGGATCAGGGGATCGAGCACCGGACTCGGCTCCGGAACGTGGAAGATGCGCTCGCGGTACGCCTCGGCCCGGGGCCTGGCCCGCCGCAACAGGTCGGCGATCTCGCCCAGTTGGCCGGGGGCACCGGCGGTGGGCAGCAGGTCCAGCATGTGGAAGAACGAGTCGACGGGCGTGGTCGGGTCCCAGCGGTTCCGGCCGCGCATCAGGTCGTTGCAGGCGATCAGGAACGCCCGCCAGCGCGTGGGGCCGTACGCGATGCGGCCCTCCCGGTACAGGGTGCGGGCGATGTCCCCGGTGTCCTGGCCGTCCCCGCCCGCGAGGAGTTCGACGACTCGGGTGACGGCGAAGAACGCCTTCTCGATCAACTGGACGCGGGCGTGCCCGGCGAGCGGGCCCGCCGGGTCGAGCAGCCACTCCAGGACCGGCCGGTGCTTCTCCCGGAGCAGATGGTTCGCCTTGTACTCCTCGGCGGGGGAACGGATCCGGTCCCGTATCTCCAGCAGGTGCCCGGCCGCCGTCGCGGTGGGCATCCACACCCCGGCGTGGGCGAACACGTCCGTGTTCCCGCTCGTGAGATTCTCCCCGTCCGAGCCGGACTCGTCGCAGGCGATTTCCAGCGGCCTACCGGTCCGCTCGCCGGTGGACGCGTGCTCGGGCATCCCCGCATCATCGGCGATCGGTCCGGGATCCACCAGGGATTTTCCCGGGCGGGGGATCGTCATGTTCACATACGTGAGCAAGATTCTTGTTGGCGAACCCGCAGTAGCCCTTCGGGCCGGTACGACGTGGACATGACTCTGAGCCGACGAACGTTCATGGGTGCGGCCGCCCTGCCCGTCGCGGGCGCCGGGCTGGGGCTGGCCACGGCGCGTCCCGCCCGGGCGCGCGGCCGGGACGAGGTGGTGCGGGCGATGCGGCGGGCCGCCACGTTCATGGATGAGGAAGTGTCCTACCGGGGCGCGTACGTCTGGAGCTATCTGCCCGATCTCTCCGCGAGCTGGGGCGAGATGACGGCCCGTCGGTCAATGTGCTGGGTGCAGCCGCCGGGCACCCCGGTGATGGGGCACTGCCTGCTGGACGCGTACCACGCCACCGGCGAGGAATCCTTCCGGCGGGCGGCGGAGCGCACCGGGCGGGCCCTGGTCGCGGCCCAACTGCCGTCCGGCGGCTGGAACTACGTGCACGACTTCGCGGGCGAGGGAGCACTGCGCGAGTGGTACGCCACCGTCGGGGCGAACGGCTGGCGGCTGGAGGAGTTCCAGCACTACTACGGGAACGCCACGTTCGACGACGCGGGCACGTCCTCGGCGGGCCAACTGCTGCTGTGGCTGTATCTGGAGCGGCGCGACCGGCGGTTCGGCCAGGCGCTGAAGCGGGCCATCGGGTTCGTCCTGCGCGCCCAGTTCCGGGGCGGAAGTGCGGACGGCGGCTGGCCGCAGCGGTTCCCGGAGGCGCCGGGCACGGTGGAGGAGATGCCCCGGCCGGCCCTCGGGCTGCGCGCGGGCGAGGTCTCGTGCGTGACGGTGTGGCGGCACGGCGGGGAGCCCCAACGAACGCTGCCGCTCCCGGAGTTGGCCGGGCAGCCGGTGCGTGCGGAGATCCTGTACCCGGCGCCGGCCCCGGACACGGCGGCCCGGTCACCGGAAACGGGGCGAACTGACGGTCACGCTGCCCCGCACCCCGACGGCGCTGCTGCTGCGCCTCACCCGAGCCTGACAACGCGCCGGCGCGCGGGTGGTGTCGCCACCCTCACGAAGCCGACTCAGTCGCGCGGTCCCGCGCCGTGCAGCAGCGTGTCGATCACCAGTGTGGCCAGCGCGTCCGGATCCTGGTCCACACCGGGCCTCTTCAGGGCCTCACTCAGCAGGGCGTAGTACACCTGGCGCGTCCACTCCAGGTCCGCGGCCGGGTCGAGCAGACCCTCGCGCCGCGCCCGGCTCAGCAGGTCGAGGGCGCGGGCGTTGATGTCGGCCCACATGGCGGCCGCGGCGCCGGCGTCGGCCTCGGGGTTGCCGAGCGCGAACCGCCAGGCGCTCTTGACCCGTAGGGCGTTCGCGGTCACGCGGTGCAGCGCCACGAACGCGGGAGCGGCGTTGGGGCGGGCGTCCTCGATAGCGTCGACAAGCTGTCGCATCGCGGAGACGGCGAGCGCCTCCATGAGCGCCTGCCGATTGGCGAACCGCCGGTGCACCGTGATCCGGGTCACGCCGGCGGCCTCGGCGATCTGCTCCATGGAGGCGCCCGGGTCGTCGGCGAGCACTCGCTCGGCCGCCTCCAGAATCGCGCGCACACTGCGCTCGGCATCGGCCCGCAGCGCTCGGCCCATGACTGTCTCCCGTCTCGTGGCTCCTGACCCCCTACAGGATACGCATCAGCTACGAGTCACCCATTAATTGATTCGCATATGCTTCTACTGCTCGATAATCTGATACATTCGAGATACAGCTTAGGGAGCGCCGTACCCACGGCCCCACCCACGGCAAGACGAACGCGATCCGATGAGTCAGGAGCCCACGATGACGACAACACGGCCGGTAGCCCTCGTGACGGGCGCTTCCTCCGGCATTGGCGAGGCAGCCTCTCTCGCGCTGGCCGCAGCCGGCTTCGAGGTGGTGGGGACCAGCCGCGACACGGCTAACGTCACCCCGCGCCCAGGGGTCACCTTCGTCGACCTCGACGTGGCCAGTGACACGTCGGTCGCCTCGGCGGTCCAGCAGGTGATCGACCGGTTCGGGCGGATCGACGTCCTGGTCAACAACGCCGGCATCGGCTCGGCGGGCGCCGCCGAGGAGACCTCCGTGGCACAGGCGCAGAGCGTCTTCGACATCAACGTCTTCGGCGTCATCCGCATGACGAACGCCGTCCTGCCGCACATGCGCGCCCGGGGCGGCGGGCGCGTCATCAACATCTCGTCCATCGTCGGGTTCGTGCCGCAGCCCTACATGGCGGTCTACGCCGCCTCCAAGCACGCCGTCGAGGGCTACTCGGAGTCCGTCGACCACGAGGTCCGTGAGCACGGCGTCCGGGTCCTGCTCGTCGAACCGGCTTGGACCAGCACCGCGTTCGAGGCGAACAGCGTGCAGACCGACCGGCCTCTTCAGGTCTACGCCAGGCAGCGGCACATCTTCGAGGAGTACATGGCGGGGGCCGTCAGGGACGGCGACGACCCCGCCGTCGTCGCCAGGCAGATCGTCGCGGCGGCGACCGACTCCAAGCCGAAGCTGCGCTACGCCGCCGGCGCACGGACCGGACGCGTCCACACCATGCGCCGCATCGTCCCCTCCCGGATGTTCGACCAGCAGCTACGCAAGCTCAACCGACTGCCCGCCTGACGCCCGCGCCGCCGAGGCTCTCGGCCTGCTGCGAGTGGACCTGCCCGTCTCGCCGTCGACGGCATCGCCGTCGACGCCCACGAGCTCCTCGCGGACGACACCAGCCCTCCAGGTCGGGGCCGGGCCGGGCGGAGGCGTCGCTCCACCCGGAGCTGCCCCATCCGCCGTTGAGCCGGTCTTCAACTGAGCGCTCCCGCCGGGCGGTTGGGGGTGAGCGTGGGGTTACTGGCGACCACCTCGGTGAGCGCCTCAAGGCCGTGGCGGATCATCGGGTGGTCGGCGCTGCCGCCGCGTACGCAGGTGAGGATGCGGCGGAACATCGGGCCCTCGCCGGTGACCGGGACGCGGGTCACGGGGAGGCCGGCCGGGATCTGGGACAGCCGGGGGTAGAGGCTGACGCCCAGGCCGTGGCAGACCATCGCGGCGATGGCGGACCACTCCTGGACGTGGTGCGCGATGCGGGGCGTGAAGCCCGCCATGGCGCAGAAGACCATCACCCGCCGGTTGTGGTCGCAACTGTCGGGCAGGGGCAACACCCAGTCCTCGGTGGCGGTTTCGGCCAGGTGCACCGACGCGCGTCCGGCGAGTGGGTGGCCGGTGGGGAGCAGCAGGTCGAAGGGCTCCTCCAACAGGGGCCGCTGGTCGAAGCGGGAGTCGCCCGGGGGCGGGAAGCTGTCGGGCGGGGCGAGGACGGCGATGTCGGCGTCGGTCGACATCAGCAGGTCGAAGCCGGCGGGCGCCTCGCACTCGGTGACCTCGACGGTCAGGCCCGGATGCCGCTTGCGCAGCAGCGCGGTGGCCGGGGCGATCAGCCCGGTGACGGCGCTGGGGAAGCCGCAGACGCGCAGCAGCCCGGCCTCGCCGGCGCGGAAGGCCGCCAGCGCGGATTCGGCCTCCTCCCAGCGGGCCAGCAGCGCGTCGCCGTGCCGCATGACGAGGTGCGCGGCGCCGGTGAGGCGGATGCGGCGGCCCTGGGGCTCGACGAGCTGAACCTTCAACTCTCGGGCGAGTTCGCGTAGTTGGTGGGACACGGCGGACGGGGTGAGGTGCAGCGCGGCCGCCGCCGCGGTGACCGTGCCATGCCGGTGGACGGCCCGCAGCACCTCAAGTCGGCGGAAGTCAATCATGCAATCATTCTGCACATACATGCGCGGAAACGTGCAATGGACGTGCACGGTTCTCTTGGCCGACACTCGATGCATGACCATCACGACACACTCCTTCCGAAACGCCACAGAGGCCCCCACCGAGCTCTCCCGCCACGCCACCGGCGAGGGCACCGTTGTCTGGCTCCGCTGCACCTGCGGCCGGCTGCGGATGGTCTTCGCGCCCGACGATCCGCGCACCCGGCCGCTGACCGCCGGGGGCCACACCCCGAGCTGCCCTGACTGCTACTGACCTCGCCCATATCCCCTAAGCTTCTTGGGAGTTGAGAAGCACAGGGGGTGAGGAGGGTGGTGGGCGACCCGACGCTCGGGATGTTCCGCCGGGCGTGCCACGAGGCGGCGCGCCGGACGCCGGGCGTGACGTTCTACGAGCTGACCGAGGCAGCCGGCGCCCCAAACTTCCACGCGGCGGCGATGCGCGACAGCGCCATGCGGCACCGGATCATCTGCCGCTCCCGGGGCGGCTTCGTCGCCTTCACGGCGCCGCCGCCGTTCCCCGGCTCCGCGGTGCTGCACTACCGCGAACCGCCCGCCTGGGCCGAGGTGTTCGCCTGGTACAGGCTGCGCGTGCTGAGCCCTCGGGTACTGACCACGCCGCTGTCCGCGGTGGACCTCCAGGCGCTGGACGCCGCCGACCGGGCGGCGGTCGTCACCTGGCGCCCGGGCACCCTCGGGGAGCTGCTGTTCAACTGGTGGGACGCCCCGGGCCCGGGCAGGAACGGGGCGGGCCGCCCGGCACGGTGAGCCCGGCGCACGCGCCTAGGGCCTGTCCGGAGTTCCTGGTCGGATCAGCCCTTGGCTCCCCCAGGCTCTCAGGGGCCTGGGGGGTACCCCCACGACGGGGGTGCATCGCAAGGCGCCGGATCGCAGCTCATACTTGGCCGTATTTGCGCGATTCGGCTGGGGGCACCTCCCAGCGTTAGCTGGGGGAGCAGCGAGGTGCCGTGGCTGGCGTCGCGGGCCCGGGCGGGGACTCCGGACAGGCCCTAGCATCGTGGGGTGCGCATCCTGACCTGGAATCTGTGGTGGCGGTTCGGCGAGTGGGAGCGGCGCCGGGAGGCGATCCTGTCCGTGCTGCGGGAGGAACGGCCCGACATCTGCGGCCTTCAGGAGGTCTGGGAGGACGGCGGGGAGAACCTCGCCGGCTGGCTGGCGGACGAGTTGGGGATGCACTGGGCCTGGGCGCCCGGCGCGCCCCTGCCCCACTGGCGCGCGCGGCTGGGCGGCGAACTGCCCGGCGTCGGGAACGCGGTGCTCAGCCGGTGGCCCATCGCGCGGTCCGCGACCGAGCGGCTGCCGGTGGCCGGCGGCCCGGACGAGGTGCGGGTGGCGCTGTACGCGCTGATCGAGGCGGAGCGGTCACCGGTGCCGTTCTTCACGACGCATCTGCACTCGGCGCAGGGCGGCTCGGCGGTGCGCTGTGAGCAGGTCCGCGCGCTGGCGCGGTTCGTCGCGGCGCACGCGGGCGGCGACGACGCGCATCCGCCGGTGGTGACCGGCGACTTCAACGCCGAGCCGGACTCGGACGAGGTGCGGCTGCTCGGCGGTTCGCTGACCGCGCCGGTGGTGCCGGGCCAGGTGCTGGTGGACGCCTGGCGCTCGGCGGATCCGGGCATGCCGTGGGCCACTTGGGATCCGGCCAATCCGCTGGTCGCCGGCCCGGCCGGCTTCCGGGCGCGGATCGACTACATCATGGTGGGCCTGCCGACGCCGTACCGCCTGGCGGGGGCGCGTTCGGCGCGCCGGGCCGGGGATGGCCCGGTGAACGGCGTCTGGCCCTCCGATCACGCCGCGGTGGTCGCGGAGTTGCTGGACTGACCCGGGCCGCCCGGACCCGGCGGGCGCGCGGGTCCGGGCAGGCCTGCGGTCACACCGACTACGACAGCTCGGCGCGGGGGCCGTCGGGGCGGTCGAGGCGCTGGTCGAGAACGGCGCGCGCCGCCTCGGCCGTCTCCTCGTGGGTGAGCCTGCGGTAGCCGTCCCCGGTGATCACCGTGACGACCGGGAAGAGGCGCCGGGTCAGGTCGGGGCCGCCGGTGGCGGTGTCCTCCTCGGCGGCGTCGTACAGCGCCTGGATGACGGCGGCGACGATGTCGGCCTCGGACATGTCCGGCCGGTAGAGCTTCTTCAGCGCGCCGCGCGCGAAGAGGGAGCCGGATCCGGTGGCGGCGAAGTCGCGTTCCTCGGAGTGGCCGCCGCTGATGTCGTAGGAGAAGATCCGGCCCCGGGCGGCGCTGAGGTCGTAGCCGGCGAAGAGGGGCACGACGGCCAGGCCCTGCATCGCCATGGCGAGGTTGCCCCGGATCATCGCGGTCAGCCGGTTGGCCTTGCCGACGATCGACAGCGGCACGCCCTCGACCTTCTCGTAGTGCTCCAGCTCCAGTTGGAACAGCCGGACCATCTCCACGGCCAGGCCGACCGTGCCGGATATGCCGACGGCGGAGAACTCGTCGGCGGGGAAGACCTTTTCGCCGTCGCGGTGGGCTATGAGGTTCCCCTGCGTGAAGCGGCGGTCGCCGGCCAGCAGCACGCCATTGGCGTAGGCGGCGGCCACGATCGTCGTCCCGTGCGGGAGTTGGGGCGCGGCGCCGGTCGTGGGCAGCGCCTCCCGGGCGGGCAGCGCCTCGGGCACATGGCGGGCCAGGAAGTCGAGGAACGACGGCGGGCCCGGCGCCAGGAACCCGGCGGGCAGTTGACCCCAGTCGGAGACATCGGCAGACACGGCTCTCCCCTTCCGCTTGCGGACTCGGCCCATCGTAGGCGTATGCCCACGTGAGGGCCGGCACCATGCGTGCGCCAGCGATCTTTCCCACTCAGAAAATTTGCTGACTCGGAAAAAAATCTATAGGCTGGCCGTGTGACCCAAGCACCAGGACTCCGCGAACGGAAGAAGGAGGCGACCCGCCGCGCGCTGACCCGGACAGCGATGCGGATGGCCGTCGAGCGCGGCTGGGACGCCGTGCGCGTGGAGGACATCGCCGCCGAAGTCGGCGTCTCCACCCGGACGTTCAACAACTACTTCGCCTCCAAGGAGGAGGCCGTCATCGCCGGCAGCTTCGACCGGGCCGAGCGCGCCCGGGCCGCGCTCGCCGCCCGGCCCGCCGGGGAGCCGCTGTGGGAGGCGGTGACGAACGCGCTCGCCGGCATCATGGCCGCCGAGGAGCACGAGATCGGCCCGGTGGCCGCCGCCCACATCAAGCTGGTGATGGGGCATCCGGCGCTGGCCGCCCAGCAGTTGAGGTTCGAGCGGGAGGCCGTCGCCACCCTGTCCACCGCCATCGGTGAACGGGTGGGCACCGACCCCGACACCGACCCGTTCCCCCGGCTGGCCGCCGCCGTGGCGCTGGCCGCCACCCGGTCCGCCGTCGAGCACTGGGCCGGCCGGCGGCCCGGGACCCCGATGGCCGAGGCCGTCCGCGCGGCGCTGAGCCGCGTCACCATCGACCCCGCCGGCCCCCGCAACTCCCGTTAGGAGCGCCCATGTCCGGCACCACGACCGCTCCCCCGGCCCGCCGCATACCGCTGCTCGTCCTCGGTCTCACCGCGCTGCTGGCCCTGATGCTCACCGCCTTCGTACTGCCCGCCGTCAACTCCGGCCCGCACGATGTGCCCATCGCCGTCGCCGGCCCGCGCGAGGCCGCCGAGGAGCTGGCCGACCGCATCGACGAGGCCCAGCCCGGCGCGTTCGACGTGCGGCTGCTGGCCGACGCGGACGCCGCCCGCCAGGCGATGGGCGACCGCGACATCTACGGCGCCGTGGTCGTCGGCGGGCCGCGGCCGGAGCTGCTGGTCGCCGGCGCGGCCAGCACCCAGATCGCCAACACGCTGCGCGGGCTGACCCCTTCACTGGCCGGGTCCGCGGCCGAGCCGGCCGTCCCGGTGACCGATCTGTACCCCACCACGGACGACGACCCGCTGGGCACCGGGCTGTCGGCGGGCGCGCTGCCCCTGGTGCTCGGCGGCTATCTGGCGGCGATGGCGATCTCCATGGCGGTGGCCCGCCCTCGCCAACGTGCCGTCGCCGCCTTCGGCTTCGCGGTGGTGGCCGGGTTCGCGCTCAGCGCGCTGCTGCGGTACGGCTTCGGCGTCATCGGCGGCGACTACCCGCTGACGGCCCTGGCCCTGACGTTCGTCCTGGCCGCCACCTGCTGGGGCATCATCGGCCTGCGCGGCGTGCTCGGCGCCCCCGGCCTCGGGCTGGGCGCGGCGCTGATGGTGCTCGTGGGCAATCCGCTCTCCGGGCTGTCCGGCGGCCCGGAGTGGCTGCCCGCCGGCTGGGGCGCGTTCGGCCAGTACCTGCCGCCGGGCGCGGGCGGCTCGCTGCTGCGCTCGGTGTCGTTCTTCGACGGCGCGGGCAGCGGTCCCCACCTGGCCGTGCTGACCTGCTGGCTGGTCGGCGGCATCCTGCTCTTCCTAATCGGAGTGCGCCGCGAGCGGGCGGCCGGGAAGGGAGCCGGGCCGGATGCGGCGGAGCCCGCGGCGCCCGCGAGTGCCGCCGCGGCCTGACCGGGCGCCGTCCGGCCCCGCCTCCGGACACCCCGCTCACCGGCGACGATGCCGCCCGCCCGTCCGGGACAGCCGATCTCCCTTGCCAGAGACGGCAGTTGGCGAGCACCGTGGATACCGGCCGGAGCGCTCACCGGCCGAGCCGCACGGGGGGGCGGAGGACGGCGACGGGGGGCCGCCTTCCGCCGGGCTCCCCCGGTCAGGACTTCGAGGGCTCGGTGAGGCTCCACAGCGCGGCGACCAGGGGGCGCCGCAGGTCCGCGCGGCGCACGCACAGGCCGATGGTGAACGGGGGCGGCGGCGGATCGGCCGGCAGGACCGCCAGCCGGTCGCGCACCATGCTGGTGTCCAGCACCAGCCGGGGCACGATCCCCGTGCCGCAGCCCAGCGCGACCAGGGTGAGCAGCGCCTCGTGCCCGTCCGGCTCCGCGGCCACCTCGGGCGTCTGGCCCCGGCCGCGGAACCACCGGTGCGCCGCCTCGCGCACCAGCCCGCGCGGCGGCAGCACGAACGGTCCGTCGGGTCCGTCGGCCACCCGGTCGGCGGCCGTCACCAGGACCAGGTCGGTCGTGGCGACGGTGCGGCTGACCAGCGATTCCGGCAGCCGCGCCGGGATCCCGGCCACCGCCACGTCGGCCTCCCCCTCGTCGAGCCGGGCCAGCGCCGCCGCCGCGTCGCCCGTCCGCAGGTCGATGGTCACCCGCGGGTGGGCCGCGCGGAACGGCGCCAGCAGCTCGGGCAGCAGCGCCTGACAGGCCGTCACCGTCGCGAACACGCCCAGGCGGCCGGTCAGTTCGGTGAGTGCGGGGCGCTCGCTGCGGTAGGCGTTCCAGAGCGCCAGGGCGGATTCGGCGTACTCCCGGAAGCGCTGCCCCTCCGCCGTCAGCGCCACCCCGCGCGGGCCCCGGTCGAACAGGCGGTGGCCGACGCGCGCCTCCAGGCGCTGCACCGTCCTGGTGAGGGTCGCCGGGCTCACATGGCATTCCAGGCTGGTCCGCCCGAAGTTGAGCGTGCGGGCCAGATGGACGAAGAGCCGCAGCTCCCGGTGGTCGTCGAGCACGCCCCACCAGCTCCTTTCATTTTGCGCAACGGCCCGCTGCACATCTTGCGCTTGCCGCAATACCGGCCGCGAGCCTACAACTCACGCATGACCTCACCGAACGAGAATCACTTCACGTCCGACGTGTTCGCCGTGGAGACGATGAACGTCCCGGGCGGCGCCGAGACGATCCTGCGCGGCGGCCGGCACCTCTTCCCGCTCCTGCCCCGGGCGTTCGCCGGCGTCCAACAGATCGGCGTGCTCGGCTGGGGGCCCCAGGGCCGTGCCCAGGCGCGCAACCTGCGGGACTCCCTCGCGGGCAGCGGCATCCGGGTCGTCGTCGGGCTGCGCCCGGGCTCCGCCTCGGCCGCCGACGCCCGCGCCCATGGCTTCACCGAGGAGAACGGCACGCTGGGCGACTGGCTGACCGTCGCCGCCGAGAGCGATCTGGTGCTGCTGCTCATCGCCGACGCCGCGCTGGCGGCCCACCACGAGAAGATCTTCGGGGCGCTGCGGCCGGGCGCCACCATCGGCCTCTCGCACGGCTTCCTGCTGGGTCATCTCACCACCACCGGCGGCGACTTCTCCGCCGGGCACGGTGTCATCGCGGTCTGCCCCAAGGGCATGGGCGACTCGGTGCGCCGCCTCTACGAGCAGGGCGCGCACATCAACGGCGCGGGTATCAACAGCAGTTTCGCCGTGCACGCCGACCCGGACGGGAACGCGGTGGACCGGGCCCTGGCCTGGTCGGTGGCGCTGGGCTCGCCCTGGACGTTCCGCACCACGCTCCGGGGCGAGTACCTGTCGGACATCGTGGGCGAGCGCGCCATCCTCCTCGGCGCGGTCCACGGCCTCGTCGAAAGCCTCTTCCAGCGGTGGCGGCTGGCGGGTGACGGGCCGGAGCGGGCCTATGAGCGGGCGCCGGAGAACATCACCGGGCCGATCGCCGCCACCATCTCGCGGTCCGGACTGGCGGCCGTCCGCGAGCAGTTGGATCCCGCCGGGCGGGACACGTTCGACCGGGCGTACTCGGCGGTGTACGGCCCGGCGCGCGATCTGGTCGCCGAGATCTACGACGAGGTCGCCGACGGCACGGAGCTGCGCAGCGTGATCCTCGCCGAACGGCGGCTGTCGGGGCGGCCGATGGCCAATATCGGCGGCTCCCCGATGTGGGCGGCGGGCGCGGCGGTGCGCGCCCGCCGTGCCGAACGCAAGCTGCCCGTCGACCCGTTCACGGCCGGGGCGTTCGTGGCCTCGATGATGGCGCAGATCGACGAGTTCGCCTCGCGCGACCACCCGTGGTCGGAGATCGTCAACGAGTCGGTCATCGAGGCCGTGGACTCGCTGCTGCCGTACATGCACGCGCGCGACGTGGCGTACATGGTGGACAACTGCTCGCGGACGGCCCGGCTCGGGGCGCGCCGCTGGGGGCCGCGTTTCCAGGCGGCGTACGAGCAGATCGCGTTCCCGGCGGCCGAGGGGCCGGCGGACCCGGGGCTCATCGCCTCGTTCACCGAGCACCCGGTGCACACGGCGCTCGCGGCCGCGGCCCGGCTCCGCCCGTCGGTGGACATCTCGCTGGCCTGAACACCGCGGGTCCGGGCGAGGACCGCCAGGGTGACTCCACTGCCCGACGGCCCTCACGGCGGCTCCCTGTCCTGAGCCGGGGATTCGCCCTGCCCAGGAGGCGGCGCCGGGGGCCGGGCCCGGCGGCGCCGCCGTCGGGGGTCAGACGTCGGTGCCGTCGCCGTCCAGATCGCCGAAGTCGGGGAAGAGCAGGTCGTCTTCCGTGACATAGGAGCAGATCGTGTAGATGTAGCCCTCCTCCAGCACCTCGGTCTCGGCCAGGACCCGGGTGGAGTCGTCGAGCGAGCGGTGCAGGAAGTGGTAGTCACCGGCGGGGAGTTCGAGGGTCACCGTCGGGTAGTCGCGGTTCTCCGAGCAGGACGTGTCGCCGGGGTCGGTCGGGTAGACGGAGCAGCCGTCGCACGCGTCCGCCGTCTGGCTGCCGGTCCGGGGCCCGGTGTAGAGCACCTCCAGTTCGTTGGGCGAGTCGTTGAGGATCTCCAGCGTCACCGGCGCGCCGCCCGTGGTGCCCGGCTCCGGTGGGAGCGACTCGCCCGCGGCCGGGTACTCGACGGCGATCTGGCCGGCGATGAGGATGTCCTGGGCCCGGTCCACCCGGCGGTGGTCGGGGTGGTTCTCGACGAGGTCGGTCAGCGAGGTCTCCGCCTCGGCGTACTGGCCGGCGAGGAACTGGCTGGTGCCGCACTGGTACAGGCCCTCGGGGATGGGCTCGCCGCCGTCGTCGGCGAGCTGGCCGAACTCGGAACCGGGGAGCTGGCCGAACAGCGTGTTGAGGCCGCGCAGTTCCGCCAGGGCGTCGCAGGGCGCGTCGCCGCCGATGCCGTTCATGGCCGCCCGCTGCCGGTCGCCGAGCTCGCCGGGGAGGCCGGTGGCGTACTCGGACTCCCCGTGGTTCTCCAGGAGTTCACCCAGCGACTCCTCGGCGCCCGTCATGTCGTCGAGGTCGATGCGCGCCAGGCCGCAGTCGTGCAGCGGCGCCGGCAGGTCCTCCCCGGCCCGGCCGGCCAGGCGTTCGGCCTCGGAGTCGTCGTACTCCTCGGGCAGTTCCTGGAAGAACCGCAGCGGGGCCAGTCCCGCGCAGACGTCCTCGCCGCCGCGCGCCGCGGTGGCCCCCTCGTACAACGAGTCCAGCCGCCCGGGCACCTCACCGGCGGCGTCCGTGTCGGGGTGGTCGCCGCGCACTCGCAGATACTCGGCGAGGGCGGCGCGGTAACTGTCCTCCGACTCCCCGAAGAACTGACCGTTGGCCTCCTCGACCCGCTGGTCGGCGACGGCCAGCCGCTCCTCGAGCTCCCGCTCCAGGGCCCGCTGCTGGGCGCCGTCGAACCACACCACGCCGGCCGCCGGCAGCGCCAGCAGCAGCACCCCGGTGGTGAGCGGGATCCAGGGCACGGTCGTGGCGGGCGTCTCGGGCCGCCCCAGCCGCCAGCCGTCCACGGCGGCGGCCACCAGGCACACCGCGTACAGCACGCCCCAGGCGCCGGAGATGCCGTCGGCCGACACGGGCAGCGCGACGAACAGCAGGACACCGGTGGCCAGCCAACTGGGTATCGCCCGCCGCCAGCGCCTCAGGTAGAGGTAGCCGAGCCCCAGTCCGCTCAGGTTGAGCAGCGCGGCGATGGCCGCGGTCAGCGGATCCCTCGGCGGTGGCGGCACGGGCGGCGATGGCGAGGGCGGCGGTGACGGCGGGGGCGGGAACGAGGGTGGCGGCGGGTAGGAGGGTCTGTCGTCCCCGGGAACGGTCATGTCGGCCTCCACATGAATGGCGGACGGGACGGGAGCTGGGTGAGCTGCGGATGCGCCGTGCGTGCGATAAGTGCCCGCACAGAGGCGGACGGTGACGGGCAGTCGCCTGGTTCCCACTGTGCCGGATCGGATTCCGGAACCCCATCTCGCCCCGGTCGAACGGCCGTTGCCGCCCCGGGCCGTGACCGAGCGCTGCCCTCAGCCGGAGAACGAGTACGGCGTGAGGTACGCCGGCAGCAGGATCCGCGTGTCCGGGGCGACCCGGCGCACCGCCGCGAGGAACGCGTCCAGGTACCGCTGGGTCTTGGCGTCCGGAACCCGGGGCGGGTTGACGAGCGGCACCTCGAAGTGGTCCCAGTGGACGGGGACCACGGTGGCCGGCCGGTCCAGGGCCGCGAGGAGGCGGGGGACGTAGTCGTGGACGGCGTCGGAGGACGGGATGGCGATCATGGCGACGTCGGGCGCCAGTCCGGTGAGGTTGCGCGCGACGAAGTCGCTGGCCCCCATGAAGAACACCGACGGGCCGCCCTTGACCGTCACCTGGTAGGCCAGCGTGTCGCCCTCCGGCAGTTCGCCGATGGTGGTGGGCCGGGTGGCCGGCGGGCTGGTGCGGACGCCCGGAAAGGCCATGGAGTAGGCGGCGTTGCGGCTGTGCAGAGAGGCGATGACCTCCACGACGCAGTCGCCGAAGTCGAAGACCTCGCCGCCCTTGACCGGGCTGAGCCGGGCGCTGTCCAGTCCGAAGGCGAGCCCGAGGTTGTACGTCGTCGCGGTGCCGACGACGCGCGCCCCGGTCGTCTCGGCGATGTGCGGCACATCGCTGAAGTGGTCCCAGTGCGCGTGCGTCACCAGGATGGTCTCCGGCGTGCCCGCGTGCTCGGCGATGGCCTCCGTGTCCACGGTCAGCTCGGTCGCCGGGTCGAAGGCCCCGTCGAACAGCCCGGTGGCGAAGCGGGTGAGGAACGGGTCGATCAGCAGCGTCCGTTCGCCGGTGTCGACGCGCCAGCCGGAGGTGCCCAGCCAGCGGAACGTGGCGCGCCCGGCGCGGGTGGCCGGCCGGGCGGCCGGGGTCGTGGCGGTCGCGGTGGCGGGGACGGCCCCGGTGACCGCGGCGCCCGTGGTCGCCAGCGCGGTACCCGCGGTCACGGTCCGCAGGAATCCCCGGCGGCCGAATCGTGATCCGGACATGTCGGCATCTCCTCCGAGTCGGGTTCGGTGTCGAGGCCAGAGCTCATCACCGCCCCTGCCCGCCTGTCCAAGATCACATGCTCGCCGCTCCGATATCCGAAGGCATATCACCGCAGGTCACGGAGGTGTTCAACGGCCCACCGCGCCGCGCGTCCCAGCGCCAGATCGACCTCGATCGCGCGGCTGGCCAGCCCCCGGCCGGCCGCGAAGACGGCGATCGCGTACCGGCCGCCGTCCGGGTACCGGGCGACGCCGGCCTCCATGTGCAGGCCGGGCAGCGTGCCGGTCTTGGCCGCCACCGTCACCCCGGGCGGGAAGCCCGCGGCCAGCCGGGTCCAGAAGAGCTGCCGCCCCATCAACTCCCGCACCAGCGCGCACGCCTCGGGCGGGCCGGCCTCGTCGTGCCAGATCAGCTCCAGCAGCCGGGTGATCTCGCGCGGCGTGCTCGACGTGGCGTGCTCCGGGTCGAACACCCGCAGCGCGCGCAGCCGTTCCTCCGGCAGCGTCGGGTAGATCCGGGCGAACTCGTCCGCGTCGCGCGCCCCGACGTCCGCCAGCATCGACTCCAGTGCCTGCCGGGGCCCGCCCACCACGCGCGTGGCCGCCAGCCCCAACTCCTCGGCCAGCAGCGGCAGTACGTCCGGCCCGACGCGGCGCAGCAGCAGGTCGGCCGCCGTGTTGTCGCTGACCGACATCGTGAAGTACGCCAGGTCGCGCAGCGACACCTCGACGTCGTCCGCGCAGCCGGCCAGGCCCCAGCCGCCCAGCCGGTCCCCGGTCCGCACCAGGACCCGTTCCCGCGGGTCGAGCTGCCCGGCGACGGCCTGCCGGGCGAACTCCAGCACCAGCAGGATCTTGAAGATGGACGCGATCACCACCCGGTCGTCCGCCCCGACGGCCACCTCGCCGCCGTGGTCCAGATCCCGTACGTGCAGCCGGCCCGCGACGCCGGCGTCGGCGAAGATGGCCGCCACCTCATGCTGTTCGTTCGACACGTGTCCTATCGTCTCCCCGTGGACCTCTCCCGCCACCTGCGCCACTTCCTGGCCGTCGCCGAGGAACTGCACTTCGGCCGCGCCGCCGAAGTGCTGGGCATGGCGCAGCCGCCGCTGAGCCAGTCGATACAGCGGCTGGAGCGCGAACTGGCGGTCGAGCTGTTCGACCGTTCGCGGCGCAGCGTGGCCCTGACGGCGGCCGGGCGGCTGCTGGTGGCGGAGGCCCGCGCGCTGCTCGCGGCCGAGCAGCGGATGCGCACGGTCATGGCGCAGGCCGGCGAGGGCGCGATCGGCACGCTGCGGGCCGGGGTTTCGCCGGAGACGTCCGCGACCGCGCTGCGCGGGCTGCTGCGGCTGCTGGCCGAGCGGATGCCCGGGCTGGAGGTGGACCTGCACGAGCTGACCAGCGGTGAGCAGCTCCGCATGCTCACCGAGGCGCGCCTGGACGTGGGCCTGGTACTGCGCCCGGGCGGCGCCGCCGAGGAGCCCGGGCTGCGGTTCGGCCCGCCGGCGTCCGAGCCGCTGGGCGTGGTGCTGCCGCGGGACTCGGCCCTGGCCCGGCTGCGCGAGCCGGCGATGGGCGACCTGGCCGGCCACGACCTGATCCTCTTCCCGCGCGCCACCGCGCCCGAGTGGTACGACGAGCTGGTGGAGGTGTGCCGGGCGGGCGGTTTCGTGCCGCCGTGCGTCCGGCACGCCCGCCACCCGGACTTCCTGCTGGGCCTGGTGCTCGCCGGGCGCGGCGTGGCGTTCCTGCCGGAGGAGACGGCCCGCCGCCAGCCGCGCGTGGCCTGGCGCCCGCTGGCCGGGCACCCGTTGCGCGCGACCACGCGGGCCGCCTGGCCGGCGCGCTCCCCGCACCCGGCCGCGCCGCGGTTCGCCGAGATCGCCGCCGCGGTACTGGACGGCGCGGCACGTCCGGCGCCGCCGCTGGTGGCGGACGCGGGGGCGGCGCCCTGGTCGGTGGTGTTCGGCCGGGAGCGGTGACCGCGCGGGCGAACGGGCGGACTCAGCGCGGCAGTTGGAAGTCGACCACACGCAGCGCCGACGGCGTGGTGCCGCTGGAGCGCTCCTGGTAGAGGAACGACAGCACGCCGTCCACGGCCACCCGCGTGCGGTCGACGACGACCTCGCCGAACGCGTTGCGCGTGTGGCCGCCGTCGTGGAGCAGCGCCCAGGCGCTCCAGGAGCTGGCGGCCGAGGCGGCGGCGATCCGGCCGTAGGGCAGGACGACGTACGCGTTGTCGTGGACGTCCAGCACGAGTTGGGAGCGCTGGCTGGAGTTCATCGGCACCGGCACCTCCGTCTTGTGCCAGGCGCCGGAGGCGTCGCGCCACACGTGGAACGGGCGGGCGTAGGCGATGCGGCCAGTGACGTAGTCGGCGACACACTGGCCGAATCGGCCCGGGACGTAGGAGACCAGCGCGTGCGGCAGATTGCGGGAGTCGACGGCCTGGGACTCCTGGTTCATCAGGGCGTGGTCGGCGTTGCGGTGCCTGTCAAGTCAAATGAAACGAATGTGATGCTATGAACTCTGTTGTTCGATTTGGTGTCGCTTGGCGGGGTTGTTGATCCATGTCTGGTGGGGGATCGATGGCGGGACGGGGCGGCGGTTG